>JAZKYH010000001.1:0-125373 GCA_045612065.1 Bacteroidaceae bacterium
TCGACGGTGACCAGATGGCTGTTCACTTGCCCTTGAGCAATGAAGCAATTCTTGAAGCACAGATGTTGATGCTTCAGTCACATAACATCCTTAACCCCGCCAACGGTGCACCTATCACCGTGCCTGCTCAGGATATGGTACTTGGTTTGTACTACATTACCAAGCTGCGCGAAGGTGCTAAGGGTCAGGGTCTCACTTTCTACGGTCCCGAGGAGGCGCTCATCGCCTACAACGAGGGTAAGGTAGATATCCACGCTCCTGTAAAGGTGTTGGTTGACGACCTTGATGAGAATGGCAACATCGTGAAGATGATGCGCGAGACTTCTGTTGGTCGCGTTATTGTTAACGAAGTGGTTCCCGTAGAGTGCGGCTTCCTCAATACCATTATCTCTAAGAAGTCATTGCGCGACATCATCAGCAACGTCATCAAGACTGTGGGTGTAGCTCGTGCTGCAGAGTTCCTCGATGGTATCAAGGACCTCGGTTACAAGATGGCCTTCCAGGGTGGTTTGTCATTCAACTTGGGTGATATCATCATCCCTGAGGAGAAGGAGCAACTCGTAGCTAAGGGTAACGAAGAGGTTGAGGAGATTATGAACGAGTATAACATGGGTTTCATCACCGACAACGAGCGTTACAACAAGGTTATCGATGTATGGACTCACGTTAACGACGACCTCTCTCGCATCTTGATGAAGACTATCTCTACTGACGATCAGGGCTTCAACTCAGTATACATGATGTTGGATTCTGGTGCCCGTGGTAGTAAGGAGCAGATTCGTCAGCTCTCTGGTATGCGTGGTCTTATGGCTAAGCCCCAGAAGGCAGGTGCAGAAGGTGGTCAGATCATTGAGAACCCGATTCTTTCGAACTTTAAGGAGGGTCTTTCGGTGTTGGAGTACTTTATCTCTACCCACGGTGCTCGTAAGGGTCTTGCCGATACCGCTTTGAAGACTGCCGACGCCGGTTACTTGACACGTCGTCTTGTAGACGTATCACACGACGTTATCATCAACGAAGAGGATTGTGGTACACTCCGTGGTCTCGTATGCACAGCTTTGAAGAACAACGATGAGGTTATCGCATCACTCTCTGAGCGTATCCTCGGTCGTGTGTCTGTTCACGATATTATCCATCCTACTACTGGCGAACTCCTTGTTGCCGGTGGTGAGGAAATCACCGAAGACATCGCCAAGAAGATCGAAGACTCTCCCATCGAGAGCGTCGAGATTCGTTCAGTGCTCACCTGTGAGTCTAAGAAGGGTGTCTGCGCTAAGTGTTATGGTCGCAACTTGGCTACCAGCCGTATGGTTGAGAAGGGTGAGGCTGTCGGCGTTATCGCTGCTCAGTCAATCGGTGAGCCTGGTACACAGCTTACACTTCGTACCTTCCACGCCGGTGGTACCGCTTCTAACATCGCCGCTAACGCAACTATCGTGGCTAAGAACAATTGCCGCGTAGAGTTCGACGAGCTCCGTACCGTTGACGCTGTTGATGAGACAGGCGAAGCAGTTAAGATTGTTGTAGGCCGTCTGGGTGAGGTTCGCTTCGTTGACCAGAATACCAATATCGTACTCTCTACACAGTCATTGCCTTACGGCTCTACCTTGTTCGTAGCTGACAAGACCATCGTGGAGAAGGGCACAATGATTGCTAAGTGGGACCCCTTCAACGCCGTTATCATTACCGAGGCTGCAGGTCGCGTTCAGTTCGAGTCTGTAATCGAGGGTGTGACTTACCGTGTTGATGCCGACGATGCTACCGGTCTCCGCGAGGTAATTATCATCGAGTCTAAGGACAAAACCAAGATACCTTCTGCTCACATCTTGAACGAGGATGGTATGGTTATCCGTACCTACAACCTCCCCGTGGGTGGTCACGTAGTTGTCGAGGATGGTCAGTTGCTCAAGGCTGGTGACGTTCTTGTGAAGATTCCTCGTGCTCAGGGTAAGGCTGGTGATATCACCGGTGGTCTTCCCCGTGTTACCGAGCTCTTCGAGGCACGTAACCCGTCTAACCCCGCTGTCGTATCTGAAATCGATGGTGAAATCACCATGGGTAAGGTTAAGCGTGGTAACCGCGAGGTTATCGTTACCTCTAAGACTGGCGATGTGAAGAAATATCTCATCTCACTCTCTAAGCAGATTCTTGTACAGGAGAACGACTACGTTCGTGCTGGTACACCGCTCTCTGACGGCGCTATCACTCCGCAGGATATCCTTGCCATCAAGGGTCCCACCGCAGTACAGGAGTACATCGTTAATGAGGTACAGGACGTATACCGTCTGCAGGGTGTAAAGATCAACGATAAGCACTTCGAAATTATCGTACGCCAGATGATGCGTAAGGTACAGATTGAAGAGGCTGGTGATACTCGCTTCCTCGAGGCTCAGATTGTTGATAAGCTCGACTTCATGGAGGAGAACGATCGCATCTGGGGTAAGAAGGTAGTAGTTGATGCTGGTGACTCAGAGAACCTTGCTGCTGGTCAGATTGTGACTGCCCGCAAGCTCCGCGATGAGAACAGCTCACTCAAGCGCCGCGATCTCAAGCTCGTGCAGGTGCGCGATGCTGTACCCGCGACATCTACTCAGATCCTTCAGGGTATTACACGTGCAGCATTGCAGACCTCAAGCTTCATGTCAGCTGCATCGTTCCAGGAGACAACAAAGGTGCTCAACGACGCTGCTATCAACGGAAAGAGCGACCGTCTCGAGGGTATGAAGGAGAATGTTATCTGTGGTCACCTCATCCCTGCTGGTACAGGTCAGCGTGAGTTCGAGAAGATTGTTGTTGGTTCACGTGAAGACTATGAGCGCACCATCGCCAATCGTCGCACAGTGATTGACTTCAATGCTACGGTAGAGTAATCTACAGCATACTATAGATAAAGTAGGGCAGGTCTATGTAGACTTGCCCTACTTTTTTACTATCTCTTCAAGAGATGTATGCCATCGGGGGCATGCAATGATATGATTTCGGCATAAACTTCGGCATAAATTCCGGCATAAGTTTTGCGTGTATTATGCTGATATACATGATGATATGCGGAGTTTCGGCATGATTATGCCGTTATGCCTTTCTTTTTTGTCCATAATATAGAAGTTAACCTTGTATTATATACCTCACACAACTTCTATGGTTCTCTAAACCACTAATTTGCACATTAGTGAAGATTCGTGGTTAAGAAAAGATACCGTGAGATAACTGCTATGTTATCACCTAAATTTTTTAGTATTTCTTGTATCTCGATTTTCTGTTTAATGGGTAAACATCCATATTATTCCCATTTTTTGTGATATCTACTGCGGAGCACCTCGCTTGCTACCGAGCCGATTCTCATTAGCTACCGCGGCGTGGCGCACTTGCTATCGCGTTACGCTTTGTTCTCATAGGGAGAATTATGGTACAAGACTATCATTATCAACAGCCTAAACCTTTACAAGAGGCTGCTATGTGTATCCTCCAACTGTACACATAGGGATGTTGTGACAAAAAATATAACGAAACGGCATAATTATGCCAAAAGTGTTTGCAATTGTTTGATTACGTGCGAGATGTTGGATATTTTTATGCCGAAACTTATGCCGAAACTTATGCCGGAACTATGCCGAAAGTTTGTCGAAAAGCAACCTGCTTCTCAAACTTTATGCGCTAAAGACGATTAAAGTCAATTAAAATTACTATCTTCGCACCGTCTTCACGCCGATGCCTCGGTCCGTTTGTTAGGAATGAGGAGTAGGGTGGGGATAACATTGTGGAAAGGCGTTTACTTGACGCTTTGGTTTTGACAATTGAGAATCTCGCAAATTCTTGACAGTTAATCAAAAACAAAGCAACAGTAGATGCCACGGAGATATGTTTGTAGCGTATCTGTGTGCTGTGTCAATGCCATTTCAAGAATGGTTTAGGTGTGGCGTATTGGTCGTACATATACATATCGGCGTGGGGTCTGCGTTGCTCGTTTCGATTAACTGGGCAATGCGAGAGCCTTCAATTGTGAGACGAGTGACAGGTACAGGTTCTCACGCTTTTCTTTTTATGTAGGGTATAGTCGCCGAATCTGGAGAACTTATAGGCAAAGGATTGAACAATTCAATTTATAAACTAAATAGTTCTCACTATGATTAAACAAGTAAAACACTGGTTGCTAACCTTCTCATTGCTGCTGTGCTGTATTATGGTGAATGCCTACGATTTTGAAGAGGATGGCATTTATTATAACATTTTATCTACTGAAGATGCCACCTGTGAGGTGACTTTTGGTGAAGGTCCCGTTTCTGATGGTTATATGCCTACTTATGCAGGTAATGTGGAAATTCCGGAAGTCGTTTCTGATGGATGGTTCTCGTGGAGTACAGAGTTTACTGTTGTAGGAATTGGTGACTATGCTTTCTCTGGTTGCGAGCTTGATAACATTTCATTACCTGAGACTATTAAGCAAATAGGTGAGGGTGCTTTCTCTGGTTGCGAGTTTGATTGCATTTCATTACCTGAGACTATTAAGCAAATAGGTGATGAGGCTTTTTATTATTGCCAAGGAATATCTTCGCTTATTCTACCACAAAGTGTAGAGCATATAGGATACAGAGCTTTCGCACACAGCGACTTTGGTGGTAGTTTGACTATACCGCTATGTTGTAAATGTATAGGAAAAGAAGCTTTTGTCGAGACTAAAATAACCAGTTTGTCTTTTGAACCATTATTTGTTATGCCCTCCCTTCTTTGTACGATAGGCGATTTGGCATTTTTAAATTGCGACTTGCTGGAATCTGTAAATCTTCAATTTCTAGCATACAATATTGGTGATAATCCATTTGCGGGATGTGATAAGTTAATCGAAATTGAAGGTGAGGGGGTATATACAAACGATGAACGCACTCAAGGAACTCATTTAATTGATGGATGTCTTTATTATTTTACGGAAGAAAATAAAGTTCGCAATCTTGAACTAATATGCTGTCCAGCAGGTAAAGAAAGCTATGTTAGTCCTAATTGGTTTATAGAAGCAGGTGCGGAACATGTATTAGTTTCATTAGGTGATTGCGCATTTGTAGGATGTGAAAAAATCACATTTTTAGATATTCCTAATACTGTTAAAAAGATAGGAGAATACAGCCTTTATATGCCAATAGGAGAATATGACTATACATATCGCAAGGTCATTATACCAGAAAGTGTAGAAGAAATTGGGAAACTAGCTTTTGGATATTATGGATTTAATTGGGATATATACATTCATAGCACAAAAATAGAGGGCTTTTATCCTAGTTTTGAAATTGCGAAATATGGGGACATTCATATACCATTAGGAACTAAAAGTTCTTTTATAGAAAAGAATCCTGCGGTTGAAGTAAACTTTAATATAATAGAAGATATCGGTGCTATGATTTCAAATCTGGCGGTGTCCTCTGCAGGCTACGCCACACTATACCTCGACTATGCCGCGGAGATTCCCGACGATGTGAAGGTATATATCGCCACCAGTGTAGAGGGCGACAGGTTGATGATGACGCAAGTGACGGGAGTACTCCCTGCCGAGACGGGTGTAATCGTAAGAGCCAAGGAGGGAACGTATACTTTTGTCGAGTCTAATGATACTCCAGCTAATGTAGAGGGTAATCTATTGAGCGGTACGGCTGAAGCTACCTACATCACCGCAGAGTCTGGATACAGATATTATGTATTGGCGCAGAAAGAAGGTATGGTAGGCATGTATCGTCCCAAACTCACCGATGGGCGGTTCCTCAACAATGCTAATAAGGCTTACCTGCGACTTGAGTCGGATGACCTCGGTGTCTTTGATGATGAGACGAATACCGAGGACGAGGGTGGCCAGCTCAGCAATCGCCTGCGCTTCGACTTTGGCGGCACGACAGATATAGAAAAGACTACAGACAACGGCGGGCAGACAACGGTCATTCATGACTTGCATGGTCGCCGTATCATTGACGCCGAAGGTCTCAAAGGTGTGTATATTGTGAATGGCAGTAAGGTGATTTTCTGACACGACACTTACAGATAGAAGAAGAGGGTGAGTCGTTAACGGCTCACCCTCTCCTTTTTGCTTGATATTATCGTTCTGTAACTATTTCTGCGGTGCCTTTATGCGGATGGTGGTGAATGAATAGGCAGGCATTGTATAGTCGAATTTGGCGGCTACTTCGATGAGGGTCTCCGTCGGTGTGGCGCGCTGGTCGGTGGGCTTACCTGTGAGCACGGTGCAGAGGGCTGTAGAGGTGGGGATGTCGCAATCGTTTACATCTACTTCGGTAATGACAGATACGGGGAGCAAGTTGACAAGCTTGATGATGAGGTCGCCGGTCTTGCTGTCGAGGACGGTTGAGGTGGCGATGCGTTTGCGTACATCGTCTCTGCGGTTCCCTACGTTCATGTGACCTGCGACATACTGGTCGCCGCTATTGTTGCCGAATATCTTTTGGGTATAGTATCCTGGGGTGAGGTCGATGCGTGAAGAGTTGAAGTATATCAGGTCTGGGTTCCAGTTGGTGTGGCCATGGCGAGCGAGGAGTGGGGCATAGGAAGTCATGTGTACGATGTCGGCATTGCGCTCCACGTTGATGAGGTGCAGGGCTTCGCACAAGGCGGTCTCGATGTTGTTGTGGCGGCCATGGAGATGACAGGCATATTCTCCAAGGTATACGGCCGAGGCGTTACGGTCGTAGTGGTCGTAGTAGTCCTGGTTGTGGATGTACCACCCGGGACTGACGTAGTAGTGCTCGTCGACCATGGGCACTTCTTTCTCTTTGGCCAGCTTCCATCCCCACTCATAGTCGGAGCCTTCGTAGAAGGGGCCTACGGTGCCGCAGATGGTAATCTCGGGATGTCGTTCGCGGATGACATCATAGATCATATTGAAGCGTTCGGTGAAGGTCTCGGAGATGAGGTCTTCGTTGCCGATACCGATGTATTTGAGGTTGAAAGGCTTGGGGTGTCCCGCCTCGGCACGTACGCGTCCCCACTTGGTGGTCTTGGCATCGCCATTGGCCCATTCGATGAGGTCGAGGATGTCCTGTATGAAAGTCTCCATCTCCTCCATAGGCACACCGCCCTGCTGGCCGTGACCGCCGCGCCATGAGTTTTGGCAAGGTACGGCAGCGGGTATCACGGGAAGGGGCTCAGCTCCGATGTCCTCGCAGAAGAGGAAGTATTCATAGTAGCCGAGTCCTAAGGTCTGGTGGTAATTCCATATGTTGGGCATGTGCTGGCGTTCTTCGAGCTTGCCTATGGTGCGCTTCCACAGATACATGTTGTCAAGTCCGTTGCCATGCGCAGCACAGCCTCCAGGGAAGCGTACGAACTTGGGTTTCATATCGGCAATCACCTGAGCAAGGTCGGCTCGGAGGCCATTCTTGCGGTTCATGAAGGTCTTGCGAGGGAAAAGCGAAACCATGTCAAGGTCTACACAGCCCGCTGTCAGCGGGGTGATGACGAGGCGTGCCTTTTCGGCCTCCTTAGCGACTTTGAAGGTTGCCTTCATCGTGCTCCATTCGTTGCGGTTGACGGTGATAGACTTCTGTGCCAATGTCTCATTGTTTTCGTTCACGAGGGCTACCTGTAGCCTGCTACCTTTGGCTGCGCTGTTGCGTGCCATGAGGCTGAGATCATATAGCTCGCCCGCCTTGAGGGCAATGCCGTCGTAGCCGTAGTTCTCCAATGTGGCTCCTATGGTTGCGGTTGTCAGTGTCGCATAGTGGCAGTTGTTAGGGTGTATGGGGCACTCAGTATTCGTGGTGATGTGGCTTCCTACTCCCTTGAGATACCATGCCGTGAGGCTATGCCAACCACCATGGTCGGCATTGGAGTATTCGAAGTCGCGGTTCTGGATAAGCTCTCCATATAGACCTCCATCGGCTCCGTAGCTGATGTCCTCGAAGAAGATTCCGATGAGATTTTCACTTATCGCCTTGCGCTCCTTCCCTTGGATGGTGAGGTGGGCGTGGAGGGGCTTTAGGTCGGCAAAGCGAACGGGGTCTTGCCCCATGTGCTCGTCAAATTTGCGCTGTCGGTTCACCAGAAAGTCATCGTGCTTGATGAGCTTGTCTATCTGTTCCCATTCCACGCGATGTATCTGTCCGTCTACCTGACGGTCGTGGAGAGTGATGGTCTTGTAATCTACTCCTTGGCATGGTGCTGCATCAGCAGGACGTTCCTTTATGCTGACTTCCATCTTGTTCCATTTGCGGCAATCTGTAGAGCCATAGGCATAGATTGTGCTGTCAAGTGTGGTGTAGATGACTACCCATCCTTCATCGTTTTGGGCCTGGACGAGAATAGGACGCACACAACTTCCTCCCTCCACGTAAGGGTAATCTTGTGGTTTCCAGTGGATGAGGTCGGGGCTTTCGCAGTAGGCGAATTGTGGATTGTCGGCCTTGGGCGACCAAACACAGCGCCACATGCCTGCTTCGTCTCTCACCAAGTGTGGAGAAAACATCTTCTTTTCGGCTCCCCACGTGCCGAAATCACTATCTACATAGGTTCGTCCATGTCCTATCGAGGTCCAGTGGGTACTGTCCGAACTATAGGCAAAGGCAATTCCACGTCCATTGACATAGGAGAAGAGGTAACCATAGTCAGGCTTGTTGGCGCGCACGCAGAATATGTTGAAGAATAGGATGGTGAAGATTAATGTGTACTTTTTCATGGCTGATAGATTTGTTTGACTTTAACTTAATAATAGGCTATAGACCTTGTCGTTTGGCTTCGTCCCATAAGGAATCCATCTCTTCTAAGGCCATATCCTTTAGGTTGAGACCTTGGGCGATGGCTCCCTCTTCGACGTAGTTGAAGCGGCGGATAAATTTCTGGTTTGTGCGCTCCAGGGCATTGTCGGGGCTGAGTCCATTCATGCGGGCTACGTTGATGGTAGCAAAGAGCAGATCGCCCAATTCGGCTTCGGCAAGGTCGTGGTTGCCGTGGTCGAGTTCGACCTTCAGTTCCTCAAGCTCTTCGAGCAACTTCTCCCATGCTCCTGATGCATCATCCCATTCGAAGCCCACGTTGCGGGCTTTCTCTTGTATGCGGTAGGCTTTGACGATAGAGGGTAGTCCATTGGGAACACCGCTCAGTACACGCTTATTCCCTCCCTTTTCCTTGAGTTTCAATTGCTCCCAATTCTCAGATACTTGGGTGGCGTTGAGTGGAGAGTTGAAAGATGAAAGTGGAGAGTTGTTGCCATCCGGATTGGAGTTTTCATCTTGCATCTTTCCACTTTCCACTTGTGGAAACACGTGCGGATGGCGGAATATGAGTTTCTCGCACAAACGGTCACATACGTCTTTCATATCAAAAACGCCTTTCTCAGAACCAATCTTGGCATAAAATGCGATGTGGAGCAGTACATCGCCAAGTTCTTTGCAGATATTAGTGTCGTCTTCGTTGATAAGGGCATCGCACAGTTCGTATACCTCTTCTATGGTGTTGGGGCGCAGGCTCTCGTTGGTCTGCTTGCGGTCCCAAGGACATTTCTCGCGCAGTTCGTCCAATACATCGAGGAAGCGGCCGAAGGCTTCCATTTGCTCTTGTCTTGTACTCATTGTTTGGTTGTTTAGAGTGTAGTGATTATTGTGTAGTGTCATCCTGAACAACGTAAAGGAACCCGCGCAAGGACTTTGCAAGAGACTTGTCGAGATTGCCTTAACGGCGACCTAAAGGTTGTTTCGCTCTGCTCAAAATGACAAATCTTTGTAAAACTTTATGTTTGGGGCGTCGCAATTAACGCTAATGCTTTGCGTCGGTGCTATCTTTTCATTACCGTTAGAGTTCAATCCTTCCGTCGCGGAGGCGGATGGTGCGGTCGGTGGTGGCGGCAAGGTTTTCGTCGTGGGTGACGATGATGAAGGTCTGACCCAATTGGTCGCGCAGGTCGAAGAAGAGGCGGTGTAGTTCCTCTTTGTTTTGCGTGTCGAGGCTACCTGAAGGCTCGTCGGCAAGGATTACTTGTGGACGGTTTACCAAGGCGCGGGCTACGGCTACACGTTGCTTCTCACCGCCGGAGAGTTCCGAAGGTTTGTGTGTGGCGCGGTCGGTGAGGTGCAAGTAGTCGAGCATCTCCATGGCGCGTTGGCGGGCATCGCTCATGCTGGCTCCACCAATAAGGGCGGGCATCATGACATTCTCTACTGCGGTGAACTCGGGTAGTAACTGGTGGAACTGAAATACGAAGCCAATGTGTTGGTTGCGGAAGGCAGAGAGTTGTTTCTCCTTATATACAGAGACGTCAATGCCATCGAAAATCACCTGACCGCTGTCGGGGCGGTCGAGGGTTCCGAGAATCTGTAGCAGTGTGGTTTTACCTGCACCACTGGGGCCTACGATGCTGACTACTTCGCCTTGGTTGATGGTGAGGTCTATGCCCTTGAGCACTTCGAGCGTGCCGAAACTCTTGTGTATGTCGTGAAGTTGTATCATTGTGCTTCTTATTTTGTCAATAGACAACGGACAACTGTCAATGGTCTGGGGGCGTGGCGTGTAGCCTGTTGTCTGTAGTCCGTTGTCTTTTATAGTTTTCGTATTACATATTCTGCGAGGTAGCAACCAAACACGGCAGGCATGTAACTGATGGTGCCAGTGGTTGATTTCTTGTTTTGTTCGCCTTCGATGGTGATGATGGCATTGCGGTCGGCCTGCTCGGTAGAGAAAACCACAGGAAGCGAACGGCGCACCCCCTCTTTCTTGAGGCGTGTGCGCACGGCTTTGGCCAGTCCACAATGGTAGGTGTCCCAAATGTCGGCAAAGCGTATCTGCGTGATGTCGCTCTTGGCACCGGCTCCCATACTGCTCACGATGGGTATACCACGGCGTAAAGCCTCGCTGATAAGGGCGCACTTGGGGGCGATGGTGTCGATGGCATCGACGATGAAATCGAACGAAGCCCCCTCAACTCCCCCCGAAGGGGAGCTTAATAAATTCGAAACTGTAATAGTGGCCACTTTCGAATGTTCTGTTATATTTGTTATATTAGCAGAGGGGGTTGCAATACGTGCGATGTCTGTAAGCTCCCCTTCGGGGGGAGTTGAGGGGGCTACGTATTGGCATAACGCGTGTAGTTTGATGTCGGGGTTGATGTCGCGGAAACGTTCCGTCAAGACCTCTACCTTAGGACGACCGAGAGTGGCATGGGTAGCGGGCAGTTGGCGATTGATGTTGGTAGTCTGCACGGTATCGGCATCGATGATAGTCATCTCGCCTATACCTGCACGACACAGCATCTCTGCTGCGTAAGCGCCTACACCACCTACTCCCACAACGAGTACATGGGTATCACGCAAGCGTTGCATCTTGTCTTTACCAAGCAGCAATTCCGTGCGGTCAGTCCATGACTCTCTTATATTTTCACTTTCATCTTTCATATTTTCACTTTCATCTTTGACTTCGTCGAAGTTGCTCCGCTCGCTGAGCAATCGCAAGTAAACTTGCTTCTCGCTCGCTTGATAACTTTCATCTTTCATCTTTCAACTTTCAACTCGTAGGCAGCGGTTGTGCATATGATAACTCATGTGCCTGGCCAAACTGCTCAGGGTAGATAATCATCAAACTGTTATTGGAGAAATGACGTACCAACTGGGTGGGGAGGTTATCGAATGATGGTTGCCATGAGATGCCTCCGCGGCGGGCACTGACGAGCACGAAGAGGTGGTCGTAGCTGAGGTGCTGTGTCACGATGAGCAGGTCGTTCCAATCGTCGAGAGCGACGTATGAGGTGCGTGCACTTGGGTGGTTGGCCTGGATATACTCCTTCAATAGGGGGATGGTATTGGTGTGTGCGTAGAAGTCGATGCGGCAGCCCAACTGCTCAGCCATACGGCTCACACGCTCTACCCATAGGTAGAAGCCTACCTCCTTCTCGGCCCATTCGGGTACGGCCACGATGATGCGGTGTATCACGTTGACGGGCATCAGGTAGTTGACGATGATGACTTGGTGGTTGATGCGTGCCAGGAGGTCGGTTGCCACGGTTCCAAGATAAGAGTCACCCATGCGGCGTTTGTGGTGCAGACCAAGTAGCAATTCTGACGCTTCAAGTTCTTTCATGGAGTGCACGATGCTTCCTACGACGTTCACCCCGACACGGTTGTGGGTCGAGAGTTGCACGTCGGCCGAGGCTGCGGTCTTGGCTGCACACTCGAGGTTTAGTTTACCTTGCTTTAATTGCTGCTCCACACGGTCGTTGTCGAGGCACACCTGTAGGGCTATCATTTCCTTCTTCGACTTCGGGTTGCGCATCATTACAGCGGTATCGATGAGTGCTTCTACCGTTTCGGGATTGTTGAGCGCTACCATAATCTTCTCGTTGGCATTGTTTGTGCCGTTGGGCGCAGAGGTGTCGGAGAGGGCAATCTCACGTGCCGCGCGCTCGGTTGCCAAAGAACTGATAATGCAACTGACGAGGATGACCAGCACCACTCCGTTGATGATGTCGTCTCCAATGAGTGCCACGCCGGGCGCTACTTCAAGTTGGGTTCCCACCATGATTATGGCCAACGCACCTGCTGCATGGGCATTGCTGAGTCCGAAGAGCATACGGCGCTCTGAGGCCTTCATGCGTAGTGCCAATTGAGTAATCCATGCACTCAACCACTTGGTGAGCGTGGCCGTCACTACCAGTACGAGCATCACGAAGATGGCTTCGCTGTGGTCGAACATACTTTTCAAGTTGACCAACATGCCCACACTGATGAGGAAATAGGGGATGAAGAGGGCATTGCCCACAAACTCGATGCGGTTCATCAAGGGGGATACGCGCGGAATGTATCTGTTGAGTACCAAGCCGGCAAGGAAGGCTCCGAAGAGGCCTTCGAGTCCTGCCAATTCAGATAGCGCTGCACTCAAGATGAGCATGACGAGCACGAAGGTAAACTGGGTGACGTTGTCGCTATAGTGCTTGAAAAAGTAGCGCGTGAAGCGCGGATAGGCAAGGAAGATGAAACAGCAATATGCCACGCACTTCAAGAGGAATATAACCCAGAACTGTGCGCTTACATCTCCTTTGGCACTTGCCGAGATACCGGCCAACATAAACAGGGCCAGCAGTAGGGCTATCATGGTGCCGGCAATGGCTATGGTGACACAATCGTGTCGGCTCAGTCCGTAGCGACCTACGATGGGGTAGGCGATGAGGGTGTGTGAGGAGATGATGCATGAGAGCAACAGCGAGGCCTCCCAAGGTAGGTGTAATACCCATTGTCCGACGGCAAAGCCAATTACCGTGGGGATGGTGAAGGTGATGAGGCCGAAGGTGATGCCTCGCGTGCGGTTCTTCTTCAATCCCTCGAGGTCCATCTCCAAACTGGCAAGGAACATGATATAATAGAGTCCCATCTTGCCAAAAAGCTCAAAACTGCTGTCACGTGACAGAATGTTGAGACCATGCTCACCCACCAGCACACCGGCCAAAATCATTCCCACGAGGTGGGGTACACGAATGCGGTTGAATAATAGTGGCGCAAAAAGAATAATGGCTAACACCACAAGGAATATCCACGTGGGGTTGGTGATGGGGAAAAGATGGCTTATGTCGCTAAAGAACTGCATGGCTTGGATGTGTGTCGTGCGGATTAGAAACTGAAACTGCATTGTAGCCCGTAGGCTTGGTTACGTAGGGTGTTCTGCCTGTTCTCTATGGTCGTAGGGCGCACCTGTACACTGAGGTCGTCGGTGATGTCAAAGTTGGAGAGCTCGGCATCGACATAGGCATCGACAACAGAGAGGAGGTAGACACCAATGAAGCAGAAGATGCTAAGGTCGCGTTGGCGACGATAGTTGTCCTTACGGTTCTTGAACACGCGAGTGAGGTAGTCCTTGTTGGCCTCAACGTTATAGCGTGGGGGAAGGAAATCCTCATAACTGGCAGTGCCTGGGTCGTCATCCATAATGTCGAGGTAGGCCTGCGAGTAGTCGCTGTACATTTGGTTGTTCCAATTGAGCGCATAGGCACAACCAAGGAATCCACCATATACGATGGGTAGTTTCCAATATTTGTGGTTATAGATTTGTCCGCCACCGGGGAATACGAGAGCGCTCCATGTGGCTTTGCCAGGGTCGGGGGTGAAGGAGGCAAGGCGCTGCTGACGGAGTTGGCGACGGGTGAGTTTTGTGGCTCCTGTGGAGTCTGCTTCGGAGATTCCAGGAATTTCAGGGAGGACGGAAAGGTTGAGTTCTTTCAGGTCGGGCATGACGAAATACGTGCTATCCCCCACAAAGTGCTGTGCCTGCGCAGTAATTGTACTGGGCAGGCAAAGCATCGCCAATAGGGCGAATAGGGGGGGGAGTATCCGGCGTAGCGTCGTCATATCATGCTTTTAGCTTGTCGAGCAGGGCTATGATGCGCTCCAGCTCTTGCTCGTCCTTGAAGGTGATGGCAATCTTTCCCTTTCCCTTGTTATTGCATGTTAGTTGTACGTCGGTTTGGAAGAAGTTGGCAAGGTGGTGTTTCAGCAAGTCGTATTCGTTGGTCTGTGAACCCTTCTTGCTTCCCTCCTTTTTCTGCTTGCTCTTCTTTACAATCTCCTCGACCTTGCGCACCGAGTATCCGAGAGTCTGTATCTCTTGGAAGAGGTTGATCTGCTCTACGGGGTTGTCGAGCGCGAGCAGAGCACGTGCATGGCCCATGTCGAGTTCGCGATTCTTGAGTGCCATCTGAATCTGTGCGGGCAACTTCAAGAGGCGTAGGTAGTTGGCTACGGTGGTGCGCTTCTTGCCTACGCGTTCGCTCAATCGCTCTTGGGTGAGTTCGTACTCTTCGAGCAGGTGCTGGTAGGCGAGGGCAATCTCCATGGCGTTAAGGTCCTCACGCTGGATGTTCTCCACGAGTGCCATCTCCATTACGTTCTCATCGTCAGCAGTGCGGATATAGGCCGGCACGGCGGTGAGGCCTGCGAGTTGTGATGCACGGAAGCGGCGCTCACCTGCAATGATTTGGTAGGTGCCGTCGTCCATCTTGCGCAATGTGATGGGCTGTATGATGCCAATCTCCTTGATAGAGTCGGCGAGTTCCTGCAATGCCTCGGGGTCAAACTCACGGCGGGGCTGATTGGGGTTGGCCTTGATGAGATGTATGGATATCTCACTGATAGACGATGACCCTTCGGTCTTTACCGTATCGGTAGAGATGAGGGCATCGAGGCCGCGGCCTAATGAGGGGTATTTCTTTTGTGCCATATATTTCGAGTGGAAAGTGGAAAGATGAAAGATGAAAGTTCGTGCAAGCGGGCGAAGCGAAGTTCGACGAAGTCAAAGATGAAAGTTCTCCTTCTTCTGTTCCACCTTATGCTAGGTGATTGTTTTGTTTACAGGTTTTTATACTTGATGTTAATAATGCAATTAGTTCTTTTAAGTCGATGTACATGGAATCAAATTGCTGTTGGTCTATGATGTCGCTTTCGTACAGAAGTTCCATCCAATAAGCCGTTTCATCCGCTTCTTTTAGCGCAATAGATAGTTTGTTGATAAAATCTGCTGTGCTTTGAGCGTTGTTGCTTTCTCGTGCATTGGCTCCTATACTGGTACCACTTCGCAAAATCTGCTTTGAAATGACAATCTCTCCTTTTTCCTTTTGAAGGAAAGAGTAGAATCGTATAATTCTTATAGCGAATTGCTTGCTCTTCTGTAGTAATGGTCCGTAACTCATAATTAGCGTTTTTAGATAGAAAAATAAAAGTCCTCATCATTCAAAGAATACCTTTCATCTTTCATCTTTCCACTTTCAACTTTTTTTAATGATTTCCTGTGCCAATGCCAGGTAGTTCTGTGCTCCCTTTGACTCTGCATCGTAGAGAATGGTGGGGATGCCGTGGCTGGGGGCTTCGCTGAGGCGCACGTTGCGTTGGATAACGGTGTCGAACACCAGTTCCTGGAAGTGACGGCGTACCTCGTCGAGCACCTGATTGCTCAAGCGTAGGCGTGAATCGTACATCGTGAGCAAGAAACCTTCGATGCCAAGTGTGGGGTTGAGCTTCGACTTGATAATCTTAATGGTATTGAGCAACTTGCTGATACCCTCTAGCGCAAAATATTCGCACTGCACGGGGATGATAACCGAATGAGCAGCCGTGAGGGCATTCACCGTGATGAGACCCAGTGAAGGAGAACAGTCGATGAGGATATAGTCGTACTCGGACAAGAAGGGTTCGAGCAAACGCTTCATCACGGTCTCGCGACCTTCGAGGTTGAGCATCTCAATCTCTGCGCCGACGAGGTTGATGTGCGAGGCAATGACATCGAGTCCTTCGATGTCGGTGGTGTATATGGCTTCGCGTGGATCGCGTCCGTCGATAAGGCACTCATAGATAGAGCAGTCTACAGTCTGTATGTCCACACCGAGTCCCGATGAGGCGTTGGCCTGTGGGTCGGCATCGATGAGTAGAACCTTCTTCTCCAAGGTTGCCAGCGAAGCTGCCAAGTTGATGGCAGTGGTGGTCTTGCCCACACCGCCCTTTTGGTTGGCTAATGCAATGATTTTTCCCATTTAATAAAATATACTAAAATGTTTCAAGGTGCGAAGTAAGTAATAATCTACCTATTAATATAAAAAAAGTGATTAAAGTTTCTAAAAATGTGGATAACTTGCCGTTTTGGTGGAAAACTTTTGGCGCTTAGCGGCTTTTGTGCTAAATTCGCGTTCATATATTTGCACTTATGAACAACGAAAGACCTCTGATACTCATCTCTAACGATGATGGTTACAAGGCTCGCGGCATTAACTTTGTGGCCGAATTGCTTTCCACTTTTGCCGATGTTATCGTGATGGCCCCCGAGGGTGGACGCTCGGGTATGGGATGTGCCATTACTTCCAAAGAACCAGTATACTACAGCCTCGTGAGTGAGCGCGAGCATCTCACCATCTATAAGTGCTCGGGGACACCCGTCGACTGCATCAAGATGGCATTGCACGAGCTGTTTCCTGATCGCCAACCCGACCTTATCGTCGGTGGCATCAACCATGGCGACAACTCGGGTGTCAATGTGCACTATTCGGGTACGATGGGCATTGTCATCGAGGGCTGTATGAAGGGCATTCCTTCAGTAGGCTTCTCGCTTGACAATCATTCACCTGAGGCCGACTTCGAGCCTTGTGCCCCCTACATTGTGAAGATGGTGGAGCAGGTGCTTGAACGTGGTCTTCCTACAGGCTCTTGCCTCAATGTCAACTTCCCCGCAACACCTATCTATGAGGGTGTCAAGGTATGTCGTATGGCTCGCGGCGAGTGGACTCAGGAGTGGGAGGAACATCCTCATCCGCGTGGAGGCAATTACTTCTGGCTCGTGGGTAGTTTCTGCTTGCGCGACGAGAATCCGCACGAAGCAGATCGCCCTAACCTCACCGAAGGCTACGTAGCGGTAACTCCCATACAGATTGATATGACCGATTATGCCCTGATGCAAGAGATTCAAGAGAATTGGAATCTGTAATATCTCAGTACGGACATTGCCGAACTGGAGTTCAGAGCCTTCTGGACTCCAGTCTAGACCTATCTGGACTGAGACAAGGGTGGTGGAAAAACGGAAAACTATCAGGATTGTTTTGATGTAAGAACAAACTAACCAACTGAAAATGAAATACTATCTCATAGCAGGTGAGGCCTCTGGCGACCTGCACGCATCGAACCTCATGCGCGCGCTGAAGGCACGTGATGAGAAGGCGGAGTTCCGCTTTTTTGGCGGCGACCTGATGCAAGCGGCGGTTGGTGGCACCTTGGTGAAGCACTATCGTGAATTGGCCTACATGGGCTTTGTGCAGGTGGCGCTCCATGCAGGGACCATTATGCGGGGGATGAAGCAGTGCAAGGAGGACATCTTGGCATGGGCTCCCGATGTGGTGATACTGGTGGACTACCCCGGATTCAATCTCTCGATAGCCAAGTACGTGAAGACACATACGCAGATTCCCGTCTATTATTATATATCACCTAAGATATGGGCTTGGAAGGAGTATCGAATAAAGGATATTCGCCGATACGTGGACGAGATGTTCTCTATACTGCCTTTCGAGGTACCCTACTTTGCAGGGCATAACTATCCCATACATTATGTGGGCAATCCTTGCGTGGATGCCGTAGCCGAGTTCAAGTCGCAATATGCAGAGTCGCGTGAGGCTTTCTGTGCTCGCCATGGACTGAATCCCCAGTTGCCTATCGTTGCTCTGCTTGCAGGAAGCCGCAAGCAGGAGATAAAGGATAATCTGCCCATTATGCTTGCAGCCACGAAGCATTTCAAAGGCTTCCAATGGGTCATAGCCGGAGCACCTGGCATAGAGGAGGAAATGTATCGGGGATTCGGTATTCAAGGCACGAAAATTGTGTTTGCTGAGACTTATCCTCTTCTTGCACACTCCTATGCCGCTATGGTAACCTCGGGCACGGCAACCTTGGAGACGGCACTCTTCCGTGTGCCTCAGGTGGTGTGCTACTATATGAAGTTCGGCAAGGTTGTGTCGTGGCTGCGTGGCTTGGTGCTCAAGGTGAAGCATATCTCATTGGTTAATCTGGTGGCCAACTTTACCGTAGTACGGGAACTTGTGGCCGACGGGATGAACGAACGTGAACTCAAGGAAGAACTCGACCAGTTGCTCTTGGAGGACTTCTATCGCAATCGCATGTTCAAGGAGTACGATGAAATGGTGTTGCGTCCCCTCGGCGAGGCCGGTGCTTCGGAGCATGCAGCAGAGAAGATGGTGCAGTTGTTGCGAAAAAAAGTGTAAAACTGCTTGTTGATTAACAATTATTGTTAACTTTGCACTTCTCGATGCCGCGACGCATCCTAAGGTGTATGTAAGTCGGCGGGAAACAGGTAAAAAGATTGTACATAAAATAAAACTGACAAACTATGGACTTTAAAATTGCAGTATTGGCCGGTGACGGTATCGGCCCAGAAATATCTGCCGTAGGTGTAGATGTAATGACCGCCGTGTGTGAGAAATTTGGTCACAACGTATCATATAAGCATGCTATTTGTGGTGCTCATGCCATTGATGAGGTGGGTGATCCTTTCCCCGAGGAAACCTACGAGATTTGTAAAGAGGCCGATGCGGTGCTCTTCTCTGCAGTAGGTGACCCCAAGTTTGACAATGACCCCACTGCCAAGGTGCGTCCCGAGCAGGGCTTGCTCGCTATGCGCAAGAAGTTGGGTCTTTTTGCAAATATCCGTCCCGTGCAGACCTTCAAGTGCCTGGTGCACAAGTCTCCCCTACGTGCCGAGTTGGTAGAGAATGCCGACTTCATCTGCATTCGTGAACTGACTGGTGGTATGTACTTCGGTGAGAAGTATCAAGATAACGAGAAGGCCTACGATACCAACTATTACACTCGTCCCGAGATTGAGCGTATCCTCAAGGTGGCATTCGAATATGCCATGAAGCGCAACAAGCACCTTACTGTGGTAGACAAAGCCAATGTGTTGGCTTCATCACGTCTGTGGCGCCAGATTGCGCAGGAGATGGCTCCCCAGTACCCTGAGGTGAAGACTGATTATATGTATGTAGACAATGCTGCTATGCGTATGATTCAGGAGCCTACTTTCTTCGACGTGATGGTGACCGAGAACACCTTTGGTGACATCCTTACCGATGAGGGCTCGGTAATCAGTGGCTCTATGGGCTTGCTTCCTTCAGCATCTACCGGTGAGAGCACTCCCGTATTTGAGCCCATCCACGGCTCATGGCCTCAGGCTAAGGGTCTCAACATCGCTAATCCCTTGGCGCAGGTGCTCTCAGTGGCTATGCTCTTCGAGTACTTCGACCTCAAGGCTGAAGGCGCTCTCATCCGTCAGGCTGTAGATGCTTCGCTCGATGCCAACGTACGTACCCCCGAGATTCAGGTTGAGGGTGGCGCTAAGTATGGCACTAAGGAAATCGGCGAATGGCTTGTTGACTATATCCGCAAGGCTTAAATGTCGATTGCATAAGAGAAAGAGTGCAGAGGTCGCCTTTGCACTCTTTTTTTTGTATAGTCGCAACTTGCTGGTTTAGTATGAGTTTTGTGATGGATTTAAAAATAATACGAAAAAACTTTGCTTTTTGTTTTGTAGTTCGACGAACTTGTACTACCTTTGCACCCGAAATGATTGGGCTATGGTGTAATGGTAACACTGCAGATTCTGGTCCTGCCTTTCCTGGTTCGAGTCCGGGTAGCCCAACAAAAAAGAAGTCGATGAAAATCGGCTTCTTTTTTTATTCAATCTTTATCGGGTGATAAATGCTTCTGCTTTATTTACTCGGCGCTGAAGTTTACCAAGTTTAAATCGAAGATGAGCGTGGAGTGCGCTGGGATATCTTCTTTCTTTTGACTTCCGTATCCTAAGTTCGCGGGGATATAAACGTGCCAATGGTCGCCCTTTACCATATTCATCAGTGCGGTGCTCCAACCCACGATAAGATCATCGACATAAAAGTTACGGGACGTGTTGAAGAGTGGATTGAATTCTCCTCTATACGATTCGTCGAATACCAGACCCTTAGGTTGGCTGATGGTAGGAATCAGGCGTCCTCTATAGTTGACAGATACAAAGTCGGTATATAAGGGATGTTCGCTTCCCTCTCCTTTTTGCTCGATATGGCAATAGATGTAGTCTTCAACATCGTGCTCTATAGGGTTACCTTGGGTGTCTATCGAGTCGAGTTTGAACGAGAGTATTCTTTTCCACTTGCCATCAGTATTAGCTTCTGCGACTCTGGCAATGGAGTCAATGAACGCTTCGTTTCGCTCTTGCCAATTGGCATATTCGTCTACCTCGGTAGTCTCTTCGCATGACGCGAAGAGGCCACCAAGCATAGTAACGAATAGAAGTGATATCAGTTTGAGATACTTCATTATTTGAGAGTTTTGAGCGTGCCAGTGATGCTCACCTTGTCAGCGAGAAGACCTACGAGGCTGTCGATGCTTACGCGTTCCTGTTCCATGGTGTCACGGTTACGCAAGGTTACGCAGTTGTCCTTCAAGGTGTCGTGGTCGATAGTGATACAATAGGGAGTGCCGATTGCATCCTGGCGACGGTAACGCTTACCGATTGAATCCTTCTCGTCGTACTGACAGTTGAAGTGGAACTTTAGCATGTCTTGAATCTCACGCGCCTTCTCGGGCAGACCATCCTTCTTCACCAAAGGCATGATAGCGAGTTTTACGGGAGCGAGGGCTGCGGGGAGGCGCAGTACTACGCGGGTCTCGCCATTTTCCAATTTCTCCTCCTGGTATGAAGCACAAAGCACGCTGAGGAACATACGGTCAACACCGATTGAGGTCTCGATAACGTAAGGTACGTAGCTCTCGTTGATCTCGGGGTCGAAGTACTTGATGCTCTTGCCTGAATATTTCTCGTGCTGTGACAAGTCGAAGTCGGTGCGGCTATGGATACCCTCTACCTCCTTGAAGCCGAAGGGCATGAGGAACTCGATATCCGTTGCAGCATTGGCATAGTGAGCCAACTTGTCGTGGTCGTGGTAGCGGTAGTGGTCGTCGCCGAAGCCGAGGGCCTTGTGCCACTTCAGACGGGTCTCTTTCCACTTGGCAAACCACTCGAGCTCTGTGCCAGGGCGTACGAAGAACTGCATCTCCATCTGCTCGAACTCGCGCATGCGGAAGATGAACTGACGGGCAACGATTTCGTTACGGAAGGCCTTACCAATCTGTGCGATACCGAAGGGAACCTTCATGCGGCCGGTCTTCTGTACGTTGAGGTAGTTTACGAAGATACCCTGCGCAGTCTCGGGGCGGAGGTAAATCTTCATAGCGCCATCAGCGGTGGAGCCCATTTCGGTAGAGAACATCAGGTTGAACTGACGTACCTCGGTCCAGTTGCGTGTGCCTGAGATGGGGCATACAATCTCCTCGTCAAGGATGATTTGACGGAGTTCGTTCAAATCTGATGCGTTGAGGGCAGCAGCGAAACGCTCGTGCAAAGCATCGCGCTTGGCTTGAATCTCGAGTACACGGCCGTTGGTCGCGAGGAACTGAGCCTCGTCGAAAGCCTCACCAAAGCGCTTGGCGGCCTTGGCTACCTCCTTGGCAATCTTCTCGTCGTACTTGGCAAGTTGGTCCTCGATGAGCACGTCGGCACGATAGCGCTTCTTGGAGTCTTTGTTATCGATGAGGGGGTCGTTGAATGCATCTACGTGACCCGATGCTTTCCAAATGGTGGGGTGCATGAAGATGGCTGAGTCGATACCTACGATGTTGTCGTTGAGCAACACCATAGACTGCCACCAGTATTGTTTGATATTGTTCTTCAACTCGACACCCATCTGACCATAGTCATACACAGCGCCAAGGCCATCGTAGATTTCAGATGAGGGGAATACGAAACCATACTCCTTACAGTGCGATACGATTTTCTTGAAAGTTTCTTCTTGTTGTGCCATATTCTTTATCTTTTTACTAGTTTCACTAATTAGGCGCAAAGATAATAAAAACGAGCGAAAAAACTCGTTTTATTTGTGGGTAGTATTAATAAACGTTGTGAATTTATCGCAAAGATGTAGAAATCAGAGGAACCTGTTGCACCAAGTGTCGAATTTTATCAGTCCTTCAGTACCGAACTTCTCCAAGCTACGGCGTGCCTGCTCTACGGACTTCTCTGTTTCCAGACGAGTCTTGGAGAAAAACTTGTCGGCAAAACAGATTATCTGCTCCTCTATGCTTATGGGTTGCATGTCGCAATGGGGGAGGGGAAGGTTCTGGCTTGCTATCTGTTGTAGAGTCAGGCCTGTACCTGTATGACGCTCGCAAACTAAAGCATGTTTCTCCCAGCCTTCTTTACGTAGTATCTCTGCTCCTAATATGCCATGACAAATATAGGGCTCCGTACCATGACATTCTATTGCAGGCGCATTTACATATACAATGCCGATATCGTGCAGTAAGGCGGCTTCTTCGATGAACAGTTCATCGGCATCCCATTCAGGATGCCGACGAACTATTTCTAAGGCTTTATCCGCGACTGATCGGCTGTGCTCAAGCAAGATGTGTCGTTGCTTATCGTTTGTGCAATACTTGCTGATGAGGTCAAGCGGACTCATATCTTATTATTTTACTATCACCATTGCGGTAGACTGGGCTGTACGAACTACGTATACGCCGGGGAGCTGCGCTTGGTGAGGATTGAGCTTGATGCCTTGCGTGCTGTATACCTCAAAAGAGGCGTGGCCATCTACATGGATAACTCCGTCTACGACATAAGGTCTGAGAGGGGCAGACGTTTTCTCTTCTATAACGTCTATATCCGTAGGCTCAGAGGTATCCTTGCCTCGTGTGTAGAGTACTACCCAGCCGAGGTCATCCTTCATTGAAGTAGCATTGAGCTTGGTACCGTCCGCGGTTGTCTTCTTGTTGGGGTCGGTTACGCGCTTGATACGAGCACCGACGGTGTATTTCACACCATTGATCTCTTCTGTGATATTAGTCTTATTCTTACGTAAGATGGTGGCAGCATCATAATTTCTTGTCTGCAGGTTAAGGAAGATGTAAGGCGATAGGCTGTACAATGTGTCCTCACCAAGCATGAAGTAGTTGGCGCGATTGGAGGTGCCGTACATGGAGCTGCTGTTTCGTCCTGCGGCAATCTTCAAGCCTCGGGAATCATCAACAACGCCTACGCCGGGTGTAATGGCCATGTAGTTGACATTGTAGTTTGATGAGGCTGTCGTGGCTCCTTCTTCTACCATGACTTGGCACTTGAATCCGGTGTTTGTGATATCCCAAACCTTTGTCACCATGGGTGATTTGATGATTGAGGGCTTGTAAATTTCTGTCAGTACCACGGGTGTCACTCCCTCGGGAAATGGGGTGGTGAATGTTACTGACTGCTCTTTGGTCATTCTGACCCTAGCTGTACCCACTTCGCATGCCAATGGACCAAACTGATGGCTTCCTTCAGTGAGTGCCATGAAGGAAATCATTTCGGCTTTTTCCATTTCGGCAGATGCTGAAGATAACCATGGACTAGGAGTGTAAGTAAATCCACTTTCTGTGGCCAAGGTGACTAAGTTGGTTAGGTTGAGGCTTGTGTTATTGTTGGTGAGTGCACCCATAAATATGGCTGGCTCCTCTGCAAAAGGTGCGTCTTCATTATAACCGATTTTTATCTCATCGAAGCCTACCAATATCATCTCTCCATAGTGGATAGATTCGCTACTCTCAATCGTGGAACGTGACGCCTTGAATATAGGCGAAGCTAGCATCTTGTTCTCTGCCGTGAGGTTGACGATACGGTATTCGTAGATTCCGGCAGAAGTCAATGTGTCTTGGAATGTGTATGTCACCTTCTTACCGTTTTGGTCGGCGGGCTTGATCGTTTTGATCGTGACATAGTCTTCGTCGTCTGATTTACGTTGTACTTGGATCTCGTTGAGCATGTCGCCATTGGTATCTTCCCATGAAAGCTTGTAGATTCCAGTTTTCTGGTTGGCCCAATCACCAGTTACATTGCCTGGTGCAGAATATACAACGTTAGGAATCTTCTCGTACTCTTTACGGTAGGCCATGCCTGAATTCATGTCGCGGTAGTAGTTACCGGTAAGTGACATTTCGTTTGTTCCACGTAACAACTTCGAACAGTCTGCCTCGCTGTTCCAGTAGGCATAACGCTCTACATAAGGTGAATTGTTGAGTGAAGTGAGAATCCCCTTCATGGCGTCGAGATTCTTCTGCTGGTTGGCAGTAGAGAAACTGCGGTCAGTGGCAAAGATACCGTTATTATTCCATGAAGCACCCCATACGAACTCTGATATCCAGATAGGACGTTTGCCATACTTTTCATAATAGTATTGCATGTTGTCGAATCCTCCTGACCAATAACAGTGTAGGTCAAGGATGTCGCAACGCCAGCCACGTGCGTCTACTGCAGCAATGAATTCGTCAAGATGTGCCCAACTGCCATCGTGTGATGACTCAGAGCAGAGACGCAAGCCTGTACGCATCAAGTCTTGCCATTGATTGAGAATTGTTTCGACACTTTGAGGTGTGTCGTCGGCACTGTTGCCTGGTTCGTTGTTGGTCTTCATGTGGCAAGCATAGGTGGCACTGCCGCAAGCTGAGGCAGAAGGCCATGCAACATAAATTTGGTGAGGTACGCACTCGCGGTCAGGCAAGTGGCTGAAGCCTGCGGCCCAATCGTAGCACCAGCTAGTGCCCAACATGCCATTTTGCTCTTGGCGTGTGTCGCTGGCCAATCCCTTCTTCTGCGCATCGTACCATTGGAATACACGATACGAACTGATACGGCCGTCAAATACGGTGGGGAGTACGGCTATCTCGAGATCTTCTTTGTCTGCGATGAAGCAGCGGCTATATCCCCAACCGCTGAGTCCGGTAGCAAAAGTTACCATATAACCTCGCTTGAGCTTGAAACTGCGTATCTGATTGTTTAGCTTGGCGTCGGTAAGGGAGTTCATGAACCCTCCCGAATGCTCCAAACCAAAGTCGTTGACTGCAGTTCCTCCAAAGTTTTGTTCGGAATATACTGTAAGAGGTTTGATCTCCTTATCGTAGGGCATGATAATAGCACCCTGAGCATACATCTTAACCTGACAGTTCTGGCCATTTACGGCTTGTGCTCCATTGATATACACATGTCCTCTCAAGTGGTCACTGATGACGATGCTAGGACGTATGCTTTGGATGATGAGTACAGCATGCTCGGTATTGGTGATGTTTACCTTTCCGTTGCTTGTAAAGGGGGTAGAGCCAGTGATAACATAATCTACATCGGTGCTCAGTGTAACCTCTGTGTTTACTTGGTTTACCTTAGTTATTGTGTTTGCAGCATTGGCTGTCAATCCAAGGGATAGTAGCAATGCACATGCATATTGTTTTATTTTCATAGTTGTGTGTGTATAAAAATATAGAAGTTCCGGACTATCTAAAAGGTCAAGAACTTCTATATAAACAGTTTTACTTTACTGGACGGATCACGAAGGTGTACTCATAGTCACCGTATGGCATCTGGTACTCCCAGCGAGGCCATGCACCCCATGAGTTGACACAACCTACACCAAACTGTTGTTTGTCGATGCTCACTACGGTGAAGTCGCGCGGTGTGAGGTCGCCTGAGTGTCGCTGGTCTTTGTCCCAACCATCATCGAGGTCGCTCTGCAGGTAGTTGAGTGCCGTGGCATTAAGCGCTTCAGTACCATAGAACTCAAGGCCCTTTCCTGCAGCATCGAGCACACGCCAGTAGCGTACTTCGGTCTTGTTGCCCGACTCCTGTGGACGGATATAGGGGAAGTATTGGTTCGCTACAGCTTGGTTGTAAAGTCCAATGGTTTGGTCATTGTTGCGGTCGATGTAGTTCTCCTCAGGTCCATTGCCATAGTATTGGATGTAAGCATAAGCCTCGGGCATTACCATTTGCATGCCAAAGCGGAATAGGTGAGGCTTACCTTCTTTGTTCTCGCCTGCTTTGAGCGATTGGCTTACGATGAGCTGTCCGTCTGCAGTGAGGGTATACTTCATCACGAGAATGGCCTCGAGCTTAGGTAATTCATACTGCGCAGTTACCACCATGTTATTTCCTTCCTTAGTCCATGTGAGTCCCTCCTTGGTAAGGCGAAGTTCTGGATTCTTCCAGTCTATAAAACGGCGTTGTAGCCCTGCCCCCATGTCATTGTCGGTCGGTGCACGCCAGAAGTTGGGCTTCAAGGAATAGCCCTTCTCCATCATTGGAATGTCGTTGACATCAATATACTCAATCCAGCCATTCCAACGGTTCCATGTTACGGTGAGGTCGCCACCCTTAAGGATGAGGCACGCCACGTGTATATCTTGACTGACCGCTTCTCCTTCAGCATCTACGATAGTCTCGATGGTGGGGTATGCATACTCGGTAAGTTGGAACTGCTCGTGGGCTGACACCCAGTCCTCTCCAAGGAGTGGAGTCGCGTTTTTGAGACGGAATTCTACGTTGAGCATATACTCTTTGCCATTGGCTGTGGGGTGTTTGAAACCTTTGAGGGTTACCACCTTCTTGCTTTGTGCGGGGATGTTAAGATTTTCGACTTTTCCTCCAGCCACAGCCTTGCCCTCTTCGAGGAGAGTCCATGCAAGATAGTAGTTGCTGAGGTCGGTGAAGAAGTGCTCGTTGCGCACCTCAATTTGCCCTTTCTTCAAATCCTTTGCTGTAACCCATATCTCTTGGTAGTTGTAACGCACCTCGTAAGCGTGAGGATTGTAGCGACGGTCGGGAGCGACAATACCATTACAGTTAAAGTTGTTGTCCGAAGCGGGATAGCGGCCATAGTCACCACCATAAGTGAAGATTTGCTTGCCCTCCTTGTTGGTGTCGCGGAGGCCTTGGTCGGCAAAGTCCCAAATGAAACCGCCTTGCAGGGCAGGATACTTGCGGATGAGATCCCAATACTCCTTCAAACCACCGATGGAGTTACCCATAGCATGAGCATACTCGCACTGTATGAGAGGTTTGTCGGGGTTCTTGCCATAGCGCTCCATATAGTTGTAGTCTGCATACATGGGACAACGGATATCGCTGTTTCGAGCATTGCAAGCCTGTTCATACTGCGTAGGACGGCTGTTGTCGTAGGCCTTGATCCAATCGTAGGCTTTTTCAAAGTTCGGACCGTTCCCTGCCTCGTTGCCCAAGCTCCAGAAGATGATTGAGGGGTGATTCTTGAAAGTCATTACATTGCTGATGTTACGCTCCAAATGAGCTAACTCAAAATCGGGGTTCTTGGCCAAAGTGCGTTCTCCATAGCCCATGCCATGGCTTTCGATATTGGCCTCAGCCACTACATATAAACCATACTCGTCACACAGCTCGTACCAGCGAGGGTCATCTGGATAGTGACAAGTACGTACAGCATTAATGTTGAGCTGCTTCATGATTTGGATGTCACGAATCATCTCTCCCATTGACACAGCATAACCACCATCGGTGCTGAGCTCGTGACGGTTGGCTCCCTTGAAATACACAGGCTGTCCATTAACAAGCACCTGATAGTTCTTGAGCTCTACCTTGCGGAATCCCACTTTTTGGCGGATAGCCTCAATGATATCGCTGCCGTCAACAAGCTCAATGTCGAGATTGTAAAGATAGGGGGTCTCGGCAGTCCACTTGGCGGGATTGGTAATCGCCAATATGGTTTCTGCTTTTCCTTCGCCACTGATGGCGGTGGTCACAGTTTTCAAGACCTTTCCTGTTGCGTCTGTCAGAGTATAGCGCAAGCTCTTTCCTGCAGCATTGTCAGCGGTGGCTGAAATTTTCAGTGTTCCGTTTTTGTAATTCTTGTCCAAGTCGGGAAGAATGAATAAATCATTCACGCGTGCTTGAGGACGAGCATACATGTACACCTCGCGAGCGATACCCGTAAAACGCCAGAAGTCCTGGTCCTCGAGGTACGAGCCATCGCACCATCTCATCACCTGCATGGCTATGAGGTTCTCCTTCCCTGGTGTAAGGTAGGGAGTGATGTCAAACTCGGCAGCCATCTTGGCATCCTCGCTGTAGCCCACATACTTGCCGTTAACCCATACCATTAGGTTTGATGTTGCTGAACCCACGTGAAGGTATACTTGCTGACCTCTCCAATCTGTGGGGATGAGGAATGACTTGCGGTATGAACCGGTGTAGTTGTTGCGCTCTTCAATGTAAGGAGGGTTGGGCTCAAACTGATTACTCCAAGGATATCCCGCATTGCGATAAATACGGTCGCCATAGCCGAGAATCTCGAAAAGTCCTGGCACAGGGAAGTTCTCCCATTTGCTGTCGTCATAGCCTACGGAGAAGAAACCTTCAGGAGCTTCATCGTGATTTTTTACAAAGTTGAATTTCCACTCGCCAGTCAAATCAAGGTAACGGGCACTCTTGCTCTTGTCGGCTTGTGCTGCGAGTTCTGTGTTCTCATAGGCAAAGTAGGCTGCGCGTGCCTCCTTGCGATTCTCGTGGTTCACCTTGGGGTCGAGCCACATTTTTGCAGTTTGTGCGCTTAGGTTCATGGCAGCCACCAGCGCACTCATCAAAAAGAATGTCTTTTTCATATGTAAATGATTGTAGTAATTCTAATTAGGGGCGAATGTAGTAAATGTTGCGCAATAATGCAAATAAAAGTAACAGAAACGCCAGATGTTTCGTGCGGAGTGCGTTCTGTGACTATCTGCGTTGAGTGAAGAAGCGTTTCATGAGTTCAGAACATTCGTCTTCCAGAATCCCTTTGGTAACCTCGGTTTTAGGATGTAGAGCTTGTGGCGCAAAGCGTCGGTAGCCACGTTTGTCGTCAGAAGCACCATAAACCAATCGTCCCAGCTGTGCCCATCCTAATGCACCGGCACACATGGTGCAAGGCTCTACAGTGACATATAGCGTGCAGTCGTTTAAGTACTTGCCTCCAAGGTAGTTTGCGGCAGCAGTAACAGCTTGCATTTCGGCATGTGCAGTGACGTCAGTAAGCGTTTCGGTGAGGTTGTGGGCACGAGCGATAACTCGTCCTTTGCATACAACAATAGCTCCTACAGGCACCTCGTCGTCGGCATAGGCCTGGGAGGCTTCGTCGAGCGCCATCTTCATGTAGCGGATATCGTCAGTAGGGGAAACAGAAGTGCTCATCGGCGCATGTCGTGTTCGTTGAACAGAGTGGGATAGTCGTGATCCAGATTGCGGTGGATGAAGGCGAGCAGGGTTTCGCGCATCCAGCGGCTTTTGTTCTCGATGCCGTATTTGTTCAAGTATCCGTCGATGATACGCATTTCGTCGTCGCTCACCAAACAGGTGAGGCGTGCGTGGCGCACAGCATCATTTTGGGGCTTGGACTCGGCGGACTTTGTCTTCATTTCTTTGGATTGTCTTTTTCTTTTAATGATGCAAATGTAGACTTTTTTTTTCAATAAGTGGGAAACAAAGCGAATAATTTAATATATTTGCAGCTAAAACAGAAATACGAATCAAATACAATGAAACAATATTTAGACCTGCTCAATCGTATCCTTACAGAAGGTGTGGAGAAAAGCGACCGTACGGGCACTGGTACTATCAGTGTGTTTGGACATCAGATGCGCTTCAATCTTGAAGATGGTTTTCCTTGTCTTACCACTAAGAAGCTGCACTTGAAGTCAATTATTCACGAGCTGTTATGGTTCTTGGCAGGTGATACCAATGTGAAATATTTGCAGGATAATGGAGTCCGTATATGGAACGAATGGGCCGATGAGGATGGTGGACTCGGACATATCTATGGTTATCAATGGCGCTCATGGCCCGATTATAAAGGTGGTCATGTTGATCAAATTAAGGAGGTCGTCGAGACCATCAAGAACAATCCCGATAGTCGCCGCATTATTGTATCGGCTTGGAATGTGGGTGATCTTGAGAATATGAACTTACCTCCTTGTCATGCTTTTTTCCAATTCTATGTAGCTGATGGTAAATTAAGCTTACAACTCTATCAACGCAGTGCTGACACCTTCCTTGGTGTTCCCTTCAATATTGCTTCATATGCATTGTTGCTCATGATGATGGCACAGGTGACAGGATTGGAGCCTGGTGAGTTTGTGCATACCTTTGGCGACGTGCATATCTATAAGGATCATCTGGAACAGGTGAAGTTACAGCTTACACGTGAGCCCCGTCCGCTTCCTAAGATGAAGATTAATCCTGAGGTGAAGAGTATCTTTGATTTCAAGTTCGAGGACTTCGAGCTTGTAGACTACGATCCCCATCCACACATTAAAGGAAAAGTATCAGTATGAGCATTCTTGATAATGTTTCTATCATCGTGGCTGTGGCAAGGAACAATGCCATCGGCTTCAATAACCAGTTGCTCTATCGTTTGCCTAACGACCTCAAGCGTTTCAAGGCACTCACCACAGGACATACTATCATCATGGGCCGCAAGACCTTTGAGTCGCTGCCCAAGGGGGCATTGCCCAATCGCCGCAATATCGTGCTGAGCCGTCAAGAGGGCTTACATTACGAGAATGCCGAGTGTTACCGCAGCATCGAAGAAGCACTGATGCAGTGTGATTATACCGAAGATGTCTACATCATCGGTGGTGGCGAACTCTATAAACAGACGCTCAGTCTTGCCAAGCGCGTCTATCTGACACTTGTCGATGATACTCCTGCTGAAGCTGACGCATTTTTCCCTGGACTTGACCTCGAGGAGTGGATGGAGGTCTCACGCGAAGAGTATCTTGCTGACGAGAAGCATGCCCAGGCCTATGCCTTTATCGATTACGAGCGTAAGGGATAGGGACTGTCCTTTGTATACTAAAAATAGGGTGTGCCGCACACCCTATTTTTGTTTTGGATAACTACCGTTTTTATTTGCAACGGATTTCAAAAGAACTTGCGGGAAGACCTTCACCGTTTACGAGATTGGCTCGTGTGTAGGGCTGCCATCCGTAACGGGCACGTACGGGGCGTTTTACCTGTTTGCTTTGTAGGCGTATAGTGTTTCCTTTTATCTCTATCTCATCTGCTGGGTAGTACAGACCATGTTCGTCTGCAATTTCGAATGTACGTAAAGCGGTACCGTTAGCTGCATGCATCTCTTTGGCATAGTCGAAGGTGAGTACTATGCTCTTTCCTTTATTCTTGGCGCTGAGGATAGTTGGTCCAGAGGGTACTAATTTCTTGTAGCCATAATCGTGGTGCAGAGCTATGCGGCCGAGACGTTCGCCAATAGGGCGCTTGTTACGTGGGTGTACATCTAAAGAGTCTCCCTTGTCGCTTGATACGGCCATCTCGCAATGGTCAATCTCTGCGGCCAATTGGCGTTGCACGTCACGGAAATGAGGCCATGAGGGGCGATTGATGCTGGATAGCTGTACGAAATGGAAAGGCATCTCCTCGTCATTCCATGTGCGACGCCAGCTGCTGACAAGGGCTGGGAATTCTGTCGCGAAGAGCTCTACGTTATGTGCATTCGATTCTCCTTGATACCAAATAACACCACGTAAGGGGTAGCCTGCCAGGGGGGCGATACCCGCCTCATAAAGGTAACAGGGTTCATAGGGGTGACGTTGCAGGGGCTTCTTGCTCAATTGGATATTGTATGAGCCGCGGCCTCTTACCCAATCTTGCACGCGGTCGTTGTTGCGCCAATCGGTGAGAATATCTACCAATTCGGGATGGTATTCAAGGGTGTAGCGGTCGATGAATGATTCGATGGGTGCTCCTCCCACCGCATTGCAGATGAGACCAACAGGTACATCAAGCGAGTCGGCCAACATGGCACCAAAGTGATAGGCGATGGCCGAGAAGTGGGGAGCGTTGTCTGGTGTAAGTGCAGCCCACTGAGTGGGTATATAGTAATCGAGGCGGTTGAGACTGGCAAGCGAAATGCTATCCCACATCACCGCATCTGTGTATACGCGTGGACGCATGTCGTAGATACGCAAGTTTTTCTTGGTGAGCGCTTCATCGATATTGGCCTGGGCGTCGGTGGCTTGGCGTAGCATGAACACCATGTTGGATTGGCCCGAGCAGAGCCATACCTCGCCAACAAGGATGTCGGTGAGGGTAATTTGAGTGTCTTTGTCACTAACAGTGAGTGTCAGGGGCTCATTCGTCGCCTTGCGGGCCTTGAAAGTGATCTCCCACGAGCCATCAGTTGCAGCGGTTGCACGTTGCTTCTCCTTGTCCAATGTCGCGGTAATCTTACGCCCTGCATTGGCTGTACCGCGTAGGATAAATGGCTTGTCGCGCTGTATCACCATGTTACTACTATAGATGGCGGGGAGTTGGAGTCCTCCATAGTTGCCTGTCATGGCAGAGTAAACGGTCTCTGCCAGTATTTGGGCACCCTCAGCATCGGGGTGTAGTGCATCGGCAAAGAGATCGGGACGGTGGTAGAGGGGCTCGTGCAAGTCAATAAGATGTACGTCGGCCAAGCGTGCTACTTCTTCGATCGCTTGCTGTATCTGTGCATGCCAGTCACGTGTGCCCGACTTGAAACGACGATGGCCGTGGAAGATGGGTGTCATACGGCATACCCATATTTCTACTTTAGGATTCACTGTGCGCAAAGAATCGATAATGGCCAAGTAGTTAGGGATGAATTCATCACGATAGTTGGGCCAGTTGCGTGGGTCGGTGTCGTTCAGACCGAGATGTATGATAGCCTTGTCGGGCGCAAAGGTAAGAGCGTTACGCCATGCCTGCTGTTGGATGTAGGGGCGATGACCACGATAGAGAAGTGTGGCTCCCGAATGACCGAAGTTGCGCACTTCGTATTTATCGCCCAACATCTGTCCCAAGCGGGTGGGGTAGGAGGTGACACTGGGGTTGCTGTGACCGTAGCCATAGGTGACGCTATTGCCTATGCAAGCCACTCGGATAGGTTCAGCGGCAATGATAGTGCCGATGGTAAATACCAAACACAATAAGATGCATGATAGTCTCTTTTGAATAGTAGCTGGTTTCATGGTAGTCTATTGTTTGTTATCTGTTATTAACTTTGTTGAAGAACTTCAGCAGTACTTGTCTGCACGAACCTTGGCCGTCGTCTCACTCAATATCCTTCACGGTACTTGCCTTCCTCCTTATCATCAAGCATGCTTAGGTATGAGGCATAGCGTGATTGGCTGATGCGGCATTCCTCTACGGCCTGGCGCACAGCACAGTGTGGTTCATGGGTATGGGTGCAATTTCCATAGCGGCAGTCTGCTGAGATCGCGAATATCTCGCGGAAGTAGTGCCCTATTTCCTCCTCTTCCATGTCGAAGGTTCCAAAACCCTTTACTCCCGGTGTGTCGATAAGCCAGCCTCCCTCACCGAAGGGAAACATTTCAGAGAAGGTGGTGGTGTGCATACCGGTATTGTGTCGCTCTGATATCTCTGCAGTACGTAGACGGAGGTCGGGAAGCAGGGCGTTGATGAGCGTGCTCTTGCCTACACCCGAGTTGCCTGATAGCAGCGTGGTCTTGCCATTGAGTGCGGAACGTACTTTGTCGAGGCCTTCGTTGTTGAGTGCCGATACGCATGAGCAGTCGTAACCGATGGTGCGATAAAGATGCACGATGGCTTCGAGATAGCGACGCTCAGCTTCATCATAGCGGTCCACCTTGTTGAATACAATATGTACGGGAATACGGTAGGCCTCTGCGGTAGCGAGGAAGCGATCGATGAATGTTGTAGAGGTCTCGGGATAATTGATGGTGACGATGAGCAGGCACATGTCGACATTGGCGGCGAGGATGTGCGACTGTTTCGAGAGGTTCGAGGCGCGGCGTATGATGTAGTTGCGGCGGTCCTCGATATCGGTGATATAGGCAATGCCATCGACAGGCTCAGTGAGCACAACCCTGTCGCCTACGGCCACAGGGTTGGTGCTACGTATGCCTTTGAGCCGGAAGTTGCCTTTGATGCGGCAGTCGATAAGGTAACCCTCATCGGTCTTCACGATATATTGGCTGCCAGTATTCTTGATTACAAGTCCACGCATTACACGGTCATGATTTCCTTCTCCTTGTCAGCGTAGAGGTCGTCCACCTTCTTGATGTACTTGTCGTGCAGTTTCTGAACCTTCTCTTCGCCATCCTTCTGTACGTCTTCGGGCATGCCGTCCTTAACAGCCTTCTTCAGTGCATCAATGCAGTCGCGGCGAGCGTTACGGATACTGATTTTAGCATGCTCTGCCACCTCCTTACACTGCTTGGCGAGTTGCTTGCGGCGATCCTCGGTGAGAGGGGGAATACCGAGGCGGATAATCTCGCCATTATTCTCGGGCATGATACCTACGGGAGAGTCTATAATTGCCTTCTCAATGACACGAATCATATTCTTGTCCCAAGGCTTGATGGCGATAGTACGTGCATCGGGAGTGGTCACAGAGGCTACATTGCTCAAGGGCACCATGCTGCCGTATGAGTCCACACGGATACCGTCAAGGATGCGGGTGTTAGCTTTGCCAGCACGGATGCGGGCGAGTTCGTCTTCTACGTGGAGGATGGCCATTTCCATCATCTCCTGTGCTTCGTTCAAATATTCTTGCATGTTGTTTTTGTTTTATAGAATTATAATTGAGTCAAAGGTAGGCGGTTTTTTTCTTTTTTGCAATAGTTTATACACATATATATATATTTAGGCGAGCATTTGACTTATTTTTCAGTGTTTCTACACGGATGTTTCGAAAATATCTGTATATTTGCACAAACTCGCGTCGTGCGCTTAATACCATGGAACAACAGATATTGCACCTTCTCGACCAGTTGCCTCCTATCTCACTTGATGAGATGAGTGGCATCAAACTGATGAATCGTATTGACAAGAAGTACTTGGCTACGATTGGTCAGTTGGAGCAGTTGCTCGCCTTGGCGCAGGGTAAGTACATGGTGCAGCAGATTGATGGTAAGCGCTACAATCGTTATCACACCATTTATCTCGATACTCCTGATGAGGAGATGTATACGGAACATCATAATGGTCGTCTCGTGCGCCAAAAGGTACGTGTGCGCACCTATCTTGACTCTGGTGATACCTTTCTTGAGGTAAAAAATAAGAACAATCATGGACGAACCAAGAAGAAACGCATGGTTGTTAACAGTGTGCATTCTTTGCATGAAGATGATGGTGATGTGTTATTGGCCAAGTACTCCAGGTATCTGCTTTCAGATCTCGTCCCTAAGGTGGAGAATCGTTTCGAACGCATAACCTTGGTGAATATGGCTAAGACCGAGCGCCTAACGATCGATTGTCATGTGAAGTTCCATCATTGGGAAACTGATGTCCACGACACCTTTGACCGTCTTGTCATCATCGAACTCAAGCGCGATGGTAATGTCTATTCACCAGTGAAGGATATGCTGCGCGAACTGCGTATCAAACCTTCAGGGTTCAGCAAATATTGTATTGGTTCGGCATTGACCAATCCAACCCTGAAACGTAATCGCTTCAAGTCGCGATTTGTAAAAATAGATAAACTGTTAAAAAGATATTGAACTATGATTAACCTATTAAGCCTTGCTGCTGGCGGCCTCAAGACCGCCCTTGCTGCAGCTGAAGAATTAGATCTTGATGTGCTATCTGCAAGCGAGTCCTTGACAGTGCCGATGTGGGCTGATTGGGGAGGATTGACTGAGTTGCTCCTTCGCTTCTTGCTTAATGTGATAGTAATCTCATTTATTGTACGAGTGTTTTACTATCCCAAGAGCAAACGTCGCGACTATTTTGTGACCTTTATCCTCATCTCTATCAGCGTGTTCCTCATTATCTTCCTCATGGGTGGAGTGAAACTGAAGACTGGTGTTGCGCTTGGTCTGTTTGCCATCTTTGGTATCATTCGTTACCGAACGGAGTCGGTGCCCATCCGTGAGATGACCTACCTCTTCCTAATCATTGCCGTGAGCACCATCAATGCCTTGGATTCCAGTATCAGTTATATAGAGTTATTGGCCACCAATCTCCTGTTTATTATTTCGATATGGGCCATGGAGAGCAATCGTTGGGTGAAGCACGTGGCAAGCAAACTTGTGCTATACGATAATATCAGTTTCATCACTCCTGAACGTGAACCAGAACTCATAGAGGATTTGAAGAAACGTACAGGGCTGGATATTATTCGTGTTGAAGTTGGTGCGATTGACTTTTCCAAAGATACGGCAATGGTGAAGATTTTCTACGAGCCATTGACCAACGAAGTTAATAGTGTGAATCATATCGGTCGTCTGCCCAAAGTGAGTTGATTTTTGCATTTTATTCCCCTTTTTCAGAATCTTTTCAGAATTGGGCGTGAAATTTGCAAGGTGAAAATTATAACTATGAAATATATGAAGCGTTTTTTAGGTGTTGGATGCCTATTGTTGGCAACCTCTGTAATGGTTGCACAAAGTGATTTTGGCGTATGGACAAGCATCGAGGGTTCTACCAAGATCAACAAACAATTGGAACTCTCATTGGAGGGTGAGTATCGCACACAGGACAATAGTTCGCTCACCGAGCGTATAGCTACAGGCATCAGTCTTTCATACAAGAATAAGAAAGTTCCTTTCCTCAAGGCCGATGTGGGCTACACCTTTATGTCTATGAACTATTTAGGTGAGACGACCATCAAGTACGAAACCGAGGATGATGGTAGCGATGAATTGGATGATGAGGGTAACCCCATTCTTAGCCATAAGAATGTGGATGATGCCTACTGGGCAGCTCGTCATCGTTTCACAGCTTCACTTACGGGTTCTGTCAAGTGGGGGCGTTTCAAGTTTTCATTGCGCGAACGTTACCAGTTTACTCATCGTATGAGAAGCTATTGCGACCGTACGCGCTGGAACTATGATTCAGGCCACGAACTGTTCCCAGATTTGATTCCCGAGTATTATATTGACGATGATCCCGAAAGTGACGATTACAGCTATAGAATAGACGAGAAGAAATCCAAGAGTGACCACAAGCTCCGTTCTCGTCTTGCGGTGAGCTATGATATCAAGAAATGCCCGTTCGAGCCCTTTGCCGAGGTAGAGGTATACAACGAATTGGATAATGCCTTTGCCTACGACAAGATACGCTATACCGTGGGTACGGAATACAAAATAAACAAGGAGCATAAGCTGAAACTGTATTATCGCTACCAAGACTATGCTGATATAGATGAGGTGAGTGGTCACGTCTTGGGTATTGGCTATGCCTTTGAATTCTAAATAGAGATTCGACTGAAACTATGAAACGACCTGTCTACCTGTTTTTAGCCATATTATTCGCTTCGGCTATGCAGATGAGAGCGCAGCAGATGGCGGTGGCTCTGAGTGATGGCAACGAATTGAAGTTCGAGGAGAACTATACCTCTTGTAAGATGACCTTCTCGGATGGTCAGATGCTGCTCCATGTTGATGGCGTGGTGAAGAATACAATCGGTATCAAAGACATCAACCGTATCTATTTCTATTCTGTCGATGCAGGTGTAGATGAACTGCAAGGCAAGGATGTTGTGACCTATTCTGCCGCCACCGAAGAGCTTCTCGTACATGCCCAGCCAGGCACTATCGTGGCTGTATATCATGCCAATGGCGCGTTGGCATTGTCGCAGATGCAGACCATTGCTGGCACTCCTGTCAGTGTAGCGCATCTGCCTGCCGGCACCTATGTGGCTGTTGTCAGAAACGTAACCCTTAAATTCGTGAAGCGATGAAACGATTGATACTTCTTTCTTTGGCCTTTGTGGCAGCTATGCTTTCGTGGGCCGTAACGGTTCCTTCTGATTTTCGTATTGTGTGTAAGGATGGCTCGGTCGCTTACTTCTGTGGCGCGGGTACAGAACTTACGTTCAACGAAGATGGTACCATATTATATATACAGACGGAAGGGCAAGATGCAGTAGTCAGCTATGCCGTTGATGGCATTGAGGCTGTTGAATTTGCGCAATTAGGAAAGAGCTACGAAAGCTACGATTATGCAGGTGCTCATATTGATGTCGCTTTCTCATCTACTGACGATACTTCATTTTCCGAGGTTAAGGAGAATGTGATCACCGATGAGAATCACGATGATTATGGCGATTTTATCGAGAACTATGCTCCCAAGAATACGGTTGTCATTACCTATAAAGAGGGGAAGGCCTCTTATACGGGAAAGCCTTCTGGTGTGAACGTTATTGTAAATGGTAACCATGTGACGGTGACTTCTGCCAAGAAAGATATTGCCTATACCTTGAAGGGTACCACCACAAACGGTTCATTCAAGCTCTACTCAGACAAGAAGGCCCAAGTCACCCTCGATGGTGTCAGCATCACCAACCCCACTGGTGCGGCTCTCAATATCCAGTCGGGCAAGACGATGATGATAAAGCTTGCCGATGGCACTACAAACTACCTGGAAGACGGCAAATCCTATACTCTGGAGGGTACGGAGCAGCAGAAGGGAACCCTCTTCAGCGAGGGCCAGTTAGTGTTTAGTGGCAATGGCTCACTCAATGTGAAGAGCAACTATGGGCATGGCATTGTGAGCGACGACTATGTGCGTGTGCGTGGAGGCAATATCACGATCAACTCCGTACGTGACGGTATCAGTACCAGCGACCGCTTTATCATGTATGGCGGTGTTGTGAATATCACAGCCCAGCAAGATGGCATCGATGTCGACGAGGGCTATATCGAGATTGGTGCAGGCCAACTTTCCGTGAATGCCGTTGACGAGGGTATCACCGCCTCGTATGAGGGAGATGAAGATACAGGTATCGTCGACCCGCTCATCACTCCTTATATAGATATCAAGGGTGGACTCATCAAGGTTACCACTACTGGAGACAAGGGGCACGGAATCCGTGCAATGTCGTCGCTCTCTATGTCTGGGGGTATTGTGCAGGTTGTTACAAAGGGCGCAGGTTCTAAAGCTTTGATGGCCGAGGGTGATATGTCGCTCGCGGGTGGTAAGGTAACTGTTGTTGCTGGAGGTAACGCGCTCTATGAATCCGATGTGGACGATTTGTCCTCTTCCGCAGCTATCCGTAGCAAAGGCACGCTCTCGATTACGAATATGACCATCGGTGCCAAGTGTACTGGTTCAGGTAGTAAGGGCATCAATAATGTGGGCAACATTGTGATAAAGGATAGCCGTGTCACCGTGGTGTCATCGGGCGCTACCCATAAGAGCAATGGCCTCGACTCACGCTCGCGTGGCGTAACCTCTGATGGCAATCTGACTATCGATGGTGGCTCGCTCTCAGTTAGGTCATACGAGGAGCCGCTCTACTTGCGCGGCGTATGCACCTTCCTCAATAATGCAGTGTACTGCGGTTATCAGGTAGGGAAGTAGGCTTTTTCTGGCCTGTCCCGAGTGGAGTCAGAACTTCTTCGTGCGTATGTGGCAGTAGGGCTCCTCGCCCGTCTTGTTGTAGTAGTCCTGGTGATATTCCTCGCCATGCCAGAAGTGTTGCGCCGGGCGTAGTATGGTATTTACCTCATAGCCTTTACCGCGTAGGAGAGCTATTGTGGTTTCAGCTATGTGGAGTTGTTCTTCATTGAGATAGAATATCTGGCTACGGTATTGTGGACCTATGTCCGGACCTATACCATCGGTTTGCGCAGGGTCGTGAATCTCGAAGAACAGACGGCACAATGCCTCATAGGTTACCACCTCGGCATCGTATTCCACCCATACTGCCTCTACATGGTGAGTGCGATGAGCCTTCACCTCGGTATATGTTGGGTTTTCTTCGGGACCACCGATGTAGCCAACCGATGTGCTCAGCACACCAGGCATGCGCTGCAGTTGGTACTGGACGCCCCAGAAACATCCGGCGGCAAAGATTGCTTCTTCTTTTTTCATAGGTTCCTATATGATTATATTCGTCGTGGAGTGTTGTCTGCCATTACCTGGTGCACAATCTCTGCGACCATTTGTTTCAGCTCGTCCATAAACTGCTTGGCATCGTAGCGGCGTGCTTCAATTTCGCGCAGGCGTTTCTCCCAGATACCCGTGAGCTCGGCGCTCTTGAGCAACTCTTCGCGGATGAGGCCGATGAGTTCGATGCCGGTAGGTGTAGCCACAAGGTTTTTCTTTACCTTGGTCACGTAGTTGCGCTTGTAGAGTGTCTTGATGATTTCGGCACGGGTGGCAGGGCGGCCTATGCCGTTTTCCTTCATGGCCTCTCGCAGTTCCTCGTCTTCGACAAACTTACCCGCCGTCTCCATGGCTTTGAGTAGGGTTCCTTCGGTGTATGGTTTGGGGGGCTGTGTCCACTTCTCCATCAGTTCGGGTGTATGGGGGCCACTTTCCCCCTTGGTGAATTGATAATTCACGACTGACAATTGACCATTATCCTCCGATTGCTCGTCTATCGTCTGTTGTCCGTTGTCTGTCGTTTGTTGTCTATTAAATACGCTTTTCCATCCCGGTTCCAAAATCTCTTTACCCGAAGCACGGAAGGGTATGCCATCTGTTTCTCCCATTACGGTAGTGGTGCGTGTTTTGCACTCAGGGTGGAACACGGCAATGAAACGCCTTACGATGAGGTCGTACACCTTCTTCTCATTGTCGGTAAGTGCCCCGGGTACTTGTCCTGTGGGGATGATGGCATGGTGGTCGGTCACTTTTTTGTTGTCGAACACCTTCTTTGATTTCAGTAGGGGGCGTCCATGCAGGGGAGTGATGAGGTGCTGATAATCGCGTAAACCCATCAATATTTGTGGGCATTGGTTGTACACGTCATCACTCAAGAATTTGGTGTCCACACGGGGGTAGGTAGTCACCTTCTTTTCATAGAGTGATTGTACGATTTGTAGGGTGACATCGACGGGGAGATTGAACTTTTTGTTGCACTCGGCCTGCAATTCATTGAGGTCAAATAGCGGTTGAGGGAGTTCCTTGCCCTCTTTCTTGGTTACCGAGGTGATGGTAAAAGGCTTGTCCTTGATGCGCTCCAATATGGTTGCTCCCTGTTCACCATTGGCGATGGGCTCGAGGCCTATATTGTCAGCTTCGGCCTTACGCCAAGCTTCTGCAGCATCGTATGGCTTGCCTTTCTTTTCAGCGGCTTCTTTTTGTTTCTCAATCTCGGCCATCAGGTCCTCTTCATTACGTTTCATGATGGCATTGAAGGTGATGCCGCGATATTGCGTGTTCAAGACCCAATATTGTTGGGAAACGAAGTGCTCGATTTCCTGTTGGCGTTTCACGATGAGGGCGAGTGTAGGAGTCTGCACGCGACCTATTGAAAGCACCTGGCGATTTTGCCCATACTTCAAGGTGTAGAGTCGTGTGGCGTTCAGCCCCAACATCCAGTCACCGATGGCACGGCATAGTCCTGCTTCGTAGAGCGATTGTTTTTCCGATGCATCCATCAACTTGGTAAAGCCTTTGCGTATGGCTTCATCGGTCAGGGATGACACCCAAAGACGTTTTACGGGGCATTTGACCTCTGCTTTCTGCATCACCCAGCGCTGTATCAATTCACCCTCTTGGCCAGGGTCGCCGCAGTTGATGATCATGTCGGCATTTTGTGCCAAGTGCTTTATTACGTTGAATTGTCTCTCGATACGTTTATCTTCGATGAGTTTGATGCCAAAGCGGGGGGGGATCATCGGTAGGCTTCCCAATGACCAACTTTTCCATTGCGGTGTATAGTCGTGTGGTTCCTTGAGGGTACACAGATGTCCGATGGTCCACGTTACTTGATATCCGTTACCCTCAAAGTATCCGTTATGCCTACTATTGGCCCCCAGAACTTTTGCTATATCCGCTGCTGCCAGTTCTTTCTCCGCGATGCAAACTATCATTGTCTTGTTGTCTGTTGTTTGTCGACTTTTGGAACGCGAAGTTACTGCTTTTAATCAAAAATAGAAAATAAATTATCACCCTCTGCTTCCATTGATGGGGTTTGCCGTGCTTGGCCTTTGGTGGAATTCGGCATGTTTTCAGTATGGTAAGTGTAAGTTTTGAGGATTGTGTGTATTTGCTTACATTATTACCTGTATTTTGTACACGCCACTATTCCTGTAGTTTGATTTCGTATTGGTAAATAGTACCAATTATCTGGGAAATGTGATATGTGTAGTTCGTTCCCCTCGCTAGCTACCGCGCCACGCCTCGCTAGCTACCGCGCTCTACCTCGCTAGCTACCGCGCTCTACCTCACTAGCTATCGCGGCATACCGCACTTGCTACCGCAGGGCGCTTTGCGCGATAGCTTCAGTTCTCCGAAGGATGAAATTTTAGTTTGAGTGCTTAACTCAGTCGGGCCATGAACTTCTCGCGGTCTACGATGAAGCGGGTGTGTTCGCCTTCGCCGATGAGGCCATCTTCGTCAGAGGCTGTGACGGTGAACTGCAGCTTACGACCCTCGACGGCTGTGAGGGTGGCGGTAGCGGTGATGGTGCGTCCATGGGCTGTAGGCTTGAGATGCGAGGCTGCGATATGTCCGCCCACGGTAGTTTGATTGGCTTCTAAATGAGGTGCCACGCAGTGCATGGCTGCCTCTTCCATCAAGGCAATCATGGATGGGGTGGAGAGTACGTGCAGGTCGCCGCTACCTACATGGGCTGCCAAGTGATGCTCCTCGACGGTGCGAGTGCAGGTGTGGGTGAGTTTGGGATGTAGCATGTTTTTTGTGTAGTGTTTAGAGTTTAACAATTGCATTGTTGAGCTTTGGCTGCGCTCGCTGAGCGATTTGTAAGTGCGCTTACATCGCGTTCGCTGGCACAAACCTTAGTGTCAATAGACAACAGACAACGGGCTGCCATCCGGAGGTTTTTCGTTATTGTTACTTGTTTAGTGCTTGGGAATGGTCGCTCGTCACTTGCGCCCACCGCAAAGATATGTTGATTTTGTTGAATATCGAAATAAACCTTGCTTTTTTATGTCGTTAGCTTTACCTTTGCGAAGATATAAGGATTATTGTCATGAACAAGGAGATTACTTTTGACCGTTTCATACGAGGACTTATTGCCATTGCTGCGTGTGTGGTGGTTTATTTATTGGTTAACCGCTTGAGTGGTGCGTTGCTGCCCTTCCTCATCGCTTGGCTGTTCTGCTACTTGGTGTATCCGATAGTGACGTTCTTCCAGTACAAGCTGCGACTCAAGCATCGCTTGCTTTCTATCGCGGTGGTGTTATTGCTCTTTACGGCGCTCATAGTGGGGATATGCTTCTTGGTGATACCGCCTGTGGTACAGGAGTTTAATACGCTCAAAGATTTTGTGCTTAACTACCTCTCCTCGGATGGCAGTAATGCAACCATCCCCGATGTGGTGAATGAATTTGTGCATAAGCATGTCGATATGGTGGCGGTGGAAAATTTCTTCTCGATGGATCGTATAGGCGGACTTGTTCAAGGCTCTTTGCCTAAGATATGGAGTGTGGTGTCGCAGTCGTTCAATATGATGTGGGGATTGGTTGCTGTTTTCATGTTTATGGTCTATGTGCTCTTTATTCTCAAGGACTACGAGCAGCTAGAACGTGGATGGGTAAGCCTCATGCCAGAGAAGTATCGTGAGCGTGTGGTGCGCCTCGCCGAGGATGTAGAGGATAGCATGAGCAATTACTTCCGTGGACAGTCGCTCGTGGCATTATGTGTGGGCATACTATTCAGCATTGGTTTTGTGATCATAGACTTTCCCCTGGCGATTGGCTTTGGTTTGTTTGTGGGTTTGCTCAATATCGTGCCTTATTTGCAGACCGTAGCGTTGGTGCCTACCGTGTTCTTAGCCTTGGTCAAGGCTGCCAATACGGGGGAGAACTTCTGGTGGATACTCGTGGCTGCTGGTATCGTGTTCCTCGTGGTGCAGGTGATACAGGAGACTATCCTCATACCGCGCATCATGAACAAGGTGACAGGACTCAATCCAGCCGTTATCCTGCTTTCACTCTCCATTTGGGGAAGTCTGCTTGGGTTAGTGGGTATGATTATCGCCCTGCCTGCAACTTCGCTGTTGCTATCATATTACCGCCGTTTCTTGCGCAAACAGAGCGAAGAGGAGCGTGAGACTGTTGCGGAAACCTCCCACTGAATTGCCCTAAAGAAGAAAAAATAGGCTGTGGGGATAAAAAGAGTCTGAAAAAATTTGTAGTCTCGCAAAAACTTTCTACCTTTGCACTCGCAAATGCGAAAGCGCTTGCATAAGAGGTCGATTCGCTAGCTCAGCAGGTAGAGCACATCCCTTTTAAGGATGGGGTCTTGGGTTCGAGCCCCAAGCGAATCACGATACCCCCCAAACGGGGTCACATGAAAAATGAAAAGGGAAGTTCGAAAGAACCTCCCTTTTCTTATGTCTATTGGGCATAACTATCGGATATTTAGTTAGTTCCGTCTTTTCGAGAGCACAGGAGAAAAAAATCAAATGTGTAACAGAGAGCAACAGAGAACAACGGTGAAAAACGCAACATGCGGACTTTGCAAGCCAACATGCGGACTTTGAAACGCAACATGCGGACTTTGAAAACGCATAAAATGACGAAAAAGGTGGCAACATAGCGAAACATGTAAAGTTTAACATTTATTAACTCTCTTTTCGCTCTCAAAAAACGAAAAGCTATGAACCGAAAAGCTGTGTCAGCGGTATTTGACCGCAAGAAGGAAGTTGCTACGAAAGGTAAAGGTAAGGTAGAGATTGTTATCCGCCTTTCTCGTAACATTCAAAAGAGAATCATTCTCGATGTGCTCACTCCTAAAGAATGGGTAAAGTTTAAGGACATGCCTTACCTCAAGGGTGAGATGGAGAAGTATGAGAAGATTGTCAATGCCATGGAAATCTTTGGGCAGGAGATGACAGTCGAGAACTTCAACGCTCACATCGGTATTGAGGGTAAGGCCTACCCTAAGAAGAAGGAGCGACCTCGTGACGATGAGGATGACGAACAAGAGTATAGCCTTAATAGTAGTTTCTTGGACTTTATGCGTGACAACATCGCAACAGCCAAGATGCGGGAGAGCACTCGACGTCAGAAGACCGTGACCTTGAACGCGCTCATTGACTTCGGCAAGATTAAGACCTTTGCCGACCTTACCCCTAAGAACCTTCGTGCATTCAATGCTTGGTTGTTGGCTGATGGAACGCGTAGCGAAGTTTGCGTGCACAACTACCACAAGAATTTGCACATCCAAACACGTAAGGCCTATCAGGAGGGCATCATCAAAGTCGACCCTTACGATAAGGTAAGCTTTCCTCGTGGCAAGTGTAAGGAGCGCAAGCCCCTCTCGGAGTATGAGCTGAAGTTGCTTCGTGAGGCAGAGCTTCCTGCTAAAGAGGAACGCGTGCGTGACCTGTTCGTGTTCGCAGCCTATACAGGCCTTGCCTATTGCGATGTGCAGGAATTCAACTTCAAGCGCATGACAGAAAAGATAAACGACCTTTATTACATTGATGGATCCCGCTTGAAGACAGGAAGCAGTTTCTTCACTCCCATATTGGGCCCTGCCATGGAGGTATTGAAGAAGTACAACTACAAGCTTCCTAAGATTAGCAACCAGAAGGCCAATGACTATTTACACCTTATCGAAAGCCGATTGGAGATAAATAAGCCAATGACCTTTCACGTAGCTCGCCACACCTTTGCCACGCTTGCACTGAACCATGATGTACCCATTGAGAAGGTTGCTCGCATGTTGGGGCATAAGGACATCAAGACCACTCAAGTGTATGCAAAGATTCTGAAGTCCTCAGTAGCGAATCATGCCGCTACTCTGTCAAACGCTATTCTTTAATCTTATAGAATGTCCCCTTTAGTAACTGCGATCTTCCTTTTTCTGTGAAGGTCGCAGTTATTTTTTCGCATAGGTATTTCTTTCCTTTGATATAAAATACCGAGCGTACATTAGGGATGTTCTTTGCCAAGAAGGAGAAATCGTATTTCACCGTAGGGTCAATGGTATATATGGGAGCCTTATCCCTGTTGTACGCACCTCCATCCCTTAGGCGCAAGGAGGCTGGGACATTAAGGAACGACATCTCTCCAATGGAAGTAACGTAATCTACTATAGGGAATGGATGTACCTTGGCAGGAAAGGCCGAGCCCATCCAAAAACCCACATACAACTTATCAAAAAGTTCTCTGCTCTTCTCCTTTTCCCCTTGTAGGAGAATATTCACCACGTCAAGCTGCTGCCCAGAGGGTTGCCATCCGTTCGTGTCGTTCACTTTCTCATAATCCTCGTCAGTGGCTGTACCATTAAACTCGGGGATATCCAAGAAGACACACCATTTATTATCCTCCAAGTTGTCAATCCATACGGGCACACATTTCAGTTCGACGCAGTCCGCATTCTCATCCTTATTATATAGGCGAGGCCCAAACGAATTGATGGGCATGAGCAAGTATTGTTGCTCCCACAGTCCTAACGTACCCCTTTTGCAGTAGTAGCATCTCAACACAAAATGGGTATTGATTTCCTTTACATAGAAAATCTTGTTCACCAACTTTCTTTTGGCGTTAAAAGAATACCAGCGGTCGCCCTTTATGTTTGCCTCAAGGAAAGAAACCAATGCCATGACGCTATCATATGTCACGATGTTTCGCTTGTTCTCTTCTATATACCATTCACAAGAGTAAGCTTTCCATGCTTGGTGATCGCAGTCTGCGAATTTCATGTTCATTTGTTCAATGTATGAGCAGCTGTTATCCTTAGACATGTTTGCCGTATAGCTATCGACAACATTCACTATCTGTACCCCCTTGATGCTCTTGATTTGAGTCTTAAGGAACTCAAATTGTATTTTCTTCTCCTTATGGTTGATGACGAAGTTAGCATCCATCAGGTATCCTATCTGTTCGAAGAACTCCGTCACCGACCAGTGTGGCAAGATGCTCGCCCAATTATAGTCCTCCCAAGCATAAGGTAGCGTATTACAAATGATGAGATTTCTATACATGGAATTCATCATCGGAGTCAAGTCAATCGTATAACCAAGAGCTACGCAGATCTTTGAGATTATTAACACCATATAGGGCTGGCGTGTTACGCCCTCCACTTCACTCATCCACTCCCATCTTTCTGTTGTCTCATTCCATGTCACACCATTCTGAAGGTTTCCGCTAGAATTGTTAACCCATGGCAATGCGATATAGCTCTTTCCTCCTTCGCTAGTGAGCCCCACCCACATTTCGCTTGGAAGTTCCGTTTTCTCAGTAGTGTACGAGCCAAGGTCCAGTTCATTGATATAAATCTCATCAAAGGTAACGTCAAAGTTCTGCACGCTTTTACCTTCAAGGAATTGCGTCTTCACCTCTTTATCCGTGATGCTTGTTATCGTGATTATGCCTTCCCGATAAAATGTCCCATCCATGATGGTACAATCCAACATTACCTGCCCCTTTTCCACATCTGTTCTGTGGATATTACCGAAGATGGCTAAATTTTCCTTACAACCATTCAAGGGGAAGGTGATAGCAAGGGTGTACGCATCCGAGCCAGTAAAGTATCTGTTCTCTTCGATGAATTGAAAGGAAGAGCCCTTCTTGATATAGGCTCTTTGTCCGTTAATGAATATCTGCATATTATCTTCTTGATTTAGGTGTTTTGTTTCTAATCAGTTTATCATATTCCTCTTGTGCCTGCTTCATTCCGTATTCCCCAGTTACCGAGTTTACTGTCACAAAAGGCTCGTCAAGACGCTCGTTCAATCTGCGTAAGGTAGAAGAGAGTTCCGCATCGGGAACCTGCTGTTCCTGTGTGGATCTCTCGACTACCACCTTCACCTCGCGCTGTTGCTGTTGTGCTGCAGCCATGGGAGCAGTAATCGAGCGAGACACATCTTCAGCTTTGAGAGAGCCTATGGTGTTTGTTCTTTGAGCATAATCCAGTGCTTCAATAATCGGCTTAGCTACTGGCGATGCCAAGAGCTTTTGTGAAGCCACCCATTCCCCTGCATGCACTACGCCAGCCACCTCATCCACGCTACCCGGCTTAGTGTATCCACCCGCCATGTAGCCTTCCGCTTCCGATGCCTGCTGTTGTTGCTTGATTGCAGCAATCTGTATGGCACCAGCTGCGATGGCCGCTGCTGCCGCGATGGGACCCATTATGAAGCCCACCAAGGGAATAGCTGCTGCAGAGCCGTACGCTGAAAGCGCGTTCTGTGCTGTTTGTGCGATTGCCTGTATCACCTGCATGGCAAACATCTTCTTGTTTGCTTCGTTTTTGATGCGAGCAATCTCCGCTTCCTTTTCTTCCTCCAGCTTCTTCACCTTATAAGTGTTACCTTCAGCCATTGAAATCTCCTTGTCATATCTCCTTTCGATAGCTGAGGTTTCCGTTTCGAGTTCACCTTGTATGAGAGATGACAAGGCACTGAATATCGAAGACATACTGGACACTAAAGAGTCCACTGCCCCCTGCAGTGCTTGTCCACCATCTGTGGAGAGCCATTCCACACTTTGGAGGATAAAATTCTTGTTCTCCTCCTCCGCCAATAGGCCATACTTCTTTTGAAGCGCCAACTTAGCTTGTTCGTAAGCCTCGTCGATGCGCAACTTCTCAGCTGCATTTCTTCCAGCGGCCAAGATTTCCATGTTATACACCTTCTTCAGGTTAGCGATATCCCTATCATAGAGTTTCTTCTTATCCTCCATTGAATAGCCGAAGTACTCCTGCTTCAATCGAGCCAATTCCTGTTGGTGAAGCTTTTCGGCTTCTTCAGCTTCACGCTGCCTACGTTGTTGGTCAGCGATAAGCTTATTTTGGTATCTGTCGTTGGCCTGTAGATATTCATCGGTGCCCTTTTCGAACAGCTGAGTCATAGTACGCAGGTGTTCCAGCTCCAATAACTCAGTAGCAGCTTGGTACTGTTCCAATGAAATTTTCCCATCGATGTACCGTTGCTTCTCATGAGCCATAGCCGTATTGTATCTATCCTCCTCCTGTTCCTTCGTGAAGGTTACAGCCTGCTCCTGCTGCTTTTGCACAGCTTCGTAGTAGCTTGCTTCAATAGTCAGGCGCTCTGTAGCAGAGAGGTCAGTATGTTGCAGTTGCTTCTGGTGGTATTCGACAGCAATCTCCTGCATACGACGGGTGTACTGCTCATAGTTCTGTTCACCCTTTGCGTAGGCAATGCGGTTGAGTGCCTCCTCTTGTGCCCTCCAATCATTCTCAGCAGCAAACTTATCCGATTTCGTGTCCACATCCTGCCAGTTCGATGTCACTATCGGATTGGGGTTATAGTTCTCAGCCTCTTGTAGTGTTAATGCAGAGGTGTTATATTTCTGTTCCAATGTGGCATTAGCAGCTTTGAGCTGGTTGTATTTATCCACCAAAGCATTATAGTCCGCCTCCGCTTGTTTCCTTTCCTCCGCTGCATCGTTCAAAGCCATTGTTGGCTTGCTCATATCCACCACTCGCATAGCAGCTGCATCTGTAGAGGACATTGCTTGCGAGCTGGAAATGTTATGCAGTTCAAGGTTTCTGTTATAATCATCACTTGCAGCCTGTTCCTTCGACCTTGCCGCATTGAGCGTACCTTCCGCCTGTTCGATTTGTGGCTCTAGTTCGAGCATCATCATCTCGTTCTCCTCAATTTTCTTTTGTGCCGCTCTTGCTCTGGCCACATCGATGATGGATGCTCTCAACTCATCATATTTTGTCTTCGCTTTGCCCACCATGATCGTTTCTGCATCCAGGTTCTTGAAATAATCTGGGTATAGCTCTTGAAGCTTTGCCGTATATTTTAATCTCTCCTCTCTGCTTTGGCTTTCATCCATAGCAGCATTGTAGAGCGCATCGAGTCTTTTAAGCTCCTCACGAGAGTATTCACCAGCTGCGGTATCCACCTCCATGATACTCTTCTTGAATCGTTCATTCTCTTCCCTCAGCTCCTTCTCCCTCTGCTTCGCATCCTTCATTCTGTTGTTCCATGTAATGAAAAGGCCGATTGCAGTGGTCACAGCCGCGATGATGAGTCCAATGGCATTTGATTTCATGGCCGCATCAAAAGCTTTAGCAGCAACCGTAGCTTTGCGTACCTGTCCCGTCAGGTTGAAATAAGCCAGCTTCAGCAGGATTATGGCAGGCCGCAATACAGAAACGACAGCAGCCGAAGCCTTTTGTGCTGTACTCCATAAGGCTGTAGCAATCGTGTTTGCCTTTATTGTGATGGTGTATGCCGCAATAGCTGTTGCGAGAGTAACAATCTCCCCCTTATACTTAATGAAGAAGTCCACCATTGTGCTGAGCGTCTTCAGCATAAGCGTTGTCGAAGAGATGACGTGTGCCATGACAGGTTTCAGTTTCTCACCCAGTTCTACCGCCATCTCTTTCACGCGCTTACGAGCCTTATCCAGCTCTGCTTGAATGGTGGTGTTCTGCACATTAAACTCTTTCGTGATGGAGGTTGCCTCAGCATAAGCTTTGTTCGCCTCCTCCTGTTCCCAGCGTATCATATCAATGTTTCCAGCGAGAGCCGAGATGACGGCAGAAGCTCTTGCGCCCTCTTCTCCCATGTCACGAAAGATGGGAGCGAGCACGTCCATGTTGCCGAGGTCATGCAATCTCTGCAACAACATCAGCAAGCCCTCATTGGTGGAGCTATTGATAGCCTTCTCAAATTCGGTGAGTTCAAGGCCTGTCGCTCTTGCAATCTTTTCCGTATCCTTAAAAAGATTCATAACGAGCTTAGACAATGCAGTGGCAGACATCTCCACCGCTTGTCCTTGTGAGTCAAGCACTGCTCCATATGCCATAATCTGTGGGATGGTCATATTGGCTTGTGCTCCTACTCCTGCGAGACGTTGTGCAAACTGAGCAAGGTATGGAGCCGAAGCAGTGCAGTTCTGTGACAGCTCATTGATTACCGAGCCTACGGCCAATAGCGACTTCTCCGTGCCCAATCGTTTCTCATCACCAAAGATGCTCGTCAGTTTCGAGAGCGTCAGTGTTGCCCCATCTCCGAGGTCATCAAGAGCCACATTGATTTGGTCCGCAGCACGAACAAAGCCCATCACGTCCTCCACCGATTGTTTACCCAAGCGACCAGCTTCCTGAGCCAGTTGGTTCAGTTCCTCTCGTGAGGTGCGTGTATCCATCTTTTTGAATTCCTCATTCAATTTCTTCACCTCCTCGTCCACCATTCCCGTGTACTTCTTCACTCCCGCCATATTCGCATCCATTTCAGCGTAAGCGTTTACGGCAGAGCGTCCAGCCATAACGAGTCCCGTGATGGCAGCAGCACCTGCAGCGATAGCCGTCTGCCAATCATTCAGCTTTCGGTTAATCCTTCCCCACATGCTTTCCCCTTCTCTCAGTTCCTTGTTAACCTTGTCTATCTCGTTGCGCACTGCCTTGATGTGCTTGCACTGCTGCTCCCACGCCTCGCTTCCTCGTTCGAGCGAGTTGAGCTGCTTCTCAAGGGTGCGCAAAGTCTTCGATAGTTCCTTTGGAGAAGCCTTATCCAATCGTCTCATGACATCCGCCACTTGTTCGGTGGCAGCTTCCATCTCCCGGATTTCCCGTTGTGTAGTCTTCAGTTCTTTCCTCAGTTTCGAAAGGTCCGATTTCTTTCCCTCAGCTGCAGCTTTAGCGATAGCGTTCTGCAAGTCGAAGGCTCGTTTCTTCAAGTCCTCAAGAACTTGTTTCGGCTCCTTGCCATTCATCTGGAGGTTAACCGTTGCGTTTGTTGTGTAGTCGCTCATAATCCTATTTTTTAGGCAAAAATCGAGTAAATCACGCATACAGTAAAAGACACAAAAAGCCCCTTTTTCGTGTTTTTTCATTATTTGTAAAAAGTTAAGGACTCAGAAAGCCATCCTTCCGATTATCAAGCTTTTACAGGTTTGAAAAGGAGATTTCTCCTTTCTTCTGTCAGGAAACACCCCCCGACCGCCCTACATCGCGCGAGCGAAAACGGCTTTTTTTCGTTTGCGGAATATGTGCGGTAAATTGTTCTACGTGTGAGAGAAACCTTCGGACGCAGGAGGGAGGTTTCTCCAACACGTAGATACCTCTTCCATCAAAGTAAAATGTATGGTAGGATAAGCGTATAGCACAGCGAAGCGAAGCATGGTATTGCTGTAATGCCGCCACTGCCGATATAGGATGCGTGCTTATGTGAGCAACCTTGAGTCATCGAGGTTGCCACATTAGCTTGCATCATCAGCAATGGCGTAAGCATTTCTGCGATATCCATGTGCAGCGTAGCCGTGTCATGCGCTTTGTGGGAGGGGCATTTTACTTTGGGGAAAAGGAAGAGCGAACACGTCACCGTATTCGCTCGAAGTATATGATTGCGATTATCACAATCGCGATGATAAGATATATATACCAAAGGTTAGGCGGCTTGCCTACAACAGTGTTGTCGCTATGGCTTTGCACATCAGCGGTTCGCTGTTGTAGGTGAAGCAGGCTATCCTTACTCTGCGTGTGTGTCGAAGAAGCACTCACGCTATTCTTCTTAGTGTCAATTCTGCCTCCATACACTTTAGCCTTTACGAGGCCTTGGTGTTTGGTGGCTGTATTGACTTTTATATCCGCCCCATCCTCCAAGCCTTTGGCTGTAGGATGTTCAAAGAAAAGTATAAGGCTATCGAACTCTGCCACGAAGCTCTCGCACATAGAGTCCTGCTTAGCGGAATCCATGTAAAGCGACTGTTTCATGGCTGTGTTCTGTTCCTCTCTCGCTGCCTCGATTGTTTGTTTCTTAGCCTGGCATGAAACGAGCAATGGAAATAAGGCAGTGGCTGTAATGTAGATTAGATGTTTCATAGCTGTTTGTATTCCTGTTGTGCATCGAAGCATGGGCAATCCTTTGCTGCGAACTCTCGATGTCCATGGATGGAAGCATCTGGGAATTGTTGATGAAGTTCCTTCAGGATCTTCATCAGCCCCACCTTTTGCATTGGCGTCCGCGTGTCAGAGGGTTTGCCTTCAAGGTCAAGCCCTCCGACGTAGCAGACCCCGATGCTATGTTTGTTCTGTCCAGTACAATGTGCGCCAATAGTTTCTATTGAGCGCCCTTTGTGAATGCTTCCATCCAGATAGATGACATAGTGGTACCCGATGGTATTGAAGCCCCTTGCCTTATGCCACTGGGTAATGTCCTCTACAGAGACATCGCGGTTTGCAGGTGTTGCCGTGCAGTGCACAATGATTTTATCAATTCTTCTCATCGCCTTGAACTTTAGGAAGTTTACGACTGATGTCATCCACCTTGTCATCGATGTAACTCTTCACTCCGAATACGCTGCCTGCATAGATAAGGGATTGTGCCAGTACCCATAGGACACTATCCGAGATTTCACCAGTGGGCGGTATGATGAATCCTGCGATGTTAAGGGTCACACCGACAACGAGCATAGCCACTGCCGAGTAGACCATAATGTTGTTCTGTGTTTCTTTTCTCATGATGTTTTGTCTTTTAGTGTTTGAAGATTGTATATTAACTTTGTGTCGTTCTGAGGTAGTCATGCTATCTCTGTGGCATGCGGGGTAGTTATGCTATCCTGAGCACTTTTGGGGTAGCCATGCTATCCCATTTTTATTTACCGAAGGACCATGATTTGTCTACGGGGTCGTAGATAACACTAAATTCCGCAATGTTGCTATGGAGATTTTGTATCACTAGGTTCGATTGCATGTTATGAGCGAATGCGATGCCATACCTAAGCTTCACTACACGTTCCTTCCCCAGCTTATCATCCCATAGTGATACCATGCTTTTTCCATAAGCAACTTGCTTTTTACCTCGTTTGTCCGTAGAGATCTTTATGAAGTCCATTGGGTGATAGGAGAAGCTTTGCTCCAGTTTGGGCTTACCATGTACCCTATAATCTATGGATACTTCAAACCTCTCATTCAAACGAATGGTGTCATACCCACCCATGATATGCCATCCTTTGCGCTTCTTTGTTTTTCTCTTCTTCGTATTTCCCTGCGCATCCCTATATCTTATTCTATTCACCTTACGTGTTCGACGAAAGATATACGGAACCGTATTCCTATCGAGAAGAGGTTGTGCGCCCCTTATTGTTAGGAATCGATCTTTCACCTCAGCAGCAATAAATAGCGTATCCCTTAATCCCTGGTATTTGGCCTGCAGGCTTGTCAATGAAGGTTGTAACTTTGCGATGTCGTCTTCGTTGTCTTCAACTTTATCTTGCAGCTGCGTTAAGTCTTGTTGCTGTAGGTTAGCTTGTTGCTGCAAGGTAGTTGACTGTTGTAAGAGCAAGGCTGATTGTTGCTGCAGAGCCCCGACAAGAGATTGCAGATTGTGGAATCCCTCCATCTCCTTGTCAGTGGTAGCACCAGCCAACAGGGCGGATATGCGATATAGTATTCCGGCTATAGTTTCAGGCGAAATACTATTCTGTGCTGTTTCTATTCTTAGAGCAGCTATGAGTTCGTTTAGTGCAGATGTATCTACCATATCATTTGTTCTTTTAGTGCAAATGTATGGTAAAGGTCAAACACGCTAAAAGACAGAAAAGGCACTGAGGTAGGGCATTTATTCCCTATTCCTCAATGCCTTGTCATTGAATATATCCGACATGATACCTTGAAACTCCCTTCCCAGATTATCAGCAAAGAACTCTTTTATGTTCATCACGGAAGCATAGTATTTCCTCGAAAACCATCTTCTTCTTTTGCGCACCTTATCTCGCCCGATGTCTCCACTATTCCCACGTGGAGTTTCCTTTCCCGTGCCATAGTCCTGCCATAGACCATATTCGAGGAAAGCCTGTGACAGCCCCACCTCATAGAATCGTCCGTCAGAGCGAATAGGCAATGAGATTGGAGAGCGTAGAAGCTGGTGTGTATCGATGACACCAAGTAGGGTGATTTGTTCCTGCCATATCTTGATCATCGTATCATTGAACGCCATCACATATTTCTCGCGTTCGTCTTGTGCCTGTTGTTCGTTATGTCTTCCACTCATCTTTATTGTATCTTAAATCCGTGAACACATCTACAGCAATCTGAAAGTAGGCGCACGCACATCCCGAGAAGAAGTAGCGGTCAATCTCCTGAAAACTGATGCGTGGGTCGACATAGATGCAATTCTCCTCTAGGCGTGTACGCTCCAGTATGAGCATGCTCATGAACTGTCTGAAGAGTTCGCGCATGATGTCCATACATTCCTGTCGTGCTAGCATATCGTCAAGTCCGTGTCTCATAGCGAGGAACACGGTCTTGACACGACGTGTATGGGGAGAATTATTCAGTTCCGTAAATCCTTGTGCGATGTCCGATACACATACGAAGGCTGTTTGGTCCTGCATGATGTGCAGCGCCTCTTCAAAGCCTTCGAGACCGCTCACCCGACAGAAGGTGAATCCCTCTTGCTGTGCGAGGATGTTCCTTCCCGTTAAGGACTCGAAGAAAGGAACTGCATCCCAGTTGTAATTATGTCTATTCATATCAGTGTTTATTATACATCTTATTCATTTCCTCATACTCCTTTGCCTGCGCATCCAGTTCGGTAAGTGCCCTCCATGTATCCAAGGAAAGGATTTCCTTCTCCTTGGTGATGTCCCCTTTTGTGAGTGCCCTTATCTGGGCATTCATAGCCTCCTGCAGTCGTCTGCCAATGTTCGGTGAAGCGATCATGTTAGCAGAGCCATCCGTGGATGCTGATTGTAGGAAATGAGGGAAGGTGCGTGCCAACAAGCTTTTTAGGCTGGCGAACCAGTAGAAAATGCTTGTACGTTCCGTCTTGTTAAGGCGTATGCGACGACCGCCATAGAGGTGCGTCGCCATTTGCCTTAGCAAGTCCTCATTTTGAGTATGCAGAAAACCTTGATAGAGGTTTTCGCATGCTATGAACGCACCAAAGGGGACACCTTGGAAGTTGGCGCTTACCGCTTTGTGCCTACCTATACGTTCGAGTCTTACAGGCATGAGTGGTAGTTCGTCCATCCAAGCAAGAGAGGTTATGGCCTCTGCTATCTGAAGCGGTGTAACGAAGAACTCCGTCTTATTCATGCGCAGGTAGAACTGCCCCCTCTTGCGGCTAACAACGCTCATCCCACCCCACCTGAATAGACATAATGTTTTAATCTCCGTGGCGGTATATTCCTCTGCTATGAGATAAAACAGGTACTTGAGCTGCTTCTGCGTCAGTTCGTGCCACCCTTGTGGCAAAGTGATGTTTATTGTCTGCATAAAAAAAGTGGTTACTTCACCGCAAAGGTAGAGTAACCACTTATGGTAGTAAAAGACAATAAAAGCTTAGATGTAAGAGCTAATTACTTAACATGTTTCGCTATTATTTGACAAATAAGGGCGAAACTTCCAGGATTAGCAAATCTGTCATTGTTGTGGGCATCCTCTAAGAATCTAACATATGCTCTTGCCATAGTCATTATGCATACGGCTTTATTGAATTCACCGTCGTCTGAAGGATTGAGGTCATTAATAATCTCTCCTAAAAACTCTGCGCATTTCTTTGCTTTGTTATCATCATACAATCCTGATACACCTTCAAATATCTTTGGCATAGATAGATAAAACTGCATCTCGTAAGGATAAGGAATTGTGAAATAGTTCCAAAAGTTTATTGCCTGATCTGCTGTTAAATTATACATATGTATCAACAAAAGATTAATGGTATCTCTTTACATGTGAGAATTTAGAATGTCCGCAAACGCAAGTAGTTGATCCCGAACGTTCGGCAACAAAAAATTTGCAACTACAATGCGAACATTCTGCGTAGTAAGGATCTCTGCCTTGGAATGATGGGTTATAACTACCACTTCTATCACCGTAGTCACCATCACCATCTAAATCCCAGTTTGCATCATACAAACGGCTAGCAGCTTCTTCAGTACAGCTGTTGCAAGAAACAAGGCTTAACGATGTAATTCCTACTGCGAGGAAACAACAAACAGTAAAAATAATTTTTCTCATCTTCTTAAAAAAAATAAGGTTAAATTTTGACAAAGGTATATTGTTAAATTCATTTTAACAAGCATATTCCTCAAAACCAATAACCTTTATTTTCTTTTTTGTTTATAAACACAGGGGGAGTGAAGAGTGCAGCGGTGGATGAGGCATGCCATTCGGGGAACTCCTCCGGGTGTTTACGGAAGGTGTTCACGATGTCACGGAGAATCATCTGGTGGGGAATATTCTTCCCGTTTATCTTATTGATGATGATGTTTCGTAGGGTGCTGATCACCACCAGTTGCATCGTGGTGTACGAACCTTTAACCTGAATCTCTCGAAGCTTCATCATCTGTTCGTGCGAGATGTACTCCTCCGCCATCATGTTCTCCATGAGCTGCACCTGATTTCTTAGTGCACGGTAATTTCTCCATCTGTGTTCGTTAAATCCACAGAGCACTGCGAGGTCCAAGTTGGGGAAGAGCGTGCTCGTATAGAAGCGATATTGCGGAGAGCCTTGCCATGCCTCTTCGCATCCCATGAGCTTTATGAGCTGCTCGACATAGTCATCGCGAGTTTCCTCCAGCGAAGCAATAAGACGTTCAACACGCTCCTTGCTGGCAGGTGCGATATTGCTATTGCTTACAATGCCGAATCCGTTTGGAGTGAGCACCAGGTCGAGGGACGGCACCGCCTGTCTCATCGCCTCGTTTACGACGATGTGTGTAGCAATAGACCGCATCATATCCGTGGTGGGGCGACTGCTGATGATGGTCATCATGGCTTCTCCAGTGATATATTGTTTCAACCATAGCTCACCACTTTCCAGAAAGGGAGCGAGCTTCTTCAAGAGAGGTGTTTCGCCTTTCACTGTAGTAAAGGCATTGGGGATGTAGTCTCTCAGTTCACTTTCATTTGTTATGAGTCTCATTGTCGTGTTGTTTTATGGTTACTTCTTTGGCATCTTTATTCTCGTCGAGCGTGGTGAGCATGATGAAGGGGCATTCGGGAACCGCACCTTTCCATCCGTTGAACTTGATGATGATGCGATGGGGTAGGAAGAGCAAGTCATGGTAAGGCTTCTGCAGTGCTTGAGCAATGGTGTACAGCTCACGCTTGTCGCTACCGCTGTTGTTGCTTTGTGACTTTCCTGGCACTGAGCCAACGAGGTTAGAGTGTACACGCATGGTGAAGCAGAACATGTTCACAGCCTCCTGTATATCCGTGCTCCAATCTCCACCTTCCTTATCGTCATCCACCTTTGTGATGATAACGTCATGCTGCTCCTCACCGTTCGGGTTGGTATAGAAGGTAGAGAACCAAGCCTTACCCGCATTCTCAGCACCAGTAAGGAAGTCCAAAATGTTCTGTTTCTCCTGCACCACGCGCTCTTTTTGTTTCATGCGATCCGTGATGCCCTCAGCCTTGAAGATGCCTTCCCAATACTTATTCGATATCTCAATGTGATATTTAATAGGGGCAGAGTTCTTCAGTTTCGCCTCCTTGGCCATACCTATGAGCGTCTTGATGTTATACCACTTCCCCTTGAAGAGAGCGGCATAGTATGGTATAGGATAATAGGTGCTGTCAGGAGTAGGCACACGAGTGACGATGGCGAACTTGCGAGTCTTAGACTTGGCCGCCATGCGATCCTGCAAGTCGGACCATGGGGATGCCGTGTCCAATAACTCAATTGCCTCGATGTCGTCGCGAGAGGCAATGTTGTTGCGCCAATTCGCATAGAGCACCTTCTCTATCCGTCCTTCTTTGTTAGCAGGGGTAAAACGGCAGTAGCAAGCCTCCTTACGTACTATGCGCACAATCTTTGAGCCATCCTTGTTTAGGATAATTACCGTAACACAGAAACCAAAGTGCTTGAAGTCCTGGCACACACCAAGGAAATAGCCCGGCATGTTATTATCAAGGAAGAAGTCCTCGATGTCGTCTTGAACGGTGTTGCCACATTTCGATGTGTTGTAAAGCAATCCGCTGCCATAGCATACCTCCGCATTGAAGATTTGGCAGGTAGATAGTGTTTCATCGCTCTCAATGAGATCGAGAATATTGTATGGCATTTGGTTGTCCATACCCCAAGGGATATATGATAGCCCTTTGTCTATTCCTATGGGAGGTATGTCCACCTGCTCCTTGAATACCTTGCTACTATCCACCGTAAAGGCCGCACTCGCCTTTGCTCCTGGCAGTAGTTCTACGCTGTTATAATTAAGAATCTCCATAGCTTTATTGTTTTGCAACAAAGTTATGGAGCGTTCGAGAAGTGGTAAAAGACAAAAAAGTTATAGACTCGCCAAACATCTATAGCTGGTAGATGTTGTTTGTAGAAGGGACTTTTTTAGTAACTTTGCAAACATATTAACAACGACTATTACTTTCCCTTATGGCAATATTAAACGAAGAACTGCTAAATGACACAGCTTCCACCACTATTCCGAAGCTGCAAGCCAAGATAGCTCAACTTGAAAAAACGATTGAGTCGTTCAAGGAGTATGATAAGAAGCGTACGGAATACTACAAGGATGCCATTATAAGGCTGGGACAATTGGAGGCTTATGTTGAAGAGATATCAAGTGAGGGCAAGAAAGTACAGCTTCTTCAAAAGTACAAAGAGCAGATTATACAATATAATAAGAAATGCTTTCTTGACAAGATTTGCCGTATGTCAGATATAGAAATCGTTTCTACTTATGACAGCATTACTGCTCAACAACGAGAGGCACAACTGAAATCTACCATCGAAACCCTTCGAGCCAATCACAAAGACTTAATCAATAAATATTTGGCGCTAATCAATAAGACATCCTCAGCTCAAGCTGAAGATATCCCAAACGACATTGAGTAAGATACTAAAATAGGTAACCATATGGCTACCTATTTTTATTATCTGTATATTATCAGATTTCCATACTCGCTATTTCAGCAAGTGCCTCGTCCAATTTTCTGTTAATCTTGTCTACAGTGGCTTTCCTACTCATCAACTTTTCTCGGTCTTCAATTTTCCCAGAAATACGGATGTATCTTTCCTTGAGTTCTTTAACAGATATTGTAGGAGCTATAAAATTTCGAATTCTCAAGTAAATTCTAAACTTCTTCATTCTATAACTAGCTGTATATCCAGGATAGATAATACCATGAAGCTTTACTATTCTATCGTAAATTATAATATCAGGAATAGATGATATCTCATTGATTTTAGCTTCCAACTCCTCTTGTTCCTTCTTATATTGTTGACAATATTGGAGCAGCTGAGGCTTGAATTCATTGAGTATTCTTTTTATTGATACAATATAATGACAAGGACTCACTTCTGTAGGCAACAGCTGCATGTTTTCAATAAACTTGTAGGAGCCCACGATTTTCTCAGTTTTAAGTAGAACCAGCTCATCCCCAGAAACGATGTCTTCAATCTTTCTTTTGCTTGAATATATGCGATAGGAGGTTGTTGCATTTTTTAGATTGTCCAAACCTGAAATGAGATTACTCAAATGCCTCTTCAGCCAATTAAAGACCTCATGCTCTTGATGCCTTGTGACTGCATTATAGAAGGATAGGGTATCCTTCATCAGGTATTCCCACTCAGAGTAAACTAAGCTATATTCATAAGTGTATCTTATGACGTCTGAGTAGTTGGCATAACGATAATGAATGTAGTTTGAATAAGGTGTCAATTGCAGACCCTTGTAATAGAATCTAACAGACATATAGCTTGATAAACCATATCCAAAGTTTGTGTCAACGCAGAATTTAATATCCTCGTTATATTGCCATTTTATCGTAGTCCATCCTCCATAACGATGAGAATACGCTACTACGTCATTCTCTCTTCTTACATTGATAAGTGATTCTCTAAAGGCTATAGCTTCTTTTCTTATCCTCTTTGCCATAATGTTTAGAGGATATTTGGGAGGCATATAGCACAAGTAATCTGCATGAGGAGCACTTAACTCAGGAGAATAGTTGTACATCTTCCTTAGTTCAATATCAGAAGGCTCTCGATTTATCTGAATAGGAGCCGAGAGAAAAGTCAACTCATCGGTGCCTTCAGTCCTAATGATTGCGTAAATCTTATTACTATATGTTGTCATGGCTGTAATGTTAGTGGAGCAAAGTTATTTGATTTTTTGCTAAAATACAACTACTGTCTACAGGAACACCTCCATTCCATTTATCTCAAAGATACAAACATCTCGTATGGTACGTATTTCACGGCTATCGAGAAGCTTTACTTGGCGTGTTCCTTTGTAGAAGTTGTAGCGAAGGGGGATGCAGTTGCGGTAGTGTTGTATCTCCCCGCTCTTTGTCCATAGCGAGATGTCTACGGGGTCGCCAGCTCGTAGCATCTTGCGAAGTGTAGATATGTGAATTGCTTTAGCCATGCTTATGTAAATGTTTCGTCGTACTCTTGTGTAAAGATTCTTGTATTGAGGCTATATGGGAATTCAATGAAGAAGTCATCATCCGCATATCTCCATGTGAATTTGATGATGTAGTCCTCCTTGTCATCATCCGCCACCTCATAGGTGAAAGCCGTGATTAATACGCGGTATTTGTCACTTTCATACCGAGTGATGTTATGTGAGAGGATAAGTTGCTCCACCCATCTCATTTTCTCGGGCGAAAGTCTTACAGACTCAAATTCGTATTCCTTCTCATTACTACGGTCGTAGTATATTGTCCTTCCACCGCATATGGCTTCACTCTTCTTTGACTTTATCACGGTAGTTGTTTTACCGAACAGCGTGATACGTTCAGAAACATTAAAGGCATTTCGGAATATGAATTGCAGTTGTGGTATATCGTCTGTGAAATAGTATGTAAACATACGCTCTCCCACCTCATAGGTAAACGAGTGTAAAGTATTGCCTCTCTCTCCTCCAATGGTTCTCCAGCATTCTGTTAGGGTTAGATTTCTCGATATTATCCCCGTCTCTTCCGCTACCATTGCTGCAGAGGTGTAATATCTATGCATGCTACCATCAGGAGTAGAATATATCAGTGTAGACTGCGAGCTGATGTCCTCTCCTTTTTCTGCGAAGAAGGTCAGTTCGTCCTCACTGTAGGAGGCAAGGTTGACCTCCTTACTCTTTTGTGAGGTGAGGAAGAAATATTTAGCCAGCTTAGATGCCGTAATGGTAATCCTTTGTGAGCAGTAGATGATATAGAGAGTAGCTGTGCATGACTCACTCCCTCCCGATGCCGTGACCTTGCAATTCAAGTAGGCCAATTCATTGTCACGCATGAACTGCTCTACGAGCTGCTTCATGTCGTATACCGTCACAACCCCATTCACAGCGTACAGCGAAGTTGAGAAGATTTTGGTGTTGTCTGTAGCATTATTGACTGAAATACTCAAACTCGTTTTGTCCGTCTTAAACTCCAGGTTTGGTATATCAGAAGAGAATATCACCGTCTCTGGCACATATATGTTCAACTTAATCATAGCATATGGATTTATATAGCAAAGGTAAGCCGATGGCACGAAGCGTTAAAAGACAAAAGCGCGTGTATAGGCTATTGGGAAAAGTTGTATCTTTGCACCATATAAGGAGTATACAGTATGAGCACCTTGGGATATATCATTCTAGTCGTAGTTTTGTTTGTGGTAGCGGGTATCCTGGACACACGTAGGCAGAAGCGGTTGGGTATAAAGCCAAAGCAGCCCAAGCCGAAGAGTTACAATTCGGATTGGGTATCCGATAAGAACTATGACAAATTCCTCGAAACAGGCGACCGCAATTATTTGTGGGACGACAACTATGAGGGCGAATGATACTCTTTATTAATTGCATGAATTTTCCACATGAGAGACGATATAAAACTTCACATAGCCTCTGTAGATATTTCCACAGAGTTAGACCTACCTCTTGTTGATGAAGGCATCAAAGCAGGCTTTCCCAGTCCTGCTCAGGACTACCTCACCGAGAGCATAGATTTGAATAAAGAGCTGGTCCGTCATCGCGAGACCACGTTCTATGCTCGTGTGTCAGGACATTCTTTAACTGATGCAGGCATCTGTGATGGAGATTTGATAGTGATAGACAAATCGCTTGAAGTGCGTGATGGCGACTTTGTAGTAGCATACATCGATGGCGACTTCACCTTGAAGGAGTTCAAACAGGATCCTTCGGGAGAGTTTGGATGGCTCATTCCCCACAATAAAGACTATTCCCCTATAAAGGTTAGTGAGGCCAACGACTTCTTGATATGGGGAGTCCTCACTTATACCATCAAGAAATTACGCAGATAGGATTATGGCGCTTTACGGCTTGGCAGATTGCAACAACTTCTATTGTTCATGTGAGCGGGTATTTCGACCCGACTTGCGTGAGTGTCCTGTTGTTGTTTTAAGCAACAACGACGGATGTGTTGTTGCTCGTAGCGAAGAGAGTAAAGCGCTTGGCATCAAGATGGGTGTACCTTTCTATCAGGTTAAAGAATTGTTGGAGCGAAATGGAGTTGCCGTGTTTTCCTCCAACTACAATCTCTATGGGGATATGAGCAGACGCGTGATGTCCCTCCTTTCCACCTATACCCCCCATTTGGATATCTACTCCATCGATGAGGCCTTTCTGGACTTGGATGGTATGGGAACAGCCACCGAGCTTACCGATTATGCGAAAGGCATTGTTCGCACAGTCCGTAAGGGAACAGGCATCCCCATCTCCATGGGCATTGCCCCTACACGGACTTTGGCCAAAATGGCATCCAAGTTTGCAAAGAAGCACAAAGGCTATGAAGGCGTATGTATGATAGACACCGACGAGAAGCGCGAGAAAGCACTTCGACTCTTCGACGTCGGTGATGTTTGGGGTATCGGTCGCCAGCACCTCAAGACCTTAAACTATTACGGAATACATACAGCATGGGATTTCACGCAGAAGTCCGAGTCATGGGTACGTTCAAAACTTCATTTGCCCGGAGTCCTTACATGGAAGGAGCTGCGCGGTGAGGACTGCATCAATGTTGACGAGCTTCCTCATAAGAAAAGCATCTGCACGAGTCGTAGCTTTTCAGGGCAAGGCTTAGAAAAGCTGGAGCAGGTAGAGGAAGCCGTAGCCAACTTTGCAGCCCAGTGTGCCCGTGAGCTTAGAGAGCAGCACACCGTGTGTCAGTCCGTCACCGTGTTTGCCTATACCAGCAGGTTTCGCACCGATGCCCCCCAGTCTTACATCCACCGCACCATCAATCTACCTGTACCCACCAATGACCTTCGTGAGACCGTATCTGTAGCCGTCAATGCGCTGCGTGCCGAGTGGCCCCGTACCACATGCTACTATAAAAAGGCCGGTGTCATCCTATGGAATATCTGCAGAGATGATGCCGTTCAAGGCAACCTCTTCGATGAGGTAGATAGGACACGTCAGTCCGCTCTTGCCAAGGCCGTGGATGCCATAAACCAAAAAAATGGTCACAATACCATCCGCACCGCTGTGCAGGGCTATGACAAGTCCTGGCACTTAAAGACCGAGCATATCTCTAAGCAGTACACCACCAATCTCCGTGATGTCATCGTAGTGAAGGCCGATTAGGGTTGCAGTATGGGCAGCACAGAAGTGCTACCCATGTAACCTTAGTGAGGCAATTGATTGGAACAATGACGAGCCACGATGGAGATGTCTGTGAAGCATACCTCCACGATATAGAGGCTTCTATCAGGGAAGAATTCGACCAATCTATTGAAGCGCTTCATCGCATCTTCGCGGATGCCGAATCTTTCAGCAGGAAGCTCCGTACGGAACACATCGTATTGAAACAAGATGTAATATTTCATGGCGATTATATTCTTGAGTAAATACTATCAGGATTATTCTTGAAGATTTCCTTCAGCTGAGCCATGCACACGTATGTGGTGGAGAGACTATATGAGTACATCTGCGAAAGCACCTTGTCATACATGAGCGTATGAAAATCAAAATGTTCATTCAGAATGCTCATAATTTCGCAAGCGCAGTGATTGATGTCCTCCAATTCTTTGACAGACAATTCTTCTAAAAACTGATTGTTCATAATTTTAATCTATTAAAGTTATACATACCCGTAAGGGCAAGGGAGGCTTACGCCTCCTTTGCTGCTTCGGCTTTTAAGATTTCGTAATCCTTATTGAAAATCTCAGCATTGTGCTTCTTCTTCAGGAGGAGCATGTAGCGTATAGCAGACTTGGCTGTCTTGCATCCGCATCCCACATTCAGCTCTGGGCGCACACCCTTGAAGTACACGTAGAAGCGACCGAATGAAGGCTTCATGACGATGAGCATCTTCTTCTCTGTATTCTCTTCGGGTGCAATTACCTCCTCAAAGATTTGAGCTTGTACCTCGACAGGATTTTCCACCTTCTTTGTGGCTTTAGCCTTGCGATTTGTAGACTTCTTAGCAACTTTCACATCCGAATTTTGAACTGACTTATTCATAATTTTTTGTATTAAGAGATTTTTACTGTGCGCTTCTGCGCGATTAAATTCACATGCGAATCATTGCGTGTGTCAAGTGATTTATAGGCACAAGGATTTTCCAAAGAATTTTCATCCTTCGGGCTATGAGAATTTTCGGTGTCACCTAAAATTCTTGAAAAATCTTTAGGGAAACATGTCTGTCCTTTCGCCAATCACGGCACGCTAACTTTGCATGCTGAATTGTCGGAGCAGGAGAACACAGAATCTCTCAAAAAATCACAAGTCAGTGTTCGGAGGAAAGAGTGCGAAGTCCGAGATGTCGTCAGCTGCCACAAGTGGAAATGCGAGGTTCGCCATCTGAGGAGTGTACGAAGAAAAGAGAAGAAGATGCAGTCATGGCCATTCTAGTCGCCAGTGTACGGTGAGGATGCCATGGAGCTATGGGAATGCGGCTGGCCAATAGTGTGCAGCTATACTACTCCTTGAGCCAATGTCGTCAATAAGGTAGAAGGAGATAGCAGAGCAGTATATACCAAGACTTACGGGTAAATGAACCCGTATAGAACAAAAAGCGAAGGATTGGATGGATATTGGAAAAGAATCCGTTACCTTTGTACATCAACACGACAAGTCCAGTAATGAGAACCTATAAATTTGCGAACATTGCAGCACGAGCATACCCGAACATGAGTGACATCAATAATAGATGGATATTCATGCCAGACACGGTAGTAGTAGTGAATGTCTCTCCCAAGTATAAGCCAGAGATTGTTGATGCTATAAAGGGTCGTGGAATCGATTACTACCATTTCCCACTTGAAGAAGGAGTGTCTGATATCGGATGGGGAAACATACAGCAAGCTGTAGCAGTTCTTTTGAGATATGATGCTACAGGCAAGCATATGTTAGTACATTGTGATTGCGGCAACCATCGCAGTCGCCTAGTGGTAGAGGCTTTCCATTACGCAAAGTATGGTACTCACTTCATGGATGAGTATAAAGGGTTCGACAATCACTTGATTTATGATTGTAGCTCAGGGTTTCTATTGCCCTTACTAGATGTTGAGTCTGTTCTAAAGAACTTGAATTCTGCATTATGAAAACAGTTTTTGACTACAATATTTCCGCAGAGGAGAGCGAGCGTATCGGAATGCTTGACAAGGAAATTTATTTGGATATCTGCACAGAGGACGATGCCAATAGGGATTTAGCAACACTTTTTTACCTGCGTGACGAGATGGATAGAGCCCGCGAATATGCGGATAAACTCCCTATCGATATGCGGAACGATTTTTGGAGAATAGTTACACACCCTTAAGGGCAGTGTTTAAGCTATGCTTGTTTTTTATTCAGCTTATCCCAAGCCAAGATATACTCGTGCCAAGCATATTCTGAATCACCACCTGTTTCAGCAGTGATAAGATAGCGGAATAGAGCAGCTCCAGCTTCATCCCCATTAACTCCAAATTGAGCCAATGAATGGTTCATCTTCAGGCCATCAACAACAAAATCATCCCCTGACATCTTATAATGTGCCTCAAATGCACATTCTCCTGTCCAACTTCTGTAGTAGCGGATATATTCCTCATCACAATACATAAACCAATGGTCTTCTTGTGTTTCAGGTATGTGTCCTTTTCGGACTATATCCATAGCGGAAGAAGCGATAGCATAATTGAATGGCACATCAGAAACCTCCTCTTTATTTGTTGGCATAGGTTCGGTGTGCCAATCGTTCGCTGTTGCTGTTTTATCTTTGGGTGGAAGAGGATCTTCACCAAATAGGATTTTGTTGAAGTTCCCGAGACCCAACTTCCATCGCATGACAGCTATGAAGTGTTTCTTTTCTTCCTTCTCCTCTTTGAGTTTGTCGGCCAATGGCTTTCTCACCGCATAATGAGTCTCCAGGAACTTGATGACCGCATTAAGAGTTTTATGCTTAGGGGTGAGTATTCCTTTAGCGATGTAGCAGACAAGTGAGGAAGGTAGAGCATAGTCTTCAGCAAGCTCCACCCATTTCTCCATAGGGAATCGCTTGGCCATCTCAGCCTTTATGCTGTCAGCGTGTGTATAGGACTTAGCAAGCAGGTGCGCCCATTCCCTTTCATAGCAGCATGCCACAACGTTCTCCTCATTCACGGAATTATACTCATCAAAAGTATAATACTGACAGCGCTTCGTTAGTTTACGTAGCTTCTTTGTTCTAGTATGGAACTCTTTAACAACAGCCTTCATATCATCAGGAAGGTATGAAAGCGCTTTCTCCTTCATCCATTGAGGTATTCCCCAGAGAGGTTCTGCTATGCTACCAACGATTGCCGCAAGTGTGTCAGCATCACCTCCAAGGCAGACAGCTTGACGGATTGCATCCTCAAAGCTTTTGCTGTGTAAGACAATCCATAGCGCTACGGGTACTGTACCTTGGCACGTCTCATCAAATTTGTTTCGATATTTCTCGAGATCGATATTGAACTTCATTGGGAACTCCTCATACAGCCCCACACCATGATCGAGACCATATTTTTGGATAATCTCTTCTGTCAGCTTTTCCCCGAAGTCCTTTCTTAGCTCTCTTGCATCATAGATAGCAAAGCAAACCGCTTGAGCGCCCAGTATACCCTCCTCGTGGTTGTGCGTACATTTAGCAGACTTCTCTGCTTCATTGTATATGTCACTAGGGTTAGCAAACCACCATCCTATCGGACTCACCCTCATAGCAGAGCCATTGCCAAAGCTTCCGTAAGGTTGAGGATTGTCACTCATCACCCATTTAGCAAATCTGCCACCATATCCACCCATAGGATTTGGATATTTCCTACACCAGTCATGGATATATTTCCCGTAATCATCGGAGCCATGCAGTAGAGCATCAGCTACAGCAATAGTACAGATGGTATCATCTGTATAGCTATTCTTGTCCGAGAACAGCTTGAAGTTGTAGTCATTGGTGGGATTAAACTCCCAACGACTCCCTACAATATCTCCGATAATTGCACCTAACATATATTTTTATCTTATGATTTGTAGATTTGATGCGTTCTTTATTTGATATCTACATTTGAGCTGCAGAATCTCCACTCACCAGCAAGATACTGATAGAATCCATAGCATACTTCTATCTCTTTGGGAAGCAGTTCACGAAGCATTATTGCAAATTCATACCCTTTACTTATCCATTTGTCCATACCTTCAGGATTGAAATCTTCTTCAAACAAGAAAGGGTCGTATTGGTTTGATTTAGCATACCATTGCTTAAATCCCTTGAATTTTATTTTGTATTCTTTGTTTTCAAAGATAAAGGATTTATATGTTCCTAATTCATTACTGGCACCATCCCAAAATGGACTTTCAAATGTATTTGTTGCGTGAAGAATTATTTTCATATGATATGTTTTCTTAATAACTTTAATCTACAGCTTTTCCGTATCCATTCAATATATCTACATATCTTTGAACTTCCTCAGAGTAATAATGCTCGTCAATGAATTTACAGAGCGTCTGCAAGACTTTTGTTTTCGACGCTTCGATATTGATATGCATCTGCTCTGAGCAGTTGCAATAATCCATAAAGAAGCGCTCCTGAGCAGTAAGATTGTCATATTCAATGTCAATCATATCATTGATATGCTCCTCGAATCCATCACTTATTTCTTCAAGTGAGCACGACTGGTATTTTATGGAGAGCTTATCAAAGTATGACATTCCAAGAGCATCATAATCATCTCCCTCAATGCCAGTCATGTTTTTATTTAGCGAATCAATAATGCTTTTACAGAACTTTTGGCGTATTTCTTTCGCAAAAAACTCGCACTGGTCTTCTATTTCATAGATTAAATTTACTGCCTCCATAATCTTGTCGCATTTTACATGGGATAGTATTCGTAAGAGTACAAAGTTCCTTCTATATTCTCCAAGTCCTCACCTGTATAGTTTATGATGGAAATGATATTGTCATGTTCATCAAAACATATTTCGCGTTTTCTTGATATCACAAGACTTTCTTTCTCCATCCATAAAACAGTAATGGATTTGGACTCATTATAAAGGACTTTTATAATTTGAGTAGGATTAGGGGCTATTTCAACTACTTTATTAGAATTGTCATATTTAATTAATTCAAAAGAATATTTTGAGTGTCTATAAACTCTACATCTTCCAAATTCATCATAATCACCTGCAGCCAGTTCAGTCTCTTTACCGTTGGAATCTATAGAAACATGGTTTATGATATTCCCAAAGCTATCATATGTTTTCACAAGCCTTCTCTCATACACATTGTAAACACCCTTGTACTCACGCATTTCTATTTCTTGGTTATTTTCGTCGTAGGTATAAAGTAGCTTCCAACTATATTCAGGATTTACAGATTCCCATCTATGCTCCTTAACATTATTATGTGGATCGTATAGATATTCATGCTCACCTCTTAAATTGTCTTTTTCATCGTATGACTTATCCGTACATAATAAATGTTTTTTATTATATCTGTAGAGATTGCGAAAGCACTGCTTGCCGCATGCGTCCATGCAAAGAATTTCAGCTATTTGACTATTCTCATTATATTTGTATGTGACTACTTTTGTCAATGTTCCCAATTTATCACATATGACTTTATGTAAAATATGTCCTTCATAGCTAAACGAACAAGAATACGAATCCTTGATGCATTGTTTTCTTCCATTTTCAACTATAAAACGATATGAAGAAGCATGACGAATGTGGCCATTCAAACGGAAATTGATAAATCCGTTCTTATTGGGAATAGGAGTTCCAGGAGAAGCAAAGAAAGGATCCTCGTATACGAGGTCTAAGACTGATAACAGCATAAATATTCTAATTTATCATCATAAAGACTATCATATACAGATGCAATTATACATTCTCAATGAAGGTGAAGGATGACTCGCGGCATCTGCGGCATTCTTGGCGCACTGAACCTATTGAGAAGCGGTTGAATTTCTCGAAGATATCGAGACCACGTCCCATGACAATGGTCCATCCATTGTCCATGGTGATTTGTCTGTCGTGTGTAGCATCGAAGTTGTATTCAAACTCTATACCATACAAGGCCAGTTCATCAGTCATATCATCAAAGATGTCAATCATCTCAGGAATACGTGCTTCTTCATTAGCAGTAGAGAGAGTGATGTGTAATTCTTCGGGATTATCACTCACTTCCCTGATGACCTGTACTAATTCGATGAAATTATCGATTTGGTAAGGGGAGCGAATGAAGGGATCGACCACCTCGATTCGTTTGGCTGTGCGCATATAGTCACCGAATAGAGACTTGTATGAAACGCCCTTTTGGTTGGCGCGAATATTTACAAGCTTTGAGGCTAAACGAACAGGTTTCTTCTCTTGTGGTTCAGATGAGTTTGTTTGTGTAGCTACTGGTTCTGGCTCTGGTTCTGGAAGTACAGGTTCTGTTATGGCCAATCCATTCTCGATGCGTTCCAATGTTTCCACGACTATGGTCTTTCCATTATCCACGCGTAGGTATTGGAATATTGCAGGTTTATCTGCACTGAATGTTTCATCCACGATATAGAGCTGGTCTTTTACACGCTTTCTACATTCGCCTGCGAAGTCAACGATTTCCAGTATCTCTTCTTTGGTGAAGTTAAGGTCAGGATAAAGGAGTTTGATCATTCCAGAGAATGTCTTTCTTATCGCACTATGGTCACGTTCTGACAATGATGTGTCAAACTTAGCATATTGATTTAGCAGAGCCGAGTGATCCTGCACGCGGAGTTCGTGCAATACTGCAGCGATGTAGTCCGTAATGAGACCATATCCCTTGCTGAAGCTATCCTTTTTAAGCGAAGAGATCTCCCATCCCGGATTATATAGGTGGATACGGTCGAGGAATGCACCTTTGATAAATCCAGTAGGGATAGACTCAAAGAGGTGGGAGTTCTTGAGCATGTAGGGAACGGTGTGCTTCGTGTTACCGACGAAGGCCATTGATGCAGAAGCCTCGTGTGTAGCCTTACCACGATTGAAGGTTTTGTTTGCAAGATAATTCTGCATGGTATCTACCAATACAGCATCGGTGCTCTTACCCTTCTGTTGCTCATACTCGTCCCATGCCACTACATCCCAGTAGCCCACGAGACCGAGAATCTCGTTGTTGCCACTAATCTTAGAGAACAGGCGAGCGGAGGTGACATCACCACCACTTACCAGCACTCCATAGGGAGAGAGTTCAGAGAACACGTGCGACTTACCTGTGCCCTTGGGACCCAACTCCATGAAGTTGAAGTTGTTCTCCACCAAGGGAAGTAAGCGGGCTAAGGTGATGAATTTCTCACGTCTGTTGAGCTTGTCAGGATTGAGGCCTACTGTATGTACGAGCAGGTCAATCCACTCTTCAGTGTTGAAATGCTTACGTTGGTCAATATACTCTTGGAGTGAGATGTTTGAGATCTGAATAGGTTTCAAGCTCTCTATTTCCCATCTTACTCTCACATCATCGCCCGAGAGATAGTTGATATTAACTATTGACCATACACCATTACCTGAAAGTAATTTCGGATTACGTCTCACATTATCACTTCCAATAGGAATTTTGTTGAGACCAAGGTTGGCAAATGTAGCCTCGTATTGGTCAGCTCTATCATTGAGCTGTACCGATATTTTATCAATGATGCGATACTTGCCAGCCTCGCGAATTTTACCTTTTACCTCTTCAGCAGCGGCACGGTGCACATAGTTGTTCTGAATGACAGATTTTACTTTCTCCAAACCTTGTGCGATGAGTTCTTCGTCGTCACATGCACAGTATTGTCCAAGGAGATATTCCAAGACGAAAGTAGGTACGGGAAGGTTGCCTTTTACTTGGAATGCCAAGTCTTTTCGAACCACCTTTCCTTGAAAGGCATTCATTATTTTATCTTTCAACTGTTCCATATATTAGAAGTCTTGATCGATTAATGTTTTGTTGGTAACAATCTCTGTGATGAGCGGATTGAGGCGCGATGTATCGTCAATGTCAAATATCTTGAGCTTCATTACACCTGCAGTTACCGTTTCCTGCAGAGTGAATTCCATTTCATACATACGATTATTGAGCGAATCCGCATCCTTACTATTGAGTGTGATTTCCTTCTCAGCTGTTACAGGTTTGTCATTGTAGTAAACTGCTCCCACAATTGTTCTTTCGAGCAATTCCATTGATACAGGGTCGTCTTGAAGCAAGCGTACTCTGAGGCGGCTCGACACAAATGCAAGGTTTCGGCCTACGAGTGATACCGTCACCTTTTGCTTTGTTTGGGTGCGTTTAGCCTTACTTGTTATGACGGGGATGATAACTTCTTGCAATGATGCTCCTCCATGAGCGAAGTTGTATCCTCCACCTTGTGCAGCCATTCTATTTGTTCCAGTAGGAACAGCTACCATTAGGCCACCCTGCATTCCTGACACGTTCTCCATGGGGAATTTCAATATTCCGTGTACGGGTACATCGGATTCTGTGAGGTAGTATCTTGTTTTTCTCTCTACATAGGAATCTGTGATGGTATGTTTATCCACCTCAGTGAATTTTTTATCGTTATATAAGAATCCGTGATCTGCTGTAATCGTAATGTTTGAAACTGCACACGAAGAGTGAAGAGTATAGATAAACTTAGCCAAGTCTTTAATTGCTTCTGCGCAAGCTCTCTCCATAGACATTGGGCCTCCATCGTGTCCGAGTCTATCAATATCATTATGCAGGATGTATACTAAAGGCTTTTTGAAAAGTGTCCTTTTTTGTTCCAAAGTATAATTTATCACCTCATCAAAATTCATACATACAGCTTCAGAAACATATTTTTGCAGATGAGAAGATTTCTTATCTGTGCCTTCGAGGTTTGTGCTATCAACTCCTAGTACTACTTCGTTGTTGCTGCTGTATATGCTTAAATCGCGATGTGGGAATAATGCAGGCTTACAGAATTTAGTTTCTGTTGGCAACATAGCAATAGCTACATTCATTTCTGCAATATGGTGTGTAGTACCCAGCTGTTCGAAAAGTTCCGTAGCCACTTCATAGCGTAGGGCATCGCTTATGATGACTACTTGCTTCACGCCACTATTGCTTGCATAGGTATTGTAAAAGTCCTGTTGTTTCATGGCTGATAGCTCAGCAAAGCCATTTCCACGTTCCTTAAGGCACTTTGTCCATTCGATATTGATAAGGTTTGTGATGGTAGCATAATCCTCATCAAGCTGTATCTTTAGGTCATCGAGTGATTGTATGACTGGAATCTCCACCTCTAATTGGTGATAGTATTCCAACGAATTACGATAGTATCTATCGAGCAGATAGAGCTCACTCTTATACTTTGCTACATACTCATTGGGAGTGTCCCAAGTATAGTTGCCTATCGTATTTTTCTTTTCATAGAAAGCTGCTACCTTCATGGCATAGGTGATAGCGATAGTCACAACATCATTACCCATATTCTTGAGTAGCAGTTCTCTCAAGCGCTCAATAGCTTCTGATGGGTCAGACTTTACTTGTTCATTAACTACCACGTTTATCATCTGCCATCCCAGTTCTTCGGGGATATAGAAATAGGGAGCTTTGACTCCATACCAAGCCACGATATTGCTGATTTGTATATCAGCAGCCAATGTATGCATTGCTTTGAGGAAATTTTTCTTCCTTTGTGGATGCAGTGCGTTAACTCTCTCCAGCAGCTTGTTTATAAAGTCGATGCTTACCGAGTTAGTAACCTTCAATGCTTTATAGCTATCTGTTTCCACTACATTAAGCAATTGTGTTATGGCATTGTAGAGGAGCGATTCTGCTACACGCTTCATGCGCATAGGCACATTGGCCAAGTAGGAGGTGCCGAAGATAGATTTCAGTTTCGCTTGAAGTATATCATCTACGTCCTTTGCTTTTGCCAATGCAGCATAGGTAGAGTTCTTTTTCTTCTCGTCAGCTATATCCAGCAGGATAAACGAAATAATGATGTCTGTCCACTCCAGCATCTTATTCTCTCCAAGGTACACCGAGAGCAATCCTCTGTTTGCCATGTCTAGGTTAAACCCTTCATCCGCATAGTATGGAGTAAGTACTTCACTAAACTTCTTCAGTTGCAATTCTGCTATATGCTTTTTCACAAAGGTGGTCAATGCTGGTTGCAGCGCATGCATCTGCATGAAGGCTTCGTAATCAGAGTTCTTGAACTCCATATTAGCGACCAATATATCCATGAGTGGGAACTCCGAAATTTCTGCTGACTTTTCTGGGCTTTGCATTCCTTTGAAAAGCAACACCACTTTCTCGTTAGTCCATAGGTTTTCAATCGCATATTTCGTAGTGAACCACTTACCATCAAACACCTCGTATCTATAGCCATTTGGCCATACGGCATCGAAGAGTTCCATTTCGATGTCGCCCATGGGGTCAAATACGAATAGTACCCTCAGCTCGGGAGTTCTTTCAAAGTAGTTATATATATTATCAATTACAGCCATTTCCTTTTTTGTTTTTCAAAGACAAATGCAAAGACAATTTTGGGTGTTGTGCTAAATTATAGAATATCAAACATTTGGAAGTTTTTCATTTTTGCAAAGACAATCCAAAGACAATCCAAAGACAAATAAAGGACAGCTATTTTAGCGGAATCCATCTTCCTCCTCCACGTCCTTTTCTTTCAATGAACCCTTTTTTCTTTAAGTTTTCGATTCTATACTTTACAATTCTTTCTCCAAGGCTCAATATATCAGCCAGTTGCTTGATTGTAGCCAAAGGATTTTCCTTCACCAACTGATAAACCACCTTTAGGTCTTCTGTAAGCTCCTCCAACTCATTCTCATCTCCCAATTTTGAGTCTATGAAGTCAGGATGACAAGGAATGTCAATCAAGAAGAAGGTTCTGTCGTCATCAGTATCTATCGTAGCTTTAGGTGAGCCATTCTTTTCCAATGACGATTGTATTGTTGGTATTCCCGTAGCTCGTCCTTCTGTAAGGTCCAATTCCTTCAAGAAGTCGCCCAAGCGTCTGTTTCTATATCTACGTGAACGTAGGGAACGTGCTTCACAGATTGCTCTTGCGCTAATCGAACGGTCAGGGCCAGAGTAGCTCAAGATACTTATTTTATCTGGTTCAATTGTGATTTCTACAGGCTCATATAGCTTGTAGTCACGATGGTAAAGCGCGTTTGTTACACTTTCTTCAAGTGCGGCAAAAGGATAATTAAAGTATTTGTCAGGCTCCTGCTTTCCAGGGACTTTAATAATTTCCTCTTTAATAATATTTGTTTTCAAGTAGCTTAATGCTGCTTGAATCATATATGGCACTGGGCCTTTTATAGAAGGAACTTCCTGCAAGTTATCAGGGTTTTTCTCTCTTCCTTCTGGGAAAATGACGATGTCAACTTGCGTATATGGGAAGAACTTGTCTGGTTCTTCACAGAACATCATTGCAGCTACATTCTTTATTCTTCGTTGCTCCGTGGGGCCAGTCATCAAATTCATATCACTCAATATGTCTTCAATGGGAGCTTTACCCACTCGTTGTGCCAGTTTGCTACCCACTTTTACCAAGTAATCGCGTAGCAGAACTAATGATATGTCATCGCAGGTGATACTTGCATTCGCTCTATCATCAAAGGGAACCTTTGAAGAAATCTCTCTTAGCTGATCGAGCATTTCCCCTTTTGCTTCTATGCTATTAGTTCCATATCTAACGTAGAATACAGGCTTCTTCAGCTTGGCTGTCACATCGTGTGGTGCTGTATAGGGGCGCTCCGTACCGCTGGGAACCCATATCGCTAATAGAGATTTCCCATCCACCTCTTCTACAGAGATGCGTGGTGCATAATAGGGCTCAATCAAATTATTGTAGCCCACAATTTGCTTCTGTATGCCATCGAGTTGTTCTACGGGAATTCCATGTATGGGTCGCACAGCAACTCCATCCTTCTCCTCTACACCAACAAGGATGTATCCTCCACCAAGATTATCAATATCATTGGCAAAGGCGCAAATAGAATGGTAGATACTTACTGGATTCCATCCCTTTTTGAATTCTATTCTGTCAGATTCAACCTTGCGTTTGTTGAGCAGGTCTTCTATGTTTATGGGTATTGGCATAGTTCAACTTATTGAGGGTACTAATTTATTTGATTTTTTCGAGCACATCACCGAACTTGGCGTAGTTTACTACTACACCGTCATCGAGGTCGAAGGCAATCTGCTTGTCGGCAACGTCATGTAGGCGTTCTTGGTACTCTCGGCACTCTTCGAGATCCTTCATGTAGCGCTCCATTGTCTTTCGCTCAGCAGTAGAGAGAGCTGCAATGCGTGTAGCCAATGCAGAGATGTTGGTTTCGAGCCATTCGATGTAAGGGAGCAGGTATTTCTGTCTCACCTTCTCACAGGTGTAGGCATCCATGCGGTGCATGTAGACGATGCACTTGAAGGCACCCTTCTTTGAGCTGAAGAGCCAATAGATGGGGCGATTTTGGTACATTTTCTTGTGGTCTTTCCAGAACTCCTTGACGAAGTATTTCTCTACATCCATGTTGAGCGCTTTGTAGATAAAGTTCATATTATCTACTACTGCATCATCACCGAAAGCAATGCTAATGAACTCCGACAGGCGGTTGACCGCATTGTCGGGGAATGGGCACTCGCGGGGAAGTAGCGGTATAATACCGTCATCATCGATAGCTAGAGTGTGGCCGTTATATTCGTATGTAGCCACCTCTTCTGCTGTTGGCTCGGGGTGAGCAATGTGCAAACCCGGCTTGTCGAGGCGATAGCGGCCCATCCAGCAACCGATAGCATAAGAGATAAGCTGTTTGATGATGACATCATCGTTCCAATGATAGAAATATCCGAATTCACTTCCAGGTTCGGGAAGGAACGTTATTTCGCCTTGTTGAAGAATAGTGACTTCATTTTTGGGGATATAAGGGAGCAACTCATCCTGCAAACCATATATCTCGATGAATTGGCGATTGAGTTCCTCCTCGTTGTTATGCAATTGTTGGAAGAGTCTATCCCATTTCATCTTGTACTGCTCTACACACCATTCGAGGCTCTCGAATTTAGGTGCTGCTGGGTCGATGCAGATATGCTCACCTGTGCGACGGAAATGTTCGTCAATTTTCCAGTCGATATTTTGCATGTATGTCTCATCGTCCATTGCCAACAATTCAGAGCGTTGGAAATCCCATGATGTTTCGTGGGCATCCCAGTCTTGTTTGGAGATAGCAATGTTTTGCTGAGTAATATTTTTAGCATATTGCTTATTCTTAATTTCACAATATGGTAAAGCTGAGACATTTCCAATTTGGCACGCTAATGTTGGATTTATTATTGAAAGGAAATGAGTGCACATACTGGTGTTTAAGTACGTTAAAATGCTGAAATCTTCAGTAAATAGGCTCATTCCATTTACATCAAAAATGAATCCATTAGGAAAGTATCTAAAGGCGGTGCCGACAGAAGAAGTAAGACTCCAAGCTACAGACTCTTTAAAATAGAATGTTGGATTTCTAATAACTGCTCCTTTGAATTTTTTTATTTCTTCTCCGTCATTTTCCCAGTTTACAATTAATTCTTGATTCCCATACCATTTACGTGCAGAGCCTCCCTTGTTGTATGGGAACCATTTTCTGCCAGAATCGGCCGCTGACGCGGCATTTTTATGGCCAAAGCCTATTCGATTGATGTCGACCTCAAACCATGAGCGGAGAAATCTGCCGTTGTCGGCAGTGGCCAACCCTTGTGTTGGCTTACAAACTGCCGACAACGGCAGATTTCTTGTGAAGGTTTCGCGTATTTTCTCACTCACCCAATAACCAATCGGGCTACCAGGAATTTCAGAGAAGTTGTCTTGTGATATATTGGGGTATAATATGCCATTAATATTTTCAGCTTCCAAGAACATGCGCTCCTTGTCCGTGCAATTCTTACCGTCTACCAAACGATAGTATGTACCAGTAGAGGTTGGTTTGCACTTTGTAATCACAAACGCTGCATTTTGTACCACCTCTCCCGAGAGCTCGTCGAAGGTGCGAGGACCGAGATGCAACAGGTTGTCGATATGTTGATGAGCAAGTATCGTACCACGAAGATTCTCAAACGAAGAAAGGAACATCCATGAATGCATATTGATCATGCCATACTTACCATTCTTCTTCAAGCGGTCGATAGCGAGTATCATGAAGGTTGAGAAAAGGTCAGCCTTACCTTCCTCGTATTCATCCTTCACATACTTTGATAATAGTGGGTCCATATTACCACTACTCATATATGGCGGATTCATCACCAATGCCGCATACTTATCCGTCAATGCCAATATTATGTCAAAATATGGCATCAATTCTGCAATAGCAGGAGGAATATCACCCTGCTTGCGCCATTCCTTTACACGCATATCGATAGCCTTGCGTGTATCTGCGCTGATGGGGAACTTCATGATAGAGCCCAATACATCAGCACTCTGCATCAGTTCGAAGCATTCACACACCTCGTCGCGTGTTTGTGCTGAGCAGCCAAGGAAGAAATGAGGCAATGTGTCACGCAACATATCCATGTGCTTGTAGGGAGCTGGCATGTCGAGCACGCGAGGCATGCAGTGTGCATCTGCAAACGAAGCATCCTTAGCACAGGCCTTGAGCAGGAGTGCAAAGGTAGCAAGCTGTTTGGCGCGTGTGTCGATATCTACACCGAGGAGGTTGTGATTAAAGATGCCTTCGATGGCTTGCTTACGTGTGTATCCCTCCTCCACATAGATATCGAAGAGAAGGTCAAAGCACTCGTTCAAGATATGGCCCGAGCCACAGGCAAGGTCAGCACAAGTGAGATCCTTGATATCCATGAAAGTGAACTTTTCTCCTGTCTCGCTTTCCACGAGATACTGCATCTTGTCCTTGATGTCAGTATAAGGGTTGTTATCGAGGTATATGCGACCCACCGTATTCTGCACCATGTACTTCACAATCCAGTTTGGTGTGAAGATCTGTGTAGCTGCAGGAATTTCGTCGGCACCAGCCTTCTTCTTGTTCTTGAAAGAGTTGAAAACCTCGTCCTTCTTTTCTGAGATGTAGAACTGGTAGAGCCATCCGATGAGTTCACCTTTGCCATAGTCCTCATCCGTGATAAACTCCGTATGGTTGAGCATGTCGAGGAACTTATCCGCCAAGAGGATATCGTCAGGCAAGAGTATTGCCGTATAGTCATCGACACCACCGAAGCAAGCGCTGATAATGGGGTTGTGCTCGCATAGATGGCATATCAGGAGGTTGAAAGGAGAATAGTTGTCCTGCTCATCCTCCAGCATACGTATAAGACGATTTCGCTCCGCTTCAGTGAGAGTCAGGGGTAAGCGTGCAGCACGTGCCTCGCTTACGATGAATGGCACACGGATATTGGGATTAGCAAAGGAGAGCCAAGGCTCGCACAGGTTGTTCTTTGCGAGAATCTGTAGCGCCATGAGGCGGTTGAACCACGTGTAAGCCGCCTCCTCCACCACAGCCTTATAACCTTTTTTGTCAATGCGGCTATGTAACGTATGCCAGCGGTCATAGAAGTGGCTATCCTCGATGATGCTATCCATGAAGATGGCACCACCTGCACGCTTCTGTGGCATGTCGTCCTCGGTGATGGTGAGCTGACCTTTGCGGTTGAAGCCCAGCTTCTCTAACTTGCGCACCACGCCCTCCATGAGTGAGACACGTGCTTCGGTGGCAAATCTCTTAATTCTTCCCGTATCCATAGTATTTGTGTCCTGTAATGTTAAATAACGATGATTTCGTTGCCTTCGTCGATGTTTTTCATCAACTGGCTTCGCAGTGCATCAAGGTAGCGTTCCACATCGGATGCGCTCTTCAATGTACCCGTGCTACGTGTTCTGAGTGTCACCTGCTTGATGCGTGGTTTAGCTGCGGGAGTACTGCTTGGTGCAGATGGATTCTTTGGTGTGGTATCTGCCTTTGCATTCGCTTCAGCTTGTATCTTCTTAACCTCACCGGCATAATATTCGTCGGTATTGAGGTTCATTTTCAAGGTTGCAATATTCTGAGAGTTGGTACGCTGCATGATGACGGCATCAATGGTACGCAGGTAGGGAACTTGCATGTCTGCAGCAATGCTTTGCAGTTCTTCATCAGTAGTGCGATAAGCTTGGCCAATCTCCTCTTTGAGTTGTTTGCGGGTCTCGTCAAGCTTAGCATTGAGCATGCGCATACAACGGTTGTACATGGGTATGCTATCGATGGGCCATTCGTCAGTGAGGATACCCTTGAGTTCAGTGATAGCCTCTTGGCAATCTTCCGGCAAGAACTCCCAGTTGTCGCTGTTGTTCTTTACGAATTGACACATGCCCTCATATCTTACAAGCTGGTCATCGATAAAAGCACGTACCTCCTTACGCTTATCCATGAGAGCTTTCGCTTCGGCATGTGCTGTGATGATACGTTCGAAGTATTTCTCTGTATCTCGTATAGCCTTCCATTCACCTGCCACATTGATAACCTCACGGAGTGTAGCCGCAAAGGGATAGTGACCAATCTTGCTCAACTCCCCATTGCAGTTATTGATGAGCTGTTCGAGCTGCTCCTTAGTGGACTTCACGATCTCTGTGCTGTCCATACTGGTAGTGATGGATGACATGCCGAAGATGTCGTTCCACACAGAAACCATTCTGTTGACCAAATCCTGTGAGATAGCACGTGCAGGGATGACAGTGAACTTATCCTTGTTGTTGAGGATGCTTGAAGCCACGACGTTACGATCCACGTCTGGATTGTTGTTGTACGAGAAGTCATAGATATGACGACGCACCAGCTCGTTCACGATGAAGATGGTAGCATACTCACTCCATCCGTAGGGAGCCTTGCTGTATTTAACGACAAGGTCCTTCACCACTACGGCATGGCCTTGGAACTTGAGGAAATTGTCGACCTGCTTCTCCGCTTCACCGAGTGGCAGCAACTTGTATTCGTTGGGGTCAATGGCGCGAAGGATCTTGCGCTTGAGCTCATCCGATGTGCTGGGGAATGATGCCACGAGAGAAGCATAGGTATAGATATTCTGCAAGTGAGTGAGCATAGCCTCTTGGTAACGCTCCTTACCCTTCTTGCGAGAGGCGGTATCAATGACATGTGAACCGCAGACGAGTGTCGCTGTGTCGAAGAGTTCACGGAACTCGGGCACGATTTGGCGTTCGTAAATCTCTTGAGCCTGTGCACGGAAGGCATTATGTGTTTGTGAACGCTTGTCACTCTGCGGTTGGTTTTCTGAAAGGTATTTTTTCACTTGGCAATACCAGTAGAGGTGATTGCGCAGTACCTGTTTGCCCTTATAAGCATCTGCCATGTAGAAGGCCATGCGGTTGTTCGCATTTGTCATGGCATATGCAGCAGGTGATGCTGCTTCGTCAGCTTCAAGCACAAAGTCGACCATGATGTCGGCATTGTTATTTAAGAAGAGCTTGCCGAGTACGCTGGCTCCTACGCTTACATTTGCAGAGATGTACGACTCACGACCGTTGGGTACAAGGTATTTCTTGAAGAGATCCTCCAATTCCTTAGCCATGACATCCTGATTGGGACGCTGTGCCTTGATAAGGTTTGCTACATCGATTTCATCTTCGGTGTAGAAGCTATATATCTCTGTGGTGCCATCTTTGGCCAACTCCTTGCGGATGATGTTCTCTTCGTAGAGATAGTCGATGACAGCACGAATGTCGTTCTTTAAGCTGAGCTTGTTGCAGTCGAGATCGCGCATGAGAAGGCAAGTGATGTTATCTATCGAGGGAGAGAAGGCTGCCTTATCCTGTTCTGACATATTGCAAATCATGAAGAGCACGTTCACCACGCGCTGTGCGAACTCGCGACTGCCAGTGAAGTTGGGAACCACACGATTGGCATTCATGATAGCTCTGTTGGCGCTGTGGGTAAGGCTGTCCTCAAACATGGCGTTGAAGAACTGGTCAAATGAGATCAGCTCGCCCAACTCCTGATTCTTGGTGTCGCGTGCTGTGCTATGCGTAACCTTGATGATGCTTCGTTCGTTACCTGCCACCTGCTTCTCCACGTAGCCGAGGTTAACGAAAGAGTCGAAGACATTCTTCATCAACGTGAACTGATAGGGCACGAAGGGGTAGTAGTCGATAAACTCCTGGTCGCTATCGAAAGAACGATATCCTGTAGGGAGGTTGAATTGCGCTGTGATGGCTGTGCGCTTGCTCTCATAGAGCTTGCCCAAGATCATCACGCCCTCCTCATTCTTGTCGAGGATACGCTTTTGGGTGATATATTCAGGCTTGGTACCTTTGAGTGACACCTTCGTGTTGAAACGGCCCATAATCTTGCCATAGTCATCGGTAGTCTCAGCGATGTGGCATCCCTGTACGATTTGCGAGAGGTCCTGCTGTGCAGTACATGCTACCCATACCTTACCTTCGCAGTCCTGCTGGAGGTGGGTAGAGATCTCTTGCAACTGAAGAAGGAGACCCTTACGATTGTCGATGAACTGGCTTATCTCGTCGGCCAACAATACGAGGCGGTATTGTTCGCCCTTATTCTTGATATATTCTGCGAGCTCAGCAGTGAAAGTCTCGACGCTGAGGTCGATGTTACCCTTCTCAACACGCTCTCTGATGCGGTCGATACTGAGTGTGGGCACCAACTCCTGTCCAATCTCAAGAATCATGTCAAGCTCGGTGATGGCAAGTGTGCTTGCATCGCGCTTCCAATCGAATCCTTCCTCTTCCAAGCGTTCTTTGAACTCCTCGAACTTACCCTTATCATCGAGCACCTTCTCGAAGTATTGCGCAAGGGCGAGGTTGAACTTATTATATCCGCGATGTGCATTGAACTCGTTCCAAAACACATCGAGGAATACACGCTGCTGACTGCCGTGTTCGTTGTGCACGGCACCGATGTTGAAGAGGATGATGTCGACAGTGGCATTCTTGAGCCATATGGCAAGGTCCTTAGCTTCGGCAACATCCACACCATGTGTGGCATCGTTGACAAAGTTGGGGTCGCGCTCCACGACTGCTGCTACGAATCTATTGAGAGCTGTTTCGGCATACTTCGCATCGAGACAGTAGCTCAGATATTTCAGGAAGTGAGACTTACCCGAACCAAAGTAACCGTTGATCCAAATACCATTGTGGCTGACGTTGCGCAGACGTATGGCATTCATCACATTGTACAATCCCTTGATGATGTCATCAGTAAAGACGTACTCATTGATTTCCGTCTTGATGGTCTTGTCATTCAAGTCGTCCGCAGAAACAGCGGGGTTTACATCTCTATTGATGTCGTTTGAATATATTTTCTCGAGTATCATAGCGAGTATGGGGTATTAGTTATCGTTGATTAGGAGATGCGCACGGTAGGTGTTATGGTCATGGATACGACCAAACAAGCTGAAGGAGTTCTCTACGCGATGCCCAGGGTAGAAGAGAATAATCTTGTATTGATTCGTCTTGTTGAACTCCTCATATTTCGACAAGAAGGTGCTTGTGCGCATGTAGGGATACATGGAACCGATGCCATAGACAAAGACATAGGGGGTCTCGCAGTCGCCCTCCTGCTTCTTGTGCTCCATGATGCGGTTATGAATATATTCCAAGAACTCACGGCTGTTGGCCTTTATGGTGAGTGCTTTGGTGACAGCTGCAGGGTCTTTCTGCTCTTTGTCGAACATATACTGCAGGAAGGAGGGGTACTTATTTCCGAAGGGGATACCTTCGAGGAAAGTACAGAACTCCTTGAAGAGGTCGAGCGTCAATACGTTCACATAGTTCGTGGGGCGTATGAGGCGTGCCTTGAAATCGATGATGTCCTTACGCATCTCGTACTCCTTGTTGGCGGGGTACTGAAACACGAAGAAGTTGTAGAACAGGTCGCCATGCTCTACATCCTTGAACCTTTCAGAGGTCAACTTTTCGTAAAGCTCTTGTACTGTCATAGCGCGTATGTCCTGATGTTATTGATTTCGTAAGGTTGTAGCAGGCAAGCATCGAGGAACCAATCTTCTCCGCACTTGATGTAGAAGGCAAAGTCCTCAGCAGGCAGCGAAAGGGGAACCAGCTTTGTTGAGTTGGGACCCAGCATACCAATCCTGCGCAAGAAGGTGAGGTAGAAGCTGCCCACGCGACGCTTTGTCTCATCCGACCAGCTATCTACAAACTCATCATTGGCCGCGATGTCATTGATGCATACCTTGATGTCATCCAAATCGACCGATTGGCTCACATGTTGCCAGTTGTTTACAGTGACATTGATATGGAAGTCGAAGAGGATGCGATAGGTTTTGAGCAGTACGAAGAACATGGCAATGAGCTTTGCTTCTTCGCTCATCTGCAGGTATGCTTCCCAGAAGGATGCTGGCACGGCATTGTAGCGACGCACGAACTCAGCCATCGCACGTTTGCGTGTCTTCTCCGTGTTCATTTTGAGGTATTCGTTCTTGACGATTTCCTCCTTTATCTTTTCTTTCCCGTCAGGATGCATCAGGAGCGGAAGTATGCTGTTCATCTCGTCGAACATGAATCCGCAGCCTGTGACTGCTGCTGAGTAGGGACTATTGTTTTTATTAGGCATATGCGGAAAGTGCAGTTAATCTTGCAAATTTAGCAAAATTTCGCGTAAATTTGAGTTTTAGAGCCCAGTTTATTTTATAAAAATAAAAAAGAGCCCATATTTGAGCTCTTTTCATGGAATTTTGTCAATTTTACATCACCCCACTAGACGTGATGGGGTAGAAATCTCGCTGTGGGAACTTCTCACAACCTATATACAGCGTGTCGAGCGCATCTGTTCCGTCTGTGCGGTGTTGTAACAAATTCTCATCCGACTCCTGCAGTTTTTCACCACCCTTATCTTTCTTGAAGCCGTTGCGTCCACGCACCACGCCTGCCGACTGAACAGCGAGTATAAGGTCGTCGTTGTTCTGTCTGTTGAAGAAGGGCATCAGCCGTTGCTTCCCTGCGAATCCCTGATTGATGAGTAGGTATTTCTCATCGTGTCTCATCGGGTTTCCGATATAGACATCTTCCACTTGCCATCCCCGTTTCTCGAATTCGTGGCACACCACCCAGTGGAAGTCCTGGTCGTTCACCGCATAGTTAGCACCAAGTGCCGTGGTGTCATAGTAGAACACCACCGTCTTGTTTTGGTGATGCGCATAGTAGTTGCAGAAATCCTCTATGAGCGCAGGTATTTTCCTCTCGAACTTGACGTAGAACGACTTGATGATGTTGAGTCGTCGTCCTTCAGGCTGTCCTGCCACTATCCAGTTGATATTGGCATTGTAGTCCATTCCGATGCATATTGGTGCGAGAGGGTTGACATCCTTATCCGCTCTGCAGTCCATTGCTTCGGGTGCGAAGTTATACCCCAAGCTATCGAGGTATTCAAAATCGCTGGCGTTGTACTTGTGTCCCTCCCTCATTGAAGAGTAGAAGCCGTCCTTCGCTATTCCGATCCTCTGACAAAGGATAGAGGTTTGGAATGTTTTAGGCGTAAGGTCGCGCTTCATCTGTTTGATGTAGTTCTCGCCCAGCAGCTGAAGGTTTTCGATGCTGCTATACTCCTTGTAGTAGACTGCCACGGAGCGCATCTTGTTAAGGTTCGTGTCGAGTGTGCGCAAGTAGCGTTTCAAGTATTTAGGCACAGCCTTTCCCTCTCGTTTGAGTCGTCGTACCCGTTCCTTCGTCTTCCAAATCTCATATATGGTAGCCTTGATTGTATCAATCAGTTCCTCGTCCATCTTCTCCTTGTAGTGCAGGAACCACGACCCTTTCTGTGTCTGTGGCATATCGCTCAGAATCATGATAGAGTGATTGAACGAGTGTTTGCCGAAGTACGACTTGATGCCACCGTTGGCAGGGAGTGTTTCATCCTTCAGACGTTCGTAGTCAATGAACTTTGCCTCATCTACGAGCAACCACGAGAGGGTGAGGGAGTTCGAGCTTCCTGGGCGATCCTGTGATATGATGATAGCCACGGAACCATTATAGAACGATATGACATGCTCATAATCGCTAGGCTCTATGATTGCTTTGGCGAAGGACTTGGGCGGTTTGCGCCCCACCACATAGTGTACACCTTTTATGAAGCCCCATCTCTTCCAGGCTGCAAACAGTCCCGGTAGGGTGTTTGTCAGACCGTGCTTAAAGGTGGGAACGACAATTCCTCCCGTGCTTCCCGGCATGCGCTGCATGTTGCGTAGCACGAATGGCGATGCGATGCTATCCGTCTTGCCAGTTCTTCGCCCCGCCACGATGACAGTGGTGTTCGCCCCGATGAGCTGTGTCAGGCGTTGTGGCTCGTTAAAGTATATCTGCTTTGTCTTGCTCATGGCTATCATCATTAAATAAATCCTCCTCTTCTAGGTCAGCCTCCTCGAATTCTACATCCTCGATGTCGATTGTTTCTGCACGATACTTTTCCAACATCTTTTGAATCTTCTCCTGAATATTAGGGATAGGCTTGATGCCCAATACCGAGGGGTCGTCCGTAGCTGTAAAGGGCTGCACCACGATAAGGTCATACGGAACGGCCTGCTCATCTTCGAGGTCGACACGATTGAACTTCGCATAGCTTGAAGCCGCCTTTTCCATTGTCTTGGTGTCCTTGCGTTTCTTCGCCATCTGATATGTTTCGAGAATCATCTCGTTATATCTCCATCGATGGAATTCACGCGAAGCCTGTGCAAGATGGGGCAGCATCGCCTTGATGACCGAAAGGTCCGAGTAGGCCAATGGTTTGGATATGCCATACCGATCCATTGCCACCTCAACGAACTGTCGGTCCTTAGCATCGGGATTCGCTATACACCAGTTGTAGAGGTCGCGTACGCGTAGCAGGCGATTTACGACTACATCAGGAAATCGCTTTCTCAGATCCTCTTCTGCTGTAAAGAGGTCCGTACGTGCTATGTCTATGACGGATGGGAAAGGCATGGTTGAATTGAAAATTAAAAATTGAAAATTGGATTATTCATCATCCTCCATGTCGAGCAGGTTCTTGTGGGTGTTCTCGATGGCCAGTGGGCTACCCACCTGAGCCAGTAGCATCTCCTGATGCAAGAGCTTTACCTTGCTGCTTGCCTTGCCTCGATAGTACCTTTTGCTCACCTCGCTCTCCTTGCGTGCGATGTCCTCTCTGAGCTGCTCTGCGGGCAAGTCCAATATCACAGCCATATCCGAAATCTTGAGGTATATGGATGCGAACTTTTCAATCTGTACGAGTTGTTCTTCTGTGTAGTTCATTGTTCCGTTATTTTATTGGTGAATAGGTCGTTTAGCGGTACGCTATGGCTTGTTATCAAGTCCATCACCTGCTTGTGCAGAGTATTGAAGACCTCCTCATCCGTAGTGATGAATGCCGACTCCGAGCGGTTGCCTCGTGTCAGGTTTTGCGATGTCACCACCGATATGGTGTCTCCAGCATCCGAGCGTACGAGTAGGATTTTGCTGTGGTTGTCTGCCAAGTAGGTACGTTCAATCACCTGTGTGATGAATGCCCATAGCTTCAGCGTCTTGTTCGTTGCCTTGTGGTCCAGCACAAGGTTAAAGCGCTTCACCTGTCCACTCTTCTCGATGAAGAACAGACGACGCAGGAACTCCTCCGATATGGAGAAAGATGTTTGCCACACCTCCGCTGTCCCCACCTGTTCAAGAATCCATTCCAAGATGTCAGCCACCTGCAGCACATTAGAGAGATAGGCTTGGTATGGCTTATCTCCTAATGGCTTGAGGATGTCATTTATCGACGTGTTGCGTTTCATAGTATTCCTAACTCTTCCAATTCTCGAGTGAGCTTATCCGTAGGATTCAGCACCTTTTTGTAGTTTTCCACAATCTGTTCCTTCAGCGCCTCCGAAGGGTTTTTGCGGTACCTTCCCTTGGCAAGGTTGACAAAGCGAAGGGCTGTCTTAGAAAGCTCTCTCACATCCTCCTGCATGCGCTGCTCCCCATTCGGGGCGTAGTGGTCATAGACCTCCCAGTTTGCGTGCAACTTTTTATCCAGACCGATAAGTTCCTTGAGGTAGGGATATCTTTCCGAGTCCGCGCATGGGATGTCCCCTGTAGAGAGCGTTCTTAGGCGCAAGTGCACCTCCCTCATCCGTTGCACTATGGAGAGGTTTTCCACATAGAGCGCCTGCACCTCGACGGGCAGCTCGTCATGGTCCGCACGTTTGCCCTGCTTGAACTCCTTAGCCGGGTTGTTCTCCTCGAAGGCGAGATGCTTTTTGGCGATGTTCTCCACCTGTTTCTCCATCTCTTCCACCTGCTCATGTGTCATCTCCTTGACGCGGAAGTTATAGAACTTACGAAGGTTGTACTCTATGACATCCGCTCTGCCACGAGGGTTTGCCATCAAGTTGCGATACATGATTTGGTTAGCATTGAGCTTAAGAAGGTAGAGTGCGCCCAGCTCGTAGTCGCGTTCGTCCGCAGGTGTATCCAGCCATTGCTGTATCTTCTGTGTAAATTCGTGATTCAGTTTCATAGTTTGTTATTGATGCCTGTGAAGAAAATAAGGTTTTTGTTGTATTGCGACAGCAGGCGGTACATACTTGACAAAGTAGAACCAGTAGTGACAAAGTCGTCAAATACGATGATGTTCTGCTCCTTGGGAAGGATGTTAAGCACATATTCCGCATTGATACGTTGCTTGTTCTTACAGAAGGCTACATCCTCATAGAAGGGGATGTCCAGCATTCGTCCTATCTCTTCCGATATGCGTGTAGCAAAGTTTTTCGTGAGATGCCTTCGTTTGGGAGAGGTACAAATAGCCCAATCCCCTTTGCTGAGGTAAGCTCCGATAATCTCCTTGATGATGCGTGTCACGTTCTCTGCGAAGAAGGGTACCATGCTATCATCCGCTTTGATGTCCGTGAGCGTCCTTCCGTAGATGGACTTCTGCCATAGTGATATGAAGAAGACCCCACCTCGACGAGTCAGGCGAATCTTCTGCGTGAAGTCGCACCTTGCCTCCACCGATTTGTCCCATCCTTTGCGTTGCTGTTCTGCGAAGATATCCTTCTCCTTATGAACAGGAACACCGAGATCACCCATCTCCAAGTTCGGAACTTCGATATGAGATAGAATTTCCTCGAAAGAGATTAATGTGTTCTCGGTGTCCATCACAGAAGAGAATTTAGTTGAACAAAAAGTTATGTCGTAGTGCCTTTTATAGTGCCATCCTCCGCCTCGATGTCACCCTTGTAGAAGGGAGCAGGACATTCATCCGTAGCCTCTGCGGTGATGGTGGTGGAGGTAGTGCCTGTGGCTCCTTGGCCGAGGTCCTGTGCTACTGTAGCCTTGGTTTGCCACTTCTCGCTGCCTACCACACGCCATTTACCCTTCATGTCCTCCACGAGGAAGACGATATCATTGTTATTGATATAGGCAGCTGCTGCTGATGCCTGTTCACCCACTGCAGGGTGTACGAGTGTGAGCTTGTTGAGCTGCGTCTGCGAGGGCACCTCCCCTTGAGGATCGCTCGTGAGCTGTGACTTGTCGGGCAATACATCGATATACTTCCATTTCTGCTCTGCGGTCAGCTCGAAAGAACCTTCGAGTACAGCCGACATGAGGCGTCCGCTATCGTGATGCTGCAGTTGCGGCCATTTCACGATGTGTCCCTTGGAGATGTAGTAGATGCGACGCTTGATGCCCGGAAGTTCGGGAGTGCCCTGACACCATGCCAGGGACTCTTGGATATTAGTGCAATCTGTTACCATAGTCGTATTCAGTTAGAGGTTATTACTCATTGGTCTTTGCTACAGAGTTTAACTCGATAGCCTTGAAACGACGCTTGTCGATGCTCTCGAACTGCACACCGAAGAACATGGTAGCGATGTAAGAGAGGATGAAAGGTTCATACTCCTTCACGAGCACGTTCTCCATGTCACCCATCTGGTCATAGCCCACGAGCATGTTTGCCTTAGGACAGATGTGGATAAACTTAGAGTCCGCCTTGTTTGCCAAGGGGATAATCTTAAGCTTGCCGTTAGACCCTTCGACGGCAGTTTGCGCATACTGGTTGTTGTATGCGATGCCTCCGTGAGTCATGAGGTAAGCTTCGTTATACTTATCCGCGAAGTCCTGTGAGCAGAACATGTAGAGCTCCTGTGAACGGAGACGGGGGTCGAGAGAGAAGAGGATTTCCTTAGCCACATCCACAGCATTCGCCTTGGTGATGTCTTCGGTGAGCTTCATGTAGTTGCCATTCTCCTTTGCTACTGCGCCCGCAGTAATCTCCTTTTGGGTGATTGTGTCAAAGCCATCGAAGAGGTCGACAGACTTATCGCCTGAAGCATTGCGCACACCCTTCCAGATAGCATCGTTCAAGTTGTGAGACAAGCCCTTTGCAATGAGTGCGAGCACATGCAGGGCAGTAGGAGCCTTCACTTGGCCGTCGCCCTTGGTAGCACCTGTAGCACCGAGCAGGGTAGAGATGGCAGAGTTCGGTTCAAACTTAGCCACCACAGAACCCATGAAGGTTTCCAATGTGCGGAAGTCGAGGTTGAGGTTGAAGTCCGAAGAGCGTGAAGGCTTGTAGGGACCAAACTGAGCATCCCCGTTGATGGTGGCCACGTTCTCCTTGTAGCGTATGCCAGGACGACCTGTCATATACTGCAATGTCTCATTGATACCAATGATAGGAAGCATGAGGAGATCCTTGCGGTACTTGGTAGCCGCCTCTTGATACTCCTGAAGAGTGAAAGAAAGTTTTCCAGCCATAATAGTAGAGTTTAAGGATTAATGATTCGTTTTATTACACCATGTTGTAGAGCGACTTGGCCGAGTTTACGGTGTCGATGTACTGTTCCACCTCCGTGCGTCCGTTGGCAGAGCCCTTCTTGTCATCTACAACCGCCATTGTAGTGTCAGCAGGCTTCTGCTTGAGCGCGTCAATCTCCGCCTGCATGTTTGCCATGGTAGTCTTGTTCTGGTTGAGCAAGCCGTCAATCGTCTGCACCTGCTCTGCAGTGAGCTGCACCATGCCGTCCACCGCCTCGATGCCTGTCATGTGTAAGGCATCCGCCAAAAGAGTAGTCTTGATTTCCATTTTGTTTATGATTTTGGGTTCGTGAATGTTGTTTCTGAAGAGGTTTCGGAAGAACGTCATGAAGGGACTATCCTTCTCTGTTTCGATGTTGGGGATGGGTATACCAGCCGAAGCCATAGCTGATGCCACCGCATCCGTGAGCACGGGAGCCTCCTCTCCGAAGTGAGTAATCTCGTCAATGAAGCCCCAGTCGAGCGCTTCCTGAGCATTGAGCCATCCGCCCACCTTCATCAAGTCAAGCAGCTCCTCCTTGCTCTTCTTGCATTTCTCCGCATACATCTGAGCGATATTCGCATCCAACTTCTCAAGGTCAGACTTCATCTGCATGCATTGTGCGATGAGCGCATCGAGGCCGTCTGCGTTGAGGTTGTCCCACTTGAAGAATTCAGCTGAGCATTTGTGCACGAGGTACATGGCCGAGCTGTCCATAGAGATTTGCTTAGCTCCAAGCGAAGCGATGGTAGCAGCACTCGCATTCATACCCACGAAGTGCACGTTCACGTTGCCATGATTGTTAAAAGCCGAAGCGATGGAGAGGGCAGTGCTTACTGAGCCTCCCAAGCTGTCGATAAGCACATTGACTGCTTCGTCCTTGTTCTTGGCAAGCACGAAGTCGACATATGAGCTGTCGAAGTCATATCCTCCGACGAAGCCCTTGAGGTGAAGATGATAGTTGTTCTGTGGCATAAGAGTTGCTTTTTATGCCACGAAGGTAGTGTAGATTCAAAATGGGGTAAAAGACGAAAAATGACCGCTCGGAGGCGGTCATTTTCTTTAGAACAGTTCGGAATGGCTACCCAATCGAACCAGTTTGATGATATTCTCTTCGGGATCGAGCCAGATGAGCAGCAGGTCGCTCTCCACATGGCACTCCATGAATCCCGCATAGTTGCCAGTTAACTTATGTGGGTAGTATTTATCAGGCAGAGTGCCATTCTCCTGCAGCAGGAGTAGCACCTCTTTCAGATGTTTTACTTTTTCAGGTCTGTTTTGGATACGTTTTAAGTCCTTCTTAAACTGACCTGTCATTTTAATCGTGTACATTCTACAATGTGCTTATGAATGATTCGAGATTGTTTACGTCGAGTGTCTCCAGCTCACGACTCTCTCTTGCCTCCTTCATTGCTTTAATAGTCAGCTTGTTCGGATTGTTATACACGATGTCCATGAGTAAGCTTTCCACATAGTTATTGAGGCTGCGGTTCTCCCTTGTTGCAGCTTCCTTCAGCTTGTCAAGCAGATCTGTGCTCAAGCGAAATGCGGTTTGTTTTCTTCCTATTACAGCTTCCATAATCTCCATTGTTATATTTGTGTATGCAAATGTATAACACTTGTATGACATAAACAAGCAAATTAGGCAAAAGTTTGTGTTTTGATTCTTAAATCGTGCATGGGATGAGCGATTTCATGGCCGAGTAGGTAACCGTGACCACTTTTGCTGCCGTATCCCCATTGGGCTCGCCCGTATACTCTTCCACCTTTACGATGGGGTAAGGCTGCTCCATCGTTCCGATGAGGAACGAGCGACCACCGGCTGTAGACACCACGAAAGCGGTAGGTGAATTGATGGGGAGGTCATCCACCGTAGAGAACTTGAGCGTAGTGTGCTCCACTCGCCCTTTGTTCTCGTATTCCGATACGGCATCACACATAGGGTTGCCGAAGAAGGTAATCGGGGTGATGACTCCATAGACCACAATGGGGATGTTGGCCTTGTATCGCAGGAGGATGTCGGGAGACACCTCACTGCAGGCCAGGTATCCTATTTTTGTTATAGAGGGAAGAGAGGTTTTCATAATGCAACAAAAATCTTTTTAGGACAAAGCATCGATGAAGTCGGGTCTAATTCTCACGATTTTTTTGTGCGAGATAGACTTTTCTCTTTCGGTAGTAGATTTTCGATATGGCGCACCAGTTCGTCTCATTGAGTTCGATGCCATGCGCCTCCATCCAAGCATAGATAAGTTCATCATTGCGTTTGCCGATGTTCTCGAACTTGTAGAGATCATTCCACAGGGCAACGACGAACCGAGTACGTATGGTCTGTTTCAATGCCAACGTAGCTCTTGGAGGCAAGTAGTTATAGGTCCTCACATCCTTATGTTTGAACGTAGGGATGTAAATTGCCGTGTCAGTAGGCGCTGGACGCGCAGGAGCTTCTTTGGGTTGCGGTTTAAGGAATAGAGCGAGAATGTCACTCTCTGCGCTTCCCCTTTTGAGACTAACAGGTTGTTGCCCTCCCTGCTCATGGATGAACCATTGTGCGAGGTAGGGTTCGAGGGTTAGGTGTACAGTAAATTGGCTCATAGTCTTATTGCTTTATACCCACAAAGTTAGCCGAAGTTCCCCACGCATAAAAGTCCTTTGCAGAACTATTTTTTTTAGGGATTTTACGAACATTAAAAAAGCCCTCCGAAGAGGGCCTATATTAGAAATCTGAGAATACAAATCCATCGCAGAACGTGTAATCATAAGCGAATAAATCGCGTGCGAACTGCTCGACATCGAAATAACGACGTGCGAACTCGGGCATATCGGTGTAGCAATCATCCAGAAGATTTTCAGCGAATTCTTCTTCGCTATCCCATTCACCTTGAAAGCGCTCACGTACATCTTCGATAGTGTAGCCTTCACCGTAATTCTCTGTAAAGGCATCAAACATCTTTCTGTCCTCTTCGGACATGCCTGCATACTCTTGGATTTTGTCGAATGTAACTTCATCCATGCAGCTTTCATCATACCATTCAGAGGAGAAATTCTCATAATCCTGATACATAAATTCCGGATCCTCCTCATCACAATGTAACTGATAGCAGAACTCCATGAAATCATCATAATCAAAGAATGTTGACAAATCCACCCACATGCCGTAGAGCGAACCACAATTGTATTTGTGGTATGTACCAACGTATACGGCAGGATTACCACTTGTGTAATCATATTCGTGTTCAATCACCACCTCTTCCCAATTTTCGGGACGTGCTGTTCTTTCCTGTGCAGCGCATGTGCTGTTCATCACTTCATTGCTGTTTTGAGAGATAAGATTTTCCATAACCTTGAATTTTAATGTGAATACTCTGTTTTTGAAACTTTTTATGTGCAGGAATCAGTGCAGAGTCAAAGGCTGAGGGCATCAAGGATTTACGCCAAAGCGAGCTGTAAAATACAACCTGAAAGGTGGAGATTTTTGGTGCAAACACCGCTTGTCCTTGTGACATAGCCTTCTGCACTACCTTTGCACACGAAAAAGTCAAAACAGCGTATCACATTCAAGGTGGAAAAGCCCTCAATCAGCAAGGTGATGTACAACAGCACAGCCGTGAAGAATGGAGTCCGTTGGGAATATTCTTAGTGGTGAGAATACGAAAATAGTTTGTAACAATGTAACAAAGTCCAGAGTAGAACGTAGGACTGTGAATAATAAACAGTTGTGTTGTTACAACTTGAAAATGGAGTGGATTTTCCTTTGATATGATTTTGTAACTTTATTGTTATGCTTGTTACAAAGTAAGAGATGAGGATTTTTGTAATGGAATTTGTAGCGATTTTGTAACTCTTCTTATTTCTCTCTATTATAGGTATTTAAGATGCTTTATTTCTTTATTGTTACAAAGTTACAAAATATAGGTTCAAAAAGATATAAAAGAAAATATAGACTGGAAGTATAAACGCAGCATTTTTCATCATGTGAAATTGCTGCGTTTTTTAGCTTAACCGCTAATACTTTGCGGATGGCTACGCTAAATATCCCTAAAGTTTAATATAACAAAAACAAGAAAACTATATAATTCCCTTTACTGATTAAGCAACTTATCAAGTTCACTCCCTAACTTAGCAACTTTTTGGGTAAGTTCATTTACGCGTTTAATAGCCTGGGATAATTTAAACTCACAATCTTTACGATATGTGTCAGTTATATTGTTTCGTGATAGTTCTTTTGTGTAGTAAGAAGCATCATTTTCTGCAGAATCTAGCTTCTTGCTATAATAACTGATGTCATCTTCAACTTGTCTCTGAGCTCGTCCAAACGAAACTTCAGAACCATTATGTGAATCTGAAACAATTTCCGAACTTCCCAATTCTATATCTGATGAAGTCAGTATGTCATCAACTTCTGCCAATTCAATCAAATCGCCAGATTCGGCTATATCTATGATATCTGCAGCATCCGCTATGTCCGCCAAGTCTGCTAAATCTGTTAAATCAACTAAGTCTGATGCCGTAATCAAGCTATCAACGGTATCTGCAGAGTCTGAAATTGTACTAATTGCATCTGCAATTTCAGCAATATCCTTTAAATCTTCCAACATAAAGTTATCTATTACTATCAATTTTTTTTACAATTGGTTCTAATAATTTGCGCATTAGAATTTTGCGAGTTAATTTTTGCGTGTTTCTAACCGCTGGTTTACTATCTATGTTTGCATCTTCACTTTTGCCTTTAATGTCATTAATTTCTATTAATTCTGAACATCGGCGATATCTTTAATATCTTCGATATTTATCATATAATTATGTTACTTAAATAATTCTATTGCTATATGTCCTATTGGGTCTACATTTTCATTATTGGAGAATAATACATATGGAACGCGGCTGGTATATAGAGCTTCTAGCTGGAATGCTTCTAAATGTCCATTTATATACAATTCCGCCCACAAATAATTATATCCATATTTTCTAAATAGGTAGAATACAAATTTTCGGTCTCCTATGACTTGTGTCTTTTTAACAACATTGTCATTGCTAGCTGCATTAAATTCATTTATTATCTCTAAAATGATATAGCATTGCTTTATAATGTCAGAATTATATGGTGCGTTGTCAATCGCCTTTTCAAACGGATTAATAGAGTGAATCAATTCCTTGTTAGTAAGCCTTGCTGCAACTCTCATCCTCATTATAAAAACAAGATAATGTGTTAAATCTAGCTCCGTCCAAAGTAGTTTCCATACTTTGTCTTGATTTATATCCAGCCCATAAAAAACATTACGCATTGTGTCTCCACTGTAATTGGGAAACTCACATACCCACCAGCAATATAGTGCTCCTTTATGAGAAAAAAATTGTTTGACAATAAATATGCCATCATTCTCAAAACTTTCGTTTTTAAGGTCTGGCGCATTAGTCATAATTTCCTCTAATGGTTCCCTAATTATTCTGTAAAATTGTTGAGTTCCATCATTAGGGTAGACTTCTCGTGCTTTTTCAATTATTTGTAGCATAATAAAAAATAATCAAACTAAAAAATCATTCGTTTCCAACAAATCTCCAAGAGGTATAGTGTCCATTATGTCTACCATATCCAATACGTCGGCGACTTCTGCAACGTCTGCAATATCTCCAAGGCTGAAAAGTGAATCTAAGTCATCTATAACACCTATTGGTGGAATGCCAATCAGTAAAGGAACACCATATAAAAGTCCTTTTCGAATTGCCATGCGTGTCAACTTTGATTTTAATTTGTCCGATTTCTCTTTTTGAGCGTTACTATATTTTTCAATGGCATTAATCAAACAGTCACGTTCCTTTATGCACCTCTCGTAAACTTTATTCATTAGAGATATTTTTTTTAATATCTCAATGTTGGTGATTTTCTTATGCTTAGGGAACAATAGCTCTCCAATGTTAGCATTAACTTCTATAAAGAAACAAGTTCCATCAATGATAGATAGCCAATTATTAACCTCAAACTTCCCATTTGTTGATTTTGCCGAATAGTTCAATAAATCTAACTTGGATAAGCAACTTTTGACAATCTGATTATTTGCAAGTTCGCTATCATTAAGAAAACCAATTTGTGGAACATAAAACATGAGATAAAACACACTTCTAGTCTTTCCGAAAATGTAGAAATTTTTGTATTGTGAAGCATGCTTGGCGCTATATAGATAAACATTCTCGTCAGTTAGTTTTAGGCGAGAATTATATGCGGAATTATATATTACCTTATCTCTTTGTGAACCAAAGCGTTCATAATCCTCAATGTCTTTTAATGTCCAAGGATTGTCGATACCGTTTGTGTAATAACTTAGCATAATTTTTATTCCTTAAATAAGTGAGACATTTCGCTAATAGGTTGTAATATTTTATGTTTGAGCAATTGCATTACCAATGGGGCTGCGGGTTCTGCGTTTTCCACGTTACTATATATTACAAAAGCTATGTTATTGTCTATATCATAGATTCTTTCCAAGCCTCCTGATTCTATTAGTCCATCTGATATATGCTCAACATACATATATAGTTGGCCAAATAGCTCGAAGACGAGAACTCTGTATTTTATATTGGCATCATCTGTGATAGTTTGAAATGCTTGAAAATATGTGCATTTGTCGTAATACTCATCAATAAGATTTACGACATAGCAACGCTCTTTAAACCATTCCGAGCTATAAGGGCGATTTACAACAGCTTCCTCAAATTGATTAGTGTATTTCATGTTATCGAGATAATATGTCGCTGAGAATTGGAGTTCTGACAATAGGGGTTGAACTAAACAAAAGTTGCAATGAGTTTGTATTAGGGTCCATCTTTTCCAGTCCAACTCCGACGCAACTGCCATATTTAAATAGTTCCCAAATTACATAGACATAGCCTCCAGAAGGGAACATTGTGCAAACGACTTCATAGTCGTTCCAATCACATTTGGCAACTTTTACCTCTGAGCCATAGTCTCTCTTAACAAGCTGTGTGGCTATCTGCAAGTACTTTCCTTGACCCTCCAAATCTCCAGGGCATTTTGACTTAGCATGAACTAGTAATTGTTCAATATCACCAGGATTACCGAAATTTCCCATATTTATTTTAGCTTTATAATTAAAATTTAGATCTCTGTCTTACTTCTCATTATAGCTCCAAAAAGAATTATAATTACGCACAAAGATAATGTAATTTCATTTAAACAAAGAAATTGGGGGTAGATAAATTAATTTAAATGCCCCACATTGTCCATATCAATATGAATCCTTGTGTATGAAGGCCAAAAAGCTGCACCCGAATAAGGTGCAGCCTAAGGTGATGGGTCGGATTGCTTTTCCTTCCATTTGCGCCATTGCTCGATTTCCCACTGTCGCGTGTCGGGTGACATGTCACGTCGGTTGATGGAACAATAGTCATCTGCGATATCGTATTCCAGCCAATGAGGTCCTTCGTAGTAGAAGGCAACAAAGGTGAGTAAAATCCATTTGAGCTGCTTCTCCTCGTAAGCCAAGAGGTTTAGTTTTGCTCCTGGCAGCATGGAATCGAAATAGCGGTATACCTTTATGGCGTATGCCTTAAAGTCATTGTCCGCATCAAACATCTCGTTAAACATGCTGACCGTATAGCTATGGAGCAAAGTCCTAATCCTCTCGTTTACCATAATCACTTCTCAAAAGGTAAGAAACCCGTCTGGTCTTTGCTGACACTCTTTAGGTATATCATCTCCTCAAGCACATTATTATGACGCTGCATGATGCGCTTCTGACTATTGCATAGCTCTATGGGATTGAGACACTCGATGTGTGGAGCCAGGGCACAGAAAGCCTTAAGCTTCGTAGTGAACCCTTGCATTGTCAAGTTAGGCATGTTTACATACTTGCGGTAAGTCTCGAACACCTCACGACGTATAAGATGTTTGTCAAGGTTGTCGGACTCCACACTAAAGAAGGTATTAGCCCAATCCTCAAAGTTGCTACCCATGCTCTGCTTGTTTTTCCGGTAGATGATATTATCCATCGGAGGCAATATCTTCACGTTCTCAGAACACACAGAAAGGTAGAAGCGCAAGCACTGCATCAGGAAATTGATATCAGCGTTCCAGTCCTCTTCTGAGTAGTTCTTGTCGTACAGGTCGCGTCCAAAGTCATCACGGATAGAGCGAGACTCAAGGTAGTCGTTCGACTCCGATTGCTGGTGGTAGTAGTCGCTAAACACCATGTAGAGCATACGAGCCTCCGTAGATGCATCAAAGTCAGTCGGCACATAGTTTGTGGTGAAACCAAACTTAGGGCTATCCTCAAAGGGTATGCTATAAGAAGGGTTGTTCTTTGGGTTCACCGTGATGTCGCTCGTGATGAGGTCATAGAAGGGCTGCATGGAAAGGTATTGTGCGCAGTCATCCACCAAGATGAAGTCCGTGTGTATGCTTACCTGGTCAAATACGTGAGGGTTGTCCATCAGTTTAGAGTTACGTCCTGAGAGCTTCACGCTTTTCATGAACATCGAGAGCGACTTGAAGAGGAACGACTTACCGCTACGTCCATTACATTCGCCATTCTCCCCAATCTTATTGTCCATAGCTTGAGGCGCCCATGCACGAGAAGGAGACTTATATCTGTGTAGGAGGTATCCGATGACGAAGGCTTTATTGATGAAGTTCTGTTTTTGCTCAGCAATCTCCTTTGCGGTGAGACCTTCTCCGTCAAGGCAGAACTTATGCGAAGCCGCATATTCGCGTGCAGCCTCATGGTCATCCCCAAATCGCTCCTCCATCTCCTTGCGCCAATAGATACGGCTCGTATTGATGGCATAGCCGAGAAGATTGCATTTGACTGGGCCAAGAATGTTTATGTCATATACAGTCTTGCCATCTACCTCCCTTGCAGTAATCTCGAACATGTCAGGCAACAGCGAGAACTCATGCGGGATGATATTCTCCTTCCAAACATAGTAATCGAAGCTATTAGTGTTCTTGTTTTGAGATACAAGAATCTCCTTAGGTGTAACCTCGATGTTCTGTTTGGTGAAGAAGAAACGCTGTGTGGTAGGTGTGAAGGTTGTAAAGTCAAGGTCGACCTCGGATAGGCTCTCCAGATAGGCATCCGTGAAATCTTTCGACTTGATGATCATGTTACGGACAGGTTCAGGAAGAAAGTTCTTCTCCGCCCATATACGAGTAAATCGACGCATGTCTCTTGGTTGTACAAGCTGCACGACATTTCCTTCGACATAGACGTATCTGTTGCTTGCCGAGTTATTGACGTGAAGCGTATGAAAACCATTGAGTTGAAGGAAGTAGTAGAGGCGCGAAGGGCTAATGCTATACTCCTTCTTGCCTTTTGCGTTAATGGTGACATCCCAAAATCGTGCCTGCATCGCCAGTTCGATGAGATTTCGGAAATCAGCTTGTGTCCTGTAGATTTCGTTCCAATCCCTTAAGTCTTTACGAGACTTACCTCTGTTATCCCTATAGCTTGCCAGCTCTGTAGGGAGCCATATGGTATAGATGTCGATGTATTTCAGGGCAACCTCAGTGCCCTTCCTTCGACCTGTGCTGTCGATGTCGGGTATATTATAGATGCGCTTTGCGTATTTGTACAATGTGTTCAAGTCCTTATCTGTAATCTGATAAGTCTCAGAATTGAACCATACTGGTACATACCCCATTGACTTGCAGCAGAGGGCATCACGCTCCCCACTGCAAATGAAAACTTCGTCCAGGCGGTTATCTCCATCCTCGTCCTCCATATCTGCGCTGAGTTTGGCAAAGCATTCGCTCATCTCAGCGAGTCCGTTGATGTATTGCTTGGGTTTGGCTCCTTCAGGGAAATAGGAGAAACGCCATTGCTTCTCAGGGTTGAGTGGTTCATAAACTTTGTAAAACGCTTTGCCGTTCTCAATCTGACACATACGAACAAAGATAGGGTAGTGTTCCGTAGAGTATTTAAGGGTCACCATGCCATCTTTGTAGTAGCCGACATATTCAGCTTCATACCAATGTAGCGCCTCGACATGTTCCTGCTTTACACGAGGGCCAAGAATCTTAAGGTGCTCTTCAGGAATGCTCTTCATGAGCGAATAGATGGGAGTACCTTTTTCTTCGCCCTCTTTAGCAGGCCTTTTCTCTATACGTGGCTTGTTGATGGAATGGTTAAGCTCGTCACGTACATTATACATCTGGCCTAAGCGCAACACAGCTTCATGTATATTGACAATTCCCTCCTCCTTCATGAAGATGTCAAGAGGTGACTGACTTTGGCCATCTCCACCATAGTCAATCATTCTCCATGGGTCTCCTGACGTTTTAGGAGCCAGTATCTGTGCCGATGGAGTCCTTTCATCAGTGCGTGCGCGGAACTTATTCTTCGTACCTACTACCCCTTCTGCTTGGGGGTAGTAGTGAAGAATGATGTCCAGACCATCACGCGTAGCTCTGTAAATATCCTGTATTTGCAGCATTTTGAATCGAATTATACGTAGATACTCTCCTCGTCAATGCGTGACATGAGCCATTCGATGAGCAGTTCATCCCGCATATGGTATGACAAGGTCAATTGTCTCAGATGGTCGATAGACTTACCGACAGTGATATTGACCGGTAACTGGTGGTCATATACTAATGTTGCCAAATAGTTGGCCAACTGAGGCTGAATAGCCAATGATTTCTCTTCCATGGTGTCTTTATTTAGTGTTAAACGTATTGTCAAAAAATGCCACTCCCAGCATTCTTCACAGAGGACTGTGAGTGGACTTGCATGAAAAGGGATATTTAGTTAGTCCTGTCTCCGCTGAGCAGGAATTTGGTTAGCTCTTTCTTACTGAAGTAGTAAGACTTCAAATGTTTGCTGTAGGGCAGTTGGTTGCGTAAGCACATCTGCTTTACTGCAGCTTCTGTCTTGCCCAACAAAGCTGCTGCTCCAGATAGAGTAAGAACCTCATCGAGTTCCTTCTCGATCATTGATGCTGTTCTTTGGGCAATTTCTTGTATTTCACGGCTCGTCAACATAGCGGTAATCTTTATTTGTGTGCGTCATTTCGGATGTCGTCAAAATATTATTACCAGTGATAGTGATGAGACTGTTCACACGATCGTATTGAGCGGTAATGCGAATGCCTCGTGTCGGACCTTCCTCGATGTTCCATCGGTATATTAGGACGGACATCGTAGAACATTCTTTAGGGCTAGAGAGGCGGCCAGTCTTGGTCTCGCCTCGCTGGATGCTGCGGATCCAGCTCATTTTGTCAACAATTTGCTTCATGGCGGCTCTTCTTTTTGCTTCCTGCAATGGTTCTTACTCGCTTAATGTGGTCGGCGCTCTTAAAAAGGCCTTCCATACAAGCGTAATTCTTCACGGTGCAGATTGAGAGATTGAAATACTCTGCAAGCTCTTTGTTGCTGTGATAGGGGAACATCTGCTTGAATTCCTCCATACGAGTGCTGTGGAAAAAACCTTTTTTCATGTCGATTTGTTATTTTGTTTGTTAAAAACTTTGATAATTCATGATTTGTACTTACCTTTGCAATAAACAGATGGCAAAATTCACAAAATGACATCTACTTGTATATTTTATAAAACTGCTTACGCGACCCTGTTTATTGGTTTTGTTTGTTGGTTTGATTGTTTGAGACAAAGATAAGGCGCGAAAATAAAAGAAACAAGTACTGTGCTTCACAATATGTGAAGTTTTAAGAAAAAAATATAATGCAAGAGAGCGAAAGGTTAAAAAAACTGGCGAAGCACTATGGCTCGCAAGCCAATTTTGCGAAGAAGTTAGGAGTTGGGCAGTCAAATGTAACCAATTGGATTAAGCGCGGAACATTGCCTACCGGTGCGATAAGGTTAATAAGTCAAAAATGTCCTGATGTTTCTATAGGGTGGCTGACCACAGGTAGAGGTGAAATGATCGTAAAGGCTCCTGGTCAGGTTGCCTCCGAATCGACTACTCGAGGTGTTGTAGTAAAGGTAATTGAAGACAATATCCGTAAGGCGTCTGGAAGAGGAGTTAGAAGATTTGGTCTTCGATATACAACCCCTCCTTCTAGAGTAAGAGTTAAGCCAATAGGACTAAGAGAAATCACCGCTTATCAGGGTGATGGGGCAGGTCCTATATCTTACAATGCTGCCTATAAGGCGTATGTGGCCCAAAAACGCGCTTCAAGACGTGGGGGCTTTCTTGGTGCTTCTCGAACAACATTTGAGGATGTTATAACAGAAACTCTTCCCGCTATGCCAGTAGTGGTGTCTGTCCCATCAGCGAGCAAGAAAGAGAAATCTAATATAGGAAAGAGAAAAATAAATGAGATTCTTAATGAGGCATTGGAAAAATCATTTATGGTTGCCAAGAACGATGACGGGACAATTGCTCTTGTACCTTATAATATAGAAGAAGGAAGTAAATTGGCCGTTGTTCCTGTTGAAAAAGATGCTGAGACCTATATTAAGGTTGACGGATTTGCAATGTCGCCAACTATAAATAATGGAGATGTTATAGGCGTTGCAGCAACCGATTGGTTTGAGCGATTTTCGAAGGAACATATATATACTATAAAATTGATGACAGGCGAAATTCTTACAAGAAGGATAGTTCCACCAGCTGAGGACGTAAGTACGATTAGATTGGTGTCCGACAATCCTCAAGAAGCCGACCTTGAATTGTCAAGAGGAGATATAAAAGAAATCAAAAGAGTAACGTATATCGGAAAAAGTTTGTAAATTTGTACTCAAATCTAACAAACAAACCAACATGCGGACTTTGCATGCGGACTTTGATAGAAATAACAATAAATTAAAAGTGTTTAAGAGAAGACGGACATATCTATAAGATAATGAGATTCAAAGCGTAAGCTTCCCTTCCATTCGAATTTTGGGGTTGAAGGTACAAAATCCCAAGCGAATCACCAAGAGAGGAGGTTCGAAAGAACTTCCTCTCTTTTGTTTAAGTGTTCCCGTTATCTGTCTTGCCGATTTTAGCCCTTTTTGTGCGCTGTGCTTTCCGTATTTCTGTTCTTTTCTCCTGTCTGATTGTGATAATAAAGGGAAATTTAACACTTTTCTTATTTTCGTTCGTTAGGATTTGGCATTTCGCTTGAATTTCGTTACTTTTGTCTCCATTATAGGAATTGTTAGAAGGTAATGGTGCACAAATACGATTTTCTTGTCATCGGTTCAGGCTTGGCCGGCATGAGTTTTGCGCTAAAAGTGGCGCATCAGGGGAGGGTAGCCCTCATCTGCAAAGCCGGGCTCGAAGAAGCCAATACCTACTACGCCCAGGGAGGTATCGCCTCGGTGACCGACTTCGCGGTTGACAATTTTGAAAAGCACATTGAGGACACCATGATAGCTGGTGACCACATCAGCGACCCCGCTGCTGTGGAGAAGGTGGTCAAGGGCGGTCCCGCACAGATAGAGGAGCTCATCCGTTGGGGTGTCGACTTCGACAAGAACGAGAAAGGAGACTTTGATCTCCACAAGGAGGGCGGCCACTCGGAATTCCGCATCCTGCATCACAAGGACAATACAGGTGCCGAGATACAGACTTCGCTCATTGAGGCTGTCAAGGCACATCCCAATATCTCTATTTTTACCAACCACTTCGCGGTAGAGATTATCACCCAACATCACATGGGCATCATCGTCACACGCTACGCCTCGGGCATCCGTTGCTATGGTGCGTACGTGCTCAATGAGGAGACGGGTGTGGTCGACACTTTCCTCTCCAAGGTTACCGTGATGGCTACAGGAGGCTGCGAGGCTGTGTATCGCCAAACGACCAATCCTCTCGTTGCTACGGGTGACGGCATAGCCATGGTATACCGTGCCAAGGGAGCTGTCAAGGATATGGAGTTCATTCAGTTCCATCCTACGGCGCTCTTTAATCCCGGCAGCCGCCCCTCATACCTCATCACTGAGGCTATGCGTGGCTATGGAGGTGTGTTGCGCACTAAGGACGGCAAGGAGTTTATGCACAAGTATGATTCGCGCCTCTCGCTTGCTCCGCGTGATATCGTGGCTCGTGCTATCGACAATGAGATGAAGCTTCGTGGTGACGAGTATGTATATCTCGATGTTACTCATAAAGATCCCGAGGAGACCAAAGCACATTTCCCCAACATCTACAAGAAATGCCTCTCCATTGGTGTCGATATCACTAAAGACTATATCCCTGTAGCTCCTGCGGCGCACTATCTTTGCGGTGGTATCGCCGTAGACCTCGACGGACAGAGCAGTATACGCCGTCTCTATGCCATCGGTGAGTGCTCATGCACAGGTTTGCATGGTGGTAACCGCCTTGCTTCCAACTCGCTCCTCGAGGCTGTCGTTTATGCCGATGCGGCCGCTAAGCATGCATTGGGTGTCATTGAGCGCTACGACTATAATGAGGATATTCCCGAGTGGAATGACGAGGGTACCATCTCGACCGAGGAGCGCGTGCTTATTACCCAGAGCATGAAGGAGGTAAACCAGATTATGGAGGCTTATGTAGGTATCGTGCGCAGTAATACGCGCCTTAAGCGTGCGTGGAACCGCCTGGACATCCTTTATGAGGAGACCGAAGCCCTCTTCAAGCGTAGCAAGGCCACTCGTGAGCTGTGCGAGTTGCGTAACATGATTAATGTGGGCTATCTCATTACTCGCCAAGCCATGGAACGCAAGGAGAGCCGAGGCTTGCACTACACCATCGACTACCCGAAAAAGTAGTTTGTACTATGAATGAAGAATTTTGGATAACAATAACATTAACAAAACAAACAGTTAAATGAAACGAATCTTACTATTGACAATCTCCGTAATGATGCTGGGCATTTCCGCAGCATCGGCTCAGGAAGAAGATCTTGGAATGGATTTCAATCGTGGCTGGTATGTGGGCGCTCAGGCTGGTTTGCCTATGGCCGAAGCCGATTTTAGCTCGTTCGGAGCTGACAAGTTCCGCTTGGGATGGAACTTCGGCATCCATGGTGGCTATCGATTCACTCCTACATGGTCGCTTGAGGTGACGGGTAACTGGGGACAGCAGTTCCTTGCTGAGCAGGCATGCTGCAATGAACGCGATTTCTTCCTCGGTACTGACCATAACCGTTATCGTGAGGGGTATACGCTTCCCTCTGGTATGTCGGGTTGGTACTACAGGGATCTGAAGAGCCGCACTACTGTGCAGCGCTACGGCATGCAGGTGAATATGAACATCCTCGGTTTCTTCAAGCGTACTAAGGAGGGACCTTGGCGTGTTGAAGTGGCTCCCGCTGTCTATGCTGCCGTTACAAGTTCGGACCTTATGACCAAGGCCGACAAGACTCCCGTGGCCAACAATCTCCGCGAGGTACACTTGGGCTATGGTGGACAGGCACAGGTGTCGTATGCCATTGCTAAGAACATGAATATAGGTATATATGGCGGTTTCACCCACTTCACGGGCGACCCCATGGACGGTATGCCTGAGTTGCATACTACAAACTACGTCATTGATGCCGGTGTGAAATTCTCCTTTGCATTTGGTAAGAAGAGAAAGCCCGTCGTGATTGATCCTGCAGCTCTTGCCTTGGCTGACTCTTTGGCTCTTGTCGGGGACTCAACTATGGTGGAGGCGCTTCCCATCGATTCTGTTATCGTAGATTCTCTCGCAGCAGATTCTTTGTCCTCTGTAGAGGCTGCTCCGGTTGAAGAGGCTTCGCAGGAGGGAGAGAGCTCCTCTGATACGAACGCTCAATTGGCGTCAACTTCAGACTTCCCTGTCATCTACTTCTCGTTCAACAGCATCTGGATTGAATGGAGTGAACGTGACAAGGTGGAGAAGATTGCCGAGAAGCTGAAAGCCGACGAGTCAGTCCGTGTCCGTATTATCGGTTGGGGCGATGAGGTTGGTGGTGTTGAGGCCAACAAGCGTGTGTCGTTGCAGCGTGCCGAAACCGTGAAGCGTGTGCTGGGACAATCGGGTATTTCTGCCGATCGTATTGAAGCCATGGGCGGAGGTATCAACTATGATGCTCCTAACCGAAAGGAAGCCCGTAACGCGACCACCTTTGAAATCATCAAATAATGTGAATACTCCTATTTATATATAGATAACACTAAAAAATTACCAATATGATTAAGAAAAGTTTTTGTATTTTGGCTACTGCTGTAGCGATGCTCTTTACTTCTTGCGAGAAGTATGACCATGCCATTGGCGACCTCCAGGACCGTCTCGATAAGACTGAGGATTCTGTTCTGCCTACCATCAATGAGCAGATTACCGACATCAACACTTCGGTTGAGGATTTGGAGGCTGTAGATACCGAGCTCAACACTCTTATTGATAACCTTGAGGCCGAAGCTGCTGACCTCCAGAGCCAGCTCGATGCCAACGCTGATACCGATGCAGCCACTAAGGAGGCTTTGGAAAATGAGATTGCTGAAATCAAGGCTCTCATCGCAGCATTGCAGGAGAAGGATGCTGAGTTTGACCAACAGCTTGCTGACCTCCAGGCTTATGTTGACAGCGAGATTACAGCAACAGAGGATTGGGCAGAGGCTACCTTTGCAACATTGACGCAGTATGCAGAGATGCAGGAGGATATTGCTGAGCTTGCGGCTCTTATCGAGACCTATAAAGCTGAGCTTACCGAAGGCTATACCAAAGCCATCGAAGAGGCTATTACAAAGAGTGAGGCTTCTATGAAGTCATGGGTGAACGAGACTCTCGCCGAGGGTTACTATGACATTGCTGCTATCGATGCAAAGTTGGCTGCCCTTGATGCTAAGTTTACTGATGCTGATGCAGAACTCACCAAGCAGCTTGCTGCCCAGGAGGCTGCTCTTGAGCAGGCTAAGAAGGACCTCACTGCTGCCTACGAGAAGGTCATCACTGAGGCTATCGAGACAAACAACGGTATCATCAATGCTGCCATTGCTGAGGCTGTAGAGGATGCTCTTGATAAGGTGGATGCCAAGTTGGCCGTGATTGATAATACTATCGCTGCTATCCAGAAAGAAATCGAGGGTATCAAGAGCGATATTGCCGATATCGAGGAGCAGATAACTGCTATCAATGGTTCGCTCGAAGATTTGAAGGCTGTAGATGTTGAGTTGAACCGACTCATCGACGCTCTTGAGGCTGAGACTGCTGACCTCCAGAGCCAGCTCGAGGCTAATGCTACTGCTGATGCTGCTACAAAGAAGGAGCTTCAGGATGAGATTAAAGCTCTCAATGCGCTCATTGTAGCTTTGCAGGAGAAAGATGCTGCGCTTGACAAGCAGATTGCTGACCTTCAGACTTATGTGGATAGCGAGATTACCGCTACAGAGGACTGGGCTAATGCAACCTTTGCAACCTTGACACAATATACAGAGGTACAGAACCAAATCGCTGGCATCAATGCGCTCATCGAGGCTTACAAGAAGGAGTTCGACGAAGCCAAGGCTGAGGCTATTGAGGAGATAACCAAGGCTGTCAAGGATGCAATCGCAGCCAGTGAAGCTGGTATGATGCTTTGGGTGAATGAGACTCTTGCTGCCGGTTACTACGATATCGCTGAGATTGACGCTATGCTTGCAGCTCTTGAGACTAAACTTACTGATGCAGATGAAAACCTCGCAGAGCGTATCGAGGCTCAGAAGACTGCGCTTGAACAGGCTAAGGCTGACCTCACTGCCGCCTACGAAAAGGCTATCAAGGATGCTATCGAGGCCAACAATGGCGAGATTAGCAAGGAGATTGCTGACGCAGTGAAGGCTGCACAGGATGCTTTGCAGAGCCAGATTGATGCTATCAGTGCAGAGGTAGAGGCTATCAAGGCAGATATCACTCTCATCAAGGATGCCATTGCATCAATCAATACTCAGATTACAGGTATCAACGCTTCTATCGTTGATCTTGAGAAAGTAGATGCTGAACTTCAGGCTCTCATTACAAACCTTGAGGCTGAGGCTGCTGACCTCCAGAGCCAGCTCGATGCCAATGCAGCAGCTGATGCTACTACCAAGAAGGAGCTCCAAGATGAGATTACTGTTCTCAATGCTCTCATTGTAGCTCTGCAGGAGAAAGATGCTGAGCTTGACAAGCAGATTGCTGACCTCCAGGCTTATGTTGATGGCGAGATTACCGCTACAGAGGACTGGGCTAATGCAACCTTTGCAACATTGGCGCAATACGTAGAGATGCAGAAGGAGATTGCTGACATCTATGCTCTCATCGAGGCTTACAAGAAGGAATTTAATGAAGCCAAAGCTGAGGCCATCGAGGAGATAACCAAGGCTGTCAAGGATGCAATTGCAGCCAGTGAAGCTGGTATGATGCTTTGGGTGAATGAGACTCTTGCAGCCGGTTACTACGATATCACTGCGATTGATGGTATGCTTGCTGCTCTTGAGAGCAAACTTACCGATGCTGATGATGACCTTGCAGAGCGTATCGAGGCTCAGCAAGTAGCACTTGAGCAGGCTAAGGATGCCCTCACTGCTGCCTACGAAAAGGCTATCAAGGATGCTATCGAGACCAACAATGGTGAGATTAGCAAGGAAATTGCAGATGCAGTAAAGGCTGCACAGGATGCTTTGCAGAGCCAGATTGATGCTATCAGTGCAGAAATTGATGCTATTAAGGCAGACATTACTCTTATCAAGGATGCAATTGCATCAATCAATACTCAGATTACAGGTATCAATGCATCAATTGCTAACCTTGAGTCTGTAGATGTCGCTCTCCAGGCACTCATTGACAATCTTACCTCTAAGGCTGCTGACTTGCAGACAAAGCTCGATGCTAATACTGCAGCTGACGCCACTGTTAAGGCTGAACTTCAGGCAGAGATCGACAATATCAAGGCCCTCGTTGCTGCTCTCCAGACTAAGGATGTGGAGCTTGCTCAGCAGATTGCTGACCTTAGAACGTATGTTGATAGTGAAATCTCTGCTACTGAGGATTGGGCAAACGCAACCTTTGCAACCTTGACTCAATATGCTGACATGCAGACTGAAATCGCTGGTCTCAAGACTCTCATAGATACTTACAAGACCGATATTACAACAGCTTACACTAACGCTATCGAGGCAGCTATCTCAGCAAGCGAGAACTCTATGAAGACGTGGGTGAACGAGCTCCTTGCCGATGGCTACTACAGCATCGCCGAGATTGATGCTAAGCTTGTAACTCTTAAGTCTGAATTGGCTAATGCAGATGTTGATCTTGCAGGGCAGATTGAGACGCAAGCAGAGGCCCTTACACAGGCAAAGACGGATTTGACTACAGCATACAAGGCTGCTATCGAGCAGGCTATCAATGATTATGACGGTGTGATTACTCAGACTGTTGCAGATGCTGTAGATGCTGCTACTGCTACAATTGAGGGCAAGCTTACTGTAATTGACGGAAAGATTGCTGACATCAATGATGCTCTCACTGAATTGCAGGAGAATTTTGCTAACCGTATCCAGAGCTTCAAGTTCTTGCCTCAGTATGCTGACGGTAAGGTGAAGATGGCTTCTGACAAAACAGTGGTGCTTGATTTCTTGGTTTCTCCCAAACATATTTTGAATCTTATAACTAAGAACAATATCTCTGCTTGCGCTCGTCTCACAGCTGATCCTAGTACTCGTGCTGCATCACCTGAAATTTCTCTTGAGGTAGTACTTGCTTCTATGGATACTGATACTGGTGAGCTCTCTGTGAAGGTGAAGGATTCTTCAGCAGCTCTTCCTGCTGAGTTCTGGAGCGGTGCCAAGGAGGCTATCATCTATGTAAGAATCTCTGATGGAAACAATGATGTAGTATCTGACGTCATTCCCATGGTTGGCCTTTAATACGTAATATTAAAAGTTTGAATTAATGAAGAGGTTGCGCTAACAGGCGCAGCCTCTTTTTCTTGTGGTAACATATAGATATTCTTGCCACGTTTCCGAATAGTGTTGAGATATTCCTGGTCTTGATATTAACTTTGGATCGTAAAACAAAAACTTTGTGCGAGATGGAATTTTGTCAATATTTTCGTATCTTCGCAGTTCATTAGTAAACAGATTTGTAAATAATAGATACAGTGGTGAAGAGAATTGTTGTTTTAGGTGGAGGCGAGAGCGGTGTGGGTGCTGCTATTCTGGCACAGAAGGAGGGTTTCGATGTGTTCCTCTCGGATATGTCGAAGATTAAGGAGCACTATAGACAGATGCTCGAGGAATATCATATCGCATGGGAAGATGGGCAGCACACCGAGGAGCTCATCCTCAATGCCGACGAGGTGATCAAGAGCCCGGGCATACCAGCCGAGGCACCCATGATGCGCAAGATTGCAGAGAAGGGTATCCCCGTGATCTCGGAAATTGAGTTTGCCGGACGCTACACCGACGCCAAGATGGTGTGTATCACGGGTAGTAATGGTAAGACGACCACCACATCGCTTATCTACCACATCTTCAAGAGCGCGGGCTATAACGTGGGGCTTGCGGGCAACATCGGGCAGAGCTTGGCCTATCAGGTGGCAACGTGTGACTATGACTACTACATCATCGAGCTCAGCAGTTTCCAACTCGACAATATGTATGAGTTCCGTGCCAATATCGCTATCTTGCTCAACATCACCCCCGATCACTTGGACCGCTACAACTACAACATGCAGGAGTATGTCGATGCCAAGTTCCGTATCTTGCAGAATCAGACCGACGAAGATGCCTTTGTCTTCTGGAATGATGACCCCATCATCCAGCGTGAGCTGTCGAAGCATGGCATACATGCCAAGCTGTACCCCTTTGCTGAGGACAAGCGTGAGGGCATGATGGCCTATACAGACTCGGATGAGCTCTACTTCGCTGCTCCCTATGCTTTCAATATGGAGCAGGAGGAATTGGCGCTCACGGGCAAGCACAACCTATACAACTCGATGGCGGCAGGTATCTCGGCATCACTCTCAGGTATTACTAAGGAAGTTATTCGCGAAGCCTTGGCAACCTTCAAGGGTGTGGAGCACCGTTTGGAGTATGTGGCGCGTGTGCGTGGTGTAGACTACATCAATGACTCGAAAGCCACGAACGTGAACAGCTGTTGGTATGCCCTGCAGAGCATGGCACAGAAGACCATCCTTATCCTTGGTGGGAAAGACAAGGGTAACGACTATACCGAGATTGCCGACCTCGTGCGCGAGAAGTGCGTGGGACTCATCTATATGGGTTTGCACAACGAGAAATTGCATGAGTTCTTCGACCCCTTCGGACTTCCCATAGCCGACGTGCAGAGCATGCAGGATGCTGTGGATGCAGCCTACCGCATGGCACAAAAAGGCGAGGCTGTGCTGCTCAGTCCTTGCTGTGCAAGCTTCGACCTTTTCAAAAGCTACGAGGATCGCGGTGAGCAGTTCAAGCAATGTGTAAGAAAACTGTAGTAATTTACAATTTGACAATTTATGAATTACTATTTATGGGGCGATTTTATAATCTTGTTTTAGTCCTTCATCGTTTTGATAAATAGTAAAATAACTGAATGGTAAATAAATTGTGAATAGTACATTTGTAAATAGTAATAGTCTTTATGATTAAGAGCAAACTATACTTTGACACCAACGAACCGGCTGAGACCGGCCATACCATCTCGCTCATTGCCGACTTTGATGGCAATGAGGAGACTCTCTTTGATACCCCCCTCGATGCAGTGATGCCTATCCTGCCATTGCGTAACATGGTGCTATTTCCTGGTATCGTGTTGCCCGTGTCAGTAGGCCGCAAAAGCTCGCTGCGTCTTATCAAGGATGCCTTCAAGCAGGAGAAAGCTATCGGTGTGTTCTGTCAGCGCTCGGCAGAAACCGAGGAACCTGCACAGAAAGACCTCTACGAGATTGGTACGGCGGCTCGTGTGGTGCGTATTTTCGAGATGCCAGACCAAACGACGACGGTCATCCTGCAGGGCATGCAGCGTCTGCGTCTCACCAATATCGTGTCTACCCGTCCTTACCTGATGGGTGAGGCAGAAGCTCTTAGCGAGCAGCTCCCCCGACGCAATAGCCGCGAATTCAAAGCTACGGTGGACAACTGCAAGGATCTTGCTGTACGCTATATCAAAGCTTCAGAGGAGATGCAGCCCGATGCAGCCTTTGCCATCAAGAACATCAACAATGGTATGTTCCTCGTCAACTTCGTGTGCTCGAACCTTCCGTTCGACATCAAGGAGAAGATGCAACTCCTTCAGGAGGAGTCGCTGCAGGAGCGTGCTACACACCTGCTCTCTATCCTCAATCGCGAGGTTCAGCTTGCCGACCTCAAAGCAAGCATACAGATGCGCACACGTGAGGACCTCGACCAACAGCAGCGCGAATACTTCTTGCAGCAGCAGCTGAAAAATATCCAGGATGAGCTGGGAGGTAGCGTACAGGACCAAGATATCAACGAGCTGCGCAATAAGGCCAGTAAGAAGAAATGGACGAAAGAGGTGGCCGATACCTTTGAGAAGGAGGTGCTGAAGCTCGAACGCATTAACCCTCAGTCGCCCGACTATAACGTGCAACTCAACTACCTGCAGGTGATGATTAGTCTCCCCTGGGGTGAGTATACGACCGACAATCTTGATATGCAGAATGCACGTCGTGTACTCGACCGTGACCACTATGGATTGGAGAAGGTTAAGGAGCGCATCCTCGAGCATCTCGGTGTGCTCAAGATGCGTGGAGACCTCAAGTCGCCTATCCTCTGCCTTTATGGCCCTCCCGGTGTGGGTAAGACCTCATTGGGACGCTCCATCGCCAAGGCGCTGAAACGCCAATACGTACGTGTGTCGCTCGGCGGATTACACGACGAGGCAGAGATACGCGGACACCGTAAGACCTATATCGGTGCTATGCCGGGACGCATCATCAAGAGCCTCGTCAAGGCGGGCTCGTCGAACCCCGTGTTCATCCTCGACGAGATTGATAAGGTGAGCCAGGCCAACCATAATGGCGACCCCTCATCGGCACTGCTCGAGGTGCTCGACCCCGAGCAGAACAGCGCATTCCACGATAACTTCCTCGATGTGGACTATGACCTCTCAAACGTGATGTTCATTGCTACGGCCAACAATATAGGTAACATCCCTGCACCCTTGCTCGACCGTATGGAACTCATCGAAGTGAGCGGCTACCTTGCCGAAGAGAAGGTGGAGATTGCCCGCAAGCATCTTGTCCCCAAGCAGGAGGAGGCCAACGGTATAGGAAAGCGTCAAATCAAGATAGACAAGAAGACCCTCGAGGCCGTAGTAGAGAACTATACTCGCGAGTCGGGTGTACGCGAATTGGACAAGAAGATTGGTAAGATATTCCGCCGTTTGGCATGTAGCTATGCCACCAACGGCTATTACAGCCATACCACAGTGAAGCCTACCGACTTGCGCGAGCTGCTCGGAGTACAGGAGTTCTCACGCGACCGCTACCAAGGCAATGAGTATGCTGGAGTGGTGACGGGCCTTGCGTGGACAGCTGTAGGAGGTGAGATTCTCTTCGTAGAGACCAGCCTCAGTCGCGGTAAAGGCAGCAAGCTGACCCTCACGGGTAATCTGGGCGATGTAATGAAGGAGTCGGCCATGCTGGCGCTTGAATACATCAAGGCTCACGCTGACCTGCTCGATATCGACTACGAGGTGTTCGAGAACTACAACATCCATATCCACGTACCTGAGGGCGCCGTCCCCAAGGATGGCCCTTCTGCAGGTATCACTATGGTGACCTCACTGGCATCGGCACTTACACGCCGTAAGGTGAAGGCACACCTTGCCATGACGGGAGAGATAAGCCTGAGGGGTAAGGTGCTCCCCGTGGGTGGTATCAAAGAGAAGATACTTGCTGCCAAGCGTGCGGGTATTAAGGAGATTATCCTTTGTGAGGAGAACCGCCGCAATATAGAGGAAATCCCGGAGATGTATCTCACTGGACTTACCTTCCACTATGTCACTGACATCAAGGAGGTGTGGAAGATTGCCCTGCTCAATGAGAAAGTTGAATAACATGTGTTTAATCCATAAAAGAATAAGAGTATGATTCCCGAAGAATTTAAGGACATGCGTCCATTTGAACCCGAAGAGTTACCCGCAGCATACGATAGCTTGTTGGCTGACCCCATGTTCCGTGCCGTAGTGGGTATGGTGATGCCACAGATTCCTTCAGAGGCTTTGGCTCCTATGATGCATGGATGCAAGACCTTGTTGGATTTTCAACGAACCTTCTGCAAACCACTGCTCGAAGGGGTAGTGCAGAAGTGTACTACTGGGCTGACACATGACTTTGGTAAGCTTAATCCTAATAAGGAGATAGAGAACTATACTTATATCTCCAACCATCGTGATATCGTGCTCGACTCGGGCTTGCTCGATTTGGTGCTTTTTGCCAATATGGGCCTTAACACTGCGGAGATTGCTATCGGCGATAACCTGCTCATCTATCCTTGGATAAAGACCCTTGTGCGCCTCAACCGTAGCTTCATTGTGACCCGCAAGGGGGGTATCCGTGAGATGCTGCAGTCGAGCATACGCCTGTCATCCTACATGCACTACGTCATCAATGAGAAGAATGCGCCCGTATGGATTGCTCAGCGCGAGGGACGCTCAAAGGACTCTTCTGACCACACGCAGGAGAGCTTGCTGAAGATGTTTGCTATGGGTGGTGAGGGTACTCCTGCTGAACGTATCATTGGACTAAACCTGGCTCCGTTGGCTATCTCGTATGAGTATGACCCTTGCGACTGGCTCAAGGCAATGGAGTTCCAAATGAAGCGCGATAATCCAGAACACAAGAAATCACAGGCCGACGATCTCGCCAATATGAAGACGGGAATCTTCGGTTATAAGGGTCGTGTACATTATCAGGTGGCCGAATGTATGAATGACTTCATTGCTGCACTGCCTGCGGACATGCCAAAGAATGACTTCTACGCAGCCATCGCACAGGAAATAGATCGACGCATCTATAGCAATTACCGATTGTATCCTGGTAACTTCGTGGCCATAGACCTGCTGCAGGGTGGCAATGCTTATGCTGATCGTTACACCGCAGAGGAACGCGCTACCTTTGAGGCCTACGTAGCAGGACAGCTGCAGAAAATTGATATGCCTGGTAAGGATGAGGCATTCCTCCGTACCAAAATACTGGAGATGTATGCTAACCCTGCATTGAACCAGCTGGCAACTATCGGCTAATGAAAAGGCTACTTATATTACTCCCCATCCTTGCTCTGCTTTGCTGTTGTGAGGGTGGGGACAATTACCGATACCCTTCGGTACTTACTGACTATGCCTGTTTGGCAACAGATGCTGATGGCCTCCCTGAGGAGCTCGTACTCGACAATGGAGATTCTTATCTTGTGGCGTTGGCTGGCGAACAGAGTGGACGTCACTATATTCCCGACACTACGTATCGCGTTATCAGTATGTATGAACTGGAGGATGATGGTGTGGCGCGAATTTATTCCGTGTCGCCGATATTTTCTCCTGTTCCCACTCCGCTACGTCTTGGAGAGACTTTGCGGCAAGATTCGGTTTATCTGCAGAGTTGTTGGCTGTCGGGCGGTTACCTGAACATGGTCATAGAGGTAAAGGCGCTGAATGGGCAGCATCATGTCGGCTTTGTGGATACCACACCCCAGGGAATGCCGGGGAAGGAATTTACATTATATCATGACGCGTGCGGCGATATCGAGTCGTACCGTCAGAAGCTTCACGCTTCCATCCCTCTCATGCCTTTTAATCTGGTGAGAGGGGATACCGTTCGCTTTGTTGTTAATCTGTACGAAAAGGGGATTACTCAGTTGGAGTTTGCGATGTAGGCGCTGTTTGCGGGGTAATCTGTATGCTCTGCATGCGACGCATCAGTGAATCGCATACTACTCGGAAAGTCTCCATGTTCTCCTCCCTGATAGGTTTCTTCGGTTGTGACTTGATGGTCAGCGGATTGATGGGTTTGCCGTTTTCATGTACGCGGAAGTCGAGATGAGGACCGGTAGACAAGCCTGTCGAGCCCACATAGCCAATTACCTCCTTTTGTGCCACCATACTGCCCACCTTCAAGCCCTTGGCAAAGCCCGAGAGGTGCATGTAGGTGGTGGTATAGGTGCTGTTGTGGCGTATCTTTACGTAGTTTCCTCCGCCATTGGCCTGATAACCCTTCTCAATGACCTTACCACTACCGATGGCATATACCGGGGTTCCCACAGGGGCGGCATAGTCTACACCATGATGGGCGCGATAGCGTTTCAGTACGGGGTGGTAGCGGCTGTTAGTGAAGCGTGACGAGATGCGATAGTAGTCGAGCGGAGCTTTTAGGAATGCTCCTTCGAGGCTGTTGCCTTTCTCGTTGTAATAAAGTTCTTCGCCCTCTTGCACGAAAGGTATAGCATGATAAAGGCTGTCTGAAGCGCGGAATGAGGCTGCTCGTATGACGAAATTGTTGATTGGGCGCTCTTCTACATACTCCTGCTCGTAGATGAGGCGGAACTCGTCGCCCTTTTGGATGCCAAAGAAGTCGATTGTCCAACCGAAGATGTGCGATAGCATCACTGCCAACTGGGGTGAAGTCTCACTGGCCACCATCGCGTTCCATAGCGAAGATTCTACCACTCCGCCGCACATGCGTTCCCGCCATTCTGAGGGGTGCTCGCCTCGGGTCACCTTGTCGGTGGTGAGGTCAAATACCGCATATTCCTTGGCTGTTATCTCATAGACGAAATAGCGCGGAGCCGCCATGCTGTCCATATCCGTGAGCAGAAGGCAAGGTCGTCCAGCACGTACTTTTCGTACATCGAACACCGAATCGGGGCAATGTGATGTGAGAGCATACACCTTTGATGCGCTGAGTCCATAGCTCATCAGCAACTCGGCCAAGGTTTGGTGTGGTGCTACGGTGTCGTGGCGTACAGTGAAGTACTCGATAGGGAGCCCGTATCTATATAAGGTGTCCTTGACGGCAACCTCTTCAGTCGTCTCTTCGGGTTGCTCGCCTCGGCGATTCTTGCCCGATAAGATGAAGTATAGACCTGCGGACAATATTCCCGCTACAACGAGTAGGATAATCCACTTGTTTCTCTTTCTCCTGTCAGAGTATCGTCTGTATCCGCGTCTTTCCATCATTGATTAGTTACCCATCTCGCTGATAAACTTGAGGCGTACCAAGCGGATTTCCTCTTCTGAGTAGTCGTCGCCCAACTCCTCGATAGCCTCTTCGATGTCGTCAGTCTCTGACTCTTTGAAATATTCGTAGATTTCATCCACCTTGTCGTCATCAAGCACCTCTTCGAGGAAGTAGTCGATATTGAGCTTGGTGCCTGAGTATACGATGCTCTCCACTTCGTCGAGCAGTTCGTCAAACTCGATGCCCTTAGCCACTGCGATGTCGTCGAGTGCCACCTTGCGGTCGATGCTTTGGATGATGCTCACCTTCATTTTAGACTTGTTGGCCACGGTACGTACTCGCATATCTTCGGGACGCTCGATCTCGTTCTCCTCCACATGGCGGCGGATGAGTTCCACAAACTCCTGTCCATAACGCTTGGCTTTGCCTTCGCCCACTCCCGGAATGTTTCTCAACTCATCGATGGTGATGGGATAGGTCGTTGCCATGGCCTCTAATGATGGGTCTTGGAAGATGACGTAGGGGGGCAGGTCATGCTTCTTGGCTACCTTCTTGCGCAAGTCTTTGAGCATGGTGAACAAACCTGGGTCTACCACCACTGTGCCACCCGAGCGCAAGGGCATTTCTTCGTTTTCTTCCTCTTCGAAGTCGCGGTCTTCTACGATTTTGAACGACTTGGGGCTCTTGAGGAATTTCTTTCCGGCAGCAGTCGTCTTGAGCAGACCGTAGTTCTCTACGTCTTTCTCTAAATAACCGGAGATGAGCGCCTGCTGTATCACAGCATTCCATGTCTTTTCTTCATCGCTGGTGCCGGTGCCAAAGGTCTCCAGTTCATCGTGTTGATGAGCAATAACCTCTGAAGTCTCTTTTCCGAGTATGATGTTTATGATGTGTTCAGACTTGAAGTTCTCTTTTACGGCAATCACCGTTTCAAGAACAGTACACAATAATTCTTGAGCTTCCACTTTTTTCTTTGGATTTAAACAATTATCACAATTTCCACAATTCTCTTCCTCATAGTTTTCGCCGAAGTAATGGAGCAGCATCTTGCGTCGGCACACCGAAGTCTCACAGTAGGCTGTGGTTTCCTTCAGTAGTTGCTTGCCTATATCCTGCTCTGCAATGGGCTTTCCTTCGAGAAATTTCTCCAACTTCTGCAAATCCTTATTGCTGTAGAACGCAATGCAGCGTCCTTCGCCTCCGTCGCGGCCGCCTCGTCCGGTCTCTTGGTAGTATCCTTCGAGGCTTTTGGGTATGTCGTAGTGTATGACATAGCGTACATCCGGTTTGTCGATGCCCATACCGAAGGCTATTGTTGCTACGATAACGTCGACGCGCTCCATGATGAAGTCATCCTGTGTCTGCGAGCGCACAGCTGAGTCCATACCTGCGTGGTAGGCTGCTGCCGATATTTCGTTGGCGCGTAGCACTTCGGCCAGCTCCTCTACCTTCTTACGGCTGAGGCAGTAGATGATGCCCGACTTGCCCGGTTGTCCTTTGATGAAGCGCACGATGTCCGACTCCACATTCTTCGTCTTGGGCCTCACCTCATAGTATAGGTTAGCACGGTTGAACGATGAGCAGAACTCCTTGGCTTCCATGATGCCCAGACTCTTCTTGATGTCGTCGCGCACCTTATGTGTGGCTGTTGCCGTGAGGGCTATGACGGGGGCATTGCATATCTCATTGATGATGGGACGTATCTTGCGATATTCGGGGCGGAAGTCGTGTCCCCACTCCGAAATACAATGTGCCTCATCGATGGCATAGAACGATATTTTTACCGAACGCAGAAACTCCACGTTTTCCTCCTTGGTGAGCGACTCGGGTGCTACGTAGAGCAGCTTGGTCTTGCCCGACAGGATGTCGGCTTTCACCTGGTCTATGTCAGATTTCTTGAGTGAAGAGTTGAGGAAGTGGGCCACGCCATCTTCCTCGCTATAGTTACGGATAGCATCGACCTGATTCTTCATCAGTGCGATGAGGGGCGATATTACGATTGCCGTACCCTCCATGATGAGCGAAGGTAACTGATAGCACAGCGACTTGCCACCGCCTGTGGGCATCAGTACAAAGGTGTCGTTCCCGTCGAGTACATTGCGGATAATAGCCTCTTGGTCTCCCTTGAAGGTGTCAAACCCGAAATGCTGCTTGAGCAGACTCGTAAGGTTTATCTTGTTCTTATCCATAACTTTATGTCCTCTTATCGTGGCCTTTTAGGCAAGGCCTTGATGAGGCGTTACACAAAGTTAAAAACAAGTTTTGTAAAGTTGCAAACTTTCGTGCGTTTTTTTTGTTGTAAGATTGAAAATAGTCGCGACGCCTTATCTGATGAGCATGATGACCTCGTCCTTCAGGGCATCGGGTAGTGCCACCTCGCGCAGTTCGAGGCTCTTGAGCCAGTCCTCCACCTCTGAGGGGTGCATGGTGTAGAGCACTTCGCGAAACTCCTCCACGGCTTCATCGTCATATTCATCGGGCATGGTGCCGCTGAAGCGGTCCAGCTCCTCATCGTCGAAATATTCGATGTCGGTGCGTAGGGCACGCTTTATGCGTCCTTTCTCGCACACCTCATGCTCGCCGCAGCACTCCTCGCCGTCGTCTTCGGGGGTGGGGGAGGGCTCTTGTGGCTCTTGGCTCTCTTGGGTCTGTTGTGTCCTCGCCTGCTGGGAGGGTACGGTGTCCTCGCCATTCTGTTTTCTCACCATTCGTCCTACGAGCGACAGCACCACCAGTGCTGCCAGGAATATTGCGCTATATACTGCTATGTTCATGCTTTTTCAGTTAAGAGTTAAAAGTGTAGAGGGAAGAGTTTGTTCCTTCTTCGTTTTCGTTATCGTTATCGTTTTCGTTCAACTTATTCAGGTCTTCCCAGAACGTGGGGTACGACTTGGTCACCACCTCGGGATGTTCTATCGTAAGGCACTCGGTGCACAGCGCTGCGGGGGCGAAGGCCATGGCCATGCGGTGATCATCGTAGGTCGCTATCGTAGGTCGCTCCTCGGCTTTGCAGCGTGTGCCGTCCCAAATGAGACGTTCGTCACCCTCGGCGCGTAGCACATAGCCCAACTTGCGCAGTTCGGCAATGAGTGCCGCCACGCGGTCGGTCTCCTTGATGCGCAGGCTGTGTATTCCTTTAAATGTATAGGGCACGTCCAGCAGACAGCATGTCACGGCCAAGGTCTGCGCTATGTCGGGGCAGTGGGTGAAATCCTTTTCAAATGGAAAGTTGAACCGAAGGTCGACGCCTATAGGGGCTGAAGTCAAAGATGAAAGTTGAAAATCCCCTCCGAACAATCTTGCTCCCTCCTCGGTGTAGACAGTCTTGACGCCCAGCGGCTCGAAGAGTTGTGCCACCACGCGGTCGCCTTGGTGGCTGTCGGGTGTGAGGCCTTGCAGCAGTAGCTCCACTTCGTGTCCCTTGCGTGCGGCAATGGCAGCCAGCTCATACCAGTACGACGCTGCGCTCCAGTCGCCCTCTACGGCAAAGGGTATGTCCTCATACTCCCCGGGGCTGACACGGATGGTGTGCTCGTCCGTCCACTCGGCCGTGGCTCCATACTTGCGCATGAGGTCGAGGGTGAGCTCAATGTAGGTGCGCGAGGCGATGTTGCCTCTCAGGTGCAATGTCAGTCCGTCGGCAAGGCGGGGCGCTACCATCAGCAGGGCCGAGATGTACTGCGAGCTGATGCCCGCCTCAATCTCCAGCTCACCACCCTGCAGCTTCTTGCCGCAGATGCGCAAGGGAGGGTATCCCTCCTTATTTATATAGGCGATGTCGGCACCCAGTTTACGCAAAGCCTCCACCAAGGTCCCTATGGGTCGTTGCTGCATGCGTTCACTGCCCGTGATGACGGTCTCCCCCTCGGTGATGGCGAGGTAGGCGGTGAGGAATCGCATGGCCGTACCCGTGGCACCGATGTCGATAAGCCGCGCGCCCGCCCGCTTGGCCTCGATGCCCTGTCGCATGTGGTCAGTGTCGTCGCACACGGCAAGGTTGCCGATGGCATGGCGCTGCTGGGGGCACAAGGCTTGCAGCAGCAGAGCGCGGTTGCTCACACTTTTCGATGCGGGCAGTGCTATGCGTGCGGTCACCTTTTCGGCTATGTTGAGGGCGATTTGCATCCTTCGAGACGGTTATTTTTGGCAAAAGTAGCAAAAAATGCACTAAGAAGCGAAAAAATATGGATAAAAGTTGTGTAGTTAAATAAAAAGCTATACCTTTGCACCGCAATTGCAACTGAGCATTGCAGCGGGGTGTAGCTCAGCCCGGTTAGAGTACGCGTCTGGGGGGCGTGTGGTCGCTGGTTCGAATCCAGTCACCCCGACTGAGAGAAAGCATTGATAATCACATGATTATCGATGCTTTTTTCTTTTTATGCATATCTAAGAATAGTGTGTAGTTGGCGTGGTGGTTGACTTTTCGCGTCAACCACCACGTCAACCAAAAACGATGAATGCGCCAATTTCTGCAAAGAAAATACTTAAAGGCTTGAATCATGATACAGATTGACGAAGCCAAATTGGCAAAGCTCTCAACTACCAACCAAATGCTCGATGAGAAATATGGTGTGCATGGTACAGATACACGCAATGAGTTTGACGAACAATCCATTGCTTGGTTCTATGGCAATATGTTCAAAGAGCCGAGAAGATAGGCCGTGAGCAAAGCGCATACTTCTACCATAATCGCGAATGGCAATAGTTTGCTTATCTTCAATTCGGATTTCAATCCGTTTCCCATACCCCCTCTAGAACTCATTGACTATATAATGCAATACTTCTCGCAACAATGTATATATTCCATCATGGGGATAAGTCCCATCACCCAACCTGCTCGGAAACGGATATGTTCTATTTGAGACATTCCTTCAGGAGTATTCATACGGACTCATCTTATTGTCAAATGGCATTAAACACGTCTTGCAGTATTTCCGGATATATCCCACAAATCACCATGCTGGTCTTGAACACGCCCATTACTCAGTTCATCGTATATATGAATAGTTCTACCATTCTCTAATTGGATATATTTAGTACCATGGCCAGTACTACACAAAAGTCCAGTTTGACCATAAACTGTTCCTTTGGCTTCCATTTCTGTTGCATACTTACCAGAAGATGGTATAGACGAAAATATTGCCAAAGCAAATATCCATGTAAACACTGTACTGAAAGGCTCATATATTTCAACAGAGTACTTATGAATGAAAAACATCGCAACAACTCCCAATAGAGTGTAAAAAAGATTTCTCCAACCGCCCTTGAATAAGTTTGTTACAAGGGTCAGTAGTAATGAAGCTGCAAGTATCAAATATCCGAATCCCCCCCATGCAATAGTCAAAATTATACTGATTCTTAGTCCCCACAACGAAACCTTGTCTGTATACAAGAACAAACTCAAGAATTTATCAACACAACGAATCTGGAAAATCGCAAATATAATCAATAGGATAGCATTAACAATAGTCCAAAACCAGCCGACAATAACGGGTTCTACAAACCAAGTGGGCACATCCATATAGTTCATATAAAAGAGTTCTGTTCCAATAAACGCAATAAAAGCGATAATTCCACTAAGTACCCGGCCTTGATTTATAAGATATATGAACAATATCATCAAGCCAATAATTAGTGCTATCATTCCTTTTTTCGTCCAAGAGACGTAACTCCAATCACTCAGTTCATTTTTATCTATTTCTTTTGCGAATTTTGTATCATCTGCAAAAATCCATCTTTTATCACCCCAAGTATCTACACGATAAAGAACCTTATTATCCCCACTAAGTCCCCAATCTGTTACTCGTATTGTGTCACCTCTATTTAGGCTAGACGACACTGAACCGAATGAAATCTCCCTGGAGAAGAACAAAGGAGGTTCATTTTTCATAACTATGACTTTTGCAGGAAACTTATGTGCAGGATAACCAAACTTATCAGCTGGATAGTTTGTTACTTTTGTATTATTCCCTGCTATAACTTGCAAAGGCAATAATAACAATAATAATGTAAACACTCTAAAATTATTGAAAAGCATATGGCTTTTGAATTGTAAAATTTTCATATGTTTAATAGGATATTTTAGTTCCATATTTATATCATACCATCACGAATAAAGAAGAATAATGCCCTTTCAACTTTATTTCATTTTACAAATGTACGCAAAATATAGCAATTAAAAGCTAAATTATCAAGACAAAAAGTTATGTTCTTCAGAAAATAATATTGGAGTGTTTAGCAAATACAACCAGAGACTGCAAAAATCCTCAAAAAGGTTGATAGGCTGCATGCACCACTTTTCAAGGGAGTTTTACTCGTGTTACGCTACTTTTTCAAGGGAGTTTCGACAGCGAAGGTAAAATTCCTTTCCGTTTAATCCAAACTTTGAGAAGAATTTTCAAGTATTTTTTAGGTGAATTCCCGTGCATGTAAATATAAAGACGTTCTTCTGACGAAAGATTCGGCAAGAGTTTCGGCAAGTCTTTTGCAAGATAATAAACTTTATTTCAACACGATAAGTATCAATTTAGGCAAGTCGGCAAGTCTTGCTTATTTTTTATATTGCTTCAAGCTCGTAGATATATGATGCAACGCCCTATTCATTTGGGGGAAATAAAGGAGCAAATCGCAAAAAACAAAGGACAATATTGCCCCCCAAAAAATGATAAAACAAACCCTACGCAATGGAGGGTATTTGCAGAGGAAAGGGATCGTTTTTATAGCCTTCTTCGATTGGCGTCACTAGCTAGTGATGGGCTCATCACTAGCTAGCGTTGTGTGCGTTACTAGCTTGTGACGTACGCATCACTAGCTAGTGACGTTTGAATTGAATAGTGATAACAGGGAAAACGCATTATAAACTAGCAGTATTTTAGAGCGAAATATTAGCAAGAAAATTTGCTTATGCCGCTGATTATTAGTATATTTACATAGTGAATAATATTATGTAAATATGAAAAAGCTCAACGCCGAATCTTCTAA
>JAZKYH010000002.1:0-50705 GCA_045612065.1 Bacteroidaceae bacterium
GTGAAGATTGTAAGCGAGAGCAGTATCGCTGCTGGTGTACGCCGTATCGAGGCTATCACCGGTGCGAAGGTGGAGGAGATGCAGGATAAGTTGCAGGATTCGCTCAACGATATCCGTCAGCTCTTCCACAACGCTCCCGACTTGAAGGCTACCATCGCCAAGTTCATCGCAGAGCACGACGATCTGAAGAAGCAGATCGAGGAGTTCATGAAGGAGAAGGCTGCATCGCTCAAAGCAGAGCTGTTGCAGAAGATGACTTGCGTAAATGGCGTAAATGTCATCAAGGCCGTAGTACCCATGCCTGCCGAGGCAGTGAAAAACATCGTGTTCCAACTGCGTGGCGAGATTACCGAGAACTTGCTCGTAGTCATCGGTAGCGTGGACAGCGACAAGCCCCTGCTCACTGTATCGGCCAGCGAGGACCTCACCGCCAAGGGCGTGAACGCTGGTCAGCTCGTGCGCGAGGCTGCCAAGCTCATCCAAGGTGGTGGCGGTGGTCAGGCACACTTCGCGACTGCCGGCGGTAAGAACCCCAACGGTATCATCAGTGCCGTTGACAAGGTGGTGGAGTTGGCTACGGCGTGAATATAGTTGAGGGTTGAGAGTTGAAAGTTAATTTCCAATTTGACTGCTCTCCGAACCCTCAACTCTCAACCCTCATCCCTTTCATACAAGCACATGCGCAAACTAATCTTAACAATACTCTTCGGACTGTCGGTGCTCATGGCACCGGCAGCCGTTGATTCTACCCTGGTGCGCGACCATAGCGACTCCATTCGGGTTAGCTTGGTCACCTGTTCGCCCGGCACCGAGGTCTACGAAGTGTATGGCCACACGGCACTGCGTGTAGAGATACCGACACTTGGGGTTGATGCGGTTGTCAACTACGGATTGTTCTCTTTTGAAGCTCCAAACTTCGTGTGGCGTTTCATCAAGGGCGAGACCGACTACGTGGTAGGTACCATCGGATACCCCATCTTCGAGCGTGAATATACGTTGCGTGGCTCATCGGTAACTCTGCAGGAACTTAATCTCAGCATCGAAGAGAAGGAACGGTTGGTATATTTGCTCAATGAGAACCTACTCCCAGAGAACCGTGAGTATCGCTACAATTTCCTTTACAACAATTGTAGTAACAAGGCTGGCGACATGGTGAAAGAGGCTCTGACTCTACCGTTAGCTCCGTTGGCGAATAGGGTAGAGGGTATTACTTATCGAAACATCTTGCACGAACATACTGCGGACTATCTGTGGCTACAGTTCGGCATCGATTATCTCTTGGGTATTGAGGCCGATCGTCCCATCGGTCCCCATGAGCAAATGTTTGCTCCCGAGTACCTGAAGTATTACACCTCAGCGACTGAACTTGTTGGAGACAGTCTGAGCTATCCTTATGTGATAGAGGAATGTGTTGTAGAACCTCTGCTGCCACAAGATGAGGGATGGAATTTTCTGCTTACCCCTGTGCAGGCCATGATACTGCTCATTCTGTTTGTGGGAGTGATATGTGCGTTTGAGATACTCGTAGAACGCCGTCAGTGGTGGTTCGATATCCTCTTGCTGAGCCTGCAAGGCATCATGGGCTGTGTGGTGGCGTTTCTCTTTTTCTGTTCTGATCATCCTACTGTGGGAAGCAATTTGCATGTGATCTATCTCAATCCGCTACCCCTGTTCTTCATGCCCTTCATCGTACGTAGCGCAATCAAGCGTCGCGTATCTCCATTGTCCTACGTGCTGGTATTGCTGATGGTGGCTTTCGTGATAGTTTCCTTGATTCTCGACCAATACATACAGCTTGCTGCTTACCTTTTCTTGGGAGCGCTATTGTTGCGCATGGTTCACAACCTTTGGATATATCCTCCTTTGAGTAACCGCTTTGGCGAGGCTCAGCAGCTGAAGAAGTCTGGCCGTTCACGAGTACAAACACTCTTGACGATTGCCCTCCTATGCTCATCTGCCTCTACCGTTCGGGCAGCCGAGGTTCCTAAAGCGGTTGTAAGTATCGTGGTAGACCAGTTGCGTGGTGACTATTTGGAGAAGTTCTCTCATCTGTATTGTGAAGACGGTTTCAAGAAACTCTATGCCGAAGGCCGTGTGTATACCAATGGTTACTATGCTCATACCTCTCCCGATCGCTCATCGGGTACGGCATCGGTGTACACTGGTACTACGCCCTACTATCATGGTGTCACAGGCGACCGTTTCATGCAGCGTAAGAATTTGCGTGTGATAAGCATTGTCGATGATGACAATGTGTCTCACAAAGGAATCAATACGTTTGAGATGACCTCTCCCCATAGGCTCTTGGTGACCACACTTGCCGACGAGCTCAAGATTGCAACCAAGGGTCATGCTTATGTGTGCTCCATTGCACCCGAACGAGATATGGCTGTGCTGGCTGGTGGCCATGCTCCCAATGCTGTGCTTTGGCTCAGTGATGACTGTTCCAAGTGGGCCAGCTCGGCCTACTATGCAGGGATACCAGCTTGGGTCCGCCCTTATAACCATCGTGAAGGTACGCGCTACGATTGGAGCGAGATGGTTTGGGAACCCTATTTCTCTGCAGATACCTATTCCTATCTGGTCTATGGCGGTACTCTCCGTGATTTCCGCTATACTTTCCGTAGGGGAGATACCGATGCTGTACGCCGCTATAAGACCTCGGCTCTTGTCAATGATGAGGTGACCAAGCTCGCTAAGTCTTGTGTCAATGGTGGTACATTCGGGAACGGCAAGACAACCTCTATGCTTTGTGTGGGCTATTATGCTGGCAACTACGAACATTCACCCGAGAATATTCGCCCTCTCGAGCTGCAGGATATCTATTGCCGTCTCGACCGTAACATCGCCGAGCTCATCCGTGCCGTTGAGGAGAAGGTGGGTGTAGGCAATGCCCTCTTTGTCATTACCTCCACGGGCAATGTTGATGAGCATCGTCCCGACAGCAAGTTGTTTACCTTGCCTACGGGGGAACTCAAGATGGACCGTTGTTGTGCATTACTCAATATCTATCTCGGGGCATTGTATGGTAAAGACAACTATGTGGAGGGCTCGTATCGCAATGAAATCTTCCTCAACCATGCACTTATCGAGAAACGTCAGATCATGCTGAAGGAGTTTCTGGATCGTTGTACCGAACTTCTCTGTCAGATCTCAGGAGTGAAGCATGTGTATCCGTCGCTTGGCATCCTCGCTGGGGCTTTTGATACAGAGGTGAGTGCAGGCTACAATGCCGACCGTTCAGGAGACCTCGTCTTGGAGGTGGCACCCGGATGGACGCTCATAGACAATCGATGGAGCGAACAGGTCTACTATAACCGTACGCACGTGCCTGTGCCTATCATTTTCTATGGTGGTGGGCTTGAGGCTCGGAGTAATCGTGCCCCCGTAGCCGTAGAGAGCATTGCACCTACGATAGCTCATATCTTGCACATCAGTGCCCCCAACGCTTGTGCTACACGACCGATTGAATAAAGTGAAAAGATGAAAGTTGCTCCGCAGTGTTTGCCTTTCAACTTTTCACTATCATCTTTCAACTCATATTAACTATCAACTTTCAACCCGCATGAAATCATTTATCGGAAAATATCCTTTTGAAGTAGAGACCTTCCAGGTCGACTATACTGGCGGCCTCTCGTTTGGCTTCCTTGCCAACAAGATGCTCATCACTGCAGGTAACCATGCCAACGAACGTGGTTTTGGCAAGGAACAGCTCAGTGCCGATGGCAAGACCTGGGTGCTCTCGCGCTTGGTCATCGAGATTGATGAATATCCCAATGAGGGTGATACCTACTATGTGGAGACTTGGGTTGAGAGCGTCAACCGCCTCTTCACCTCGCGTAACTTCCGTGTGCTCAGCCACGATGGCCGCATCCTTGGTCATGCACGCTCTACATGGGCGCTTATCGATGTAGAGACTCGTCAGACTGTCGATCTCACCACACTTTACAATGGCGAGTTAGCGGCCTACTCATGCGATGAACCTTGCCCCATCAAAGGAGTGAGCCGTGCTCGCGTTATGGCTACCGAACCTTCAGGTGAGTTCATGCCACTCTATTGTGATATTGACTACAATGGGCACCTCAATAGCGTCAAGTATATCGAGCACATGCTCAACTTCCTGCCGCTCGACATCTTCCGTTCACACACCATCCATCGTGTTGAGGTGAGTTACAGCCTCGAGTGCTTCTACCGCGAACACCTCAGCGTCTTCATGGATAAGAAGGACGATAGCCACGAATACGATGTAGAGATACGCAAAGATGCAGGTGAGGTTGCTTGCCGAGCGAAGATTATATTTGGGGCCTCCCCCGCCCCCTCCCGAGGAGGGGTGACTAAGTAAGTTTCCAGTTTAAAAGTATTGTTTAACCAATAAGCATAAGGCTACTCTCCGCGATGCCCGAAAGCTCCCTCCCTTCGGGGGAGGGCGGGGGGAGAGGCCTCTCTTAAATTCCCATGCTCGCCCTATCCCCCATGCTCGTCTTTATGGTAGTCTACTTGATAGGCTCCATCCTTGCGGGTGACTTCTACAAGGTACCCCTAACAGTTGCCTTCCTTACCGCTTCGGCCTATGCTGTGTGTATCACTCCCAAGCTCAAGCTCAGGGAGCGTATAAACCTCTTCTCTCGTGGAGCAGGCGATGAGAACCTCATGCTCATGGTATGGATATTCATCCTTGCCGGAGCCTTTGCCAAGGCCGCTGGTGCAATGGGGGCTATCGATGCCACCGTAGACCTCACGCTGCGCCTCTTGCCTGACAGTATGCTGTTGCCAGGACTTTTCCTTGCAGCTTGCTTCATCTCGCTCTCTATAGGCACCTCTGTGGGTACTGTAGTGGCACTCACACCTGTGGCAGTGGGTATTGCCGAACAAACAGGCTCGTCGCTTCCCCTCATCGTAGCCATCGTGGTGGGAGGTTCCTTCTTTGGTGACAACCTCTCCTTCATCTCAGATACTACCATCGTGGCTACACAGACTCAGGGTGTACGCATGAACGATAAGTTCAAGGCCAACATCTATCTTGCTGCTCCTGCAGCTCTCATTGTACTTGTTCTCTACATCATCTTGGGACAAGGCGTGCAGGCTCCTGCCGATGTGTCTTGGCCCGAATGGTATAAGGTGCTTCCCTACGTAGCTGTGCTGGTGCTTGCCATCGTGGGTATGAATGTGCTCGTCGTGCTGCTCATCGGTATCCTTCTGGCTGGAGGCATCGGTATGGCGTGTGGTAGTTTCGACCTTATGGGCTGGATGGGTGCTATGGGTGAGGGCATTATGGGGATGAGCGAACTCATCATCGTCACCCTTTTGGCTGGTGGTATGCTTGCCTTGATACGTCACAATGGTGGCATCGACTGGCTCATCCGCGTGCTCACCCGTCGCATCAACGGCCAGCGCGGAGCCAAGTTTACCATTGCCCTGCTTGTTGTCTTGGCCGACCTCTGCACTGCCAACAACACCATCGCTCTCATCACCGTAGGCCCCGTAGCACGAGATATAGCCGACCGTTATGGTGTAGACCATCGCATGAGTGCTTCGCTGCTCGATACCTTCAGCTGCTTTGCTCAAGGGCTTATTCCCTATGGTGCACAACTCCTGATGGCTGCTGGTCTTGCTGCTATATCGCCTTTCGATATCATCGGCTATCTCTACTATCCCATCATCTTGGGTGTGATAGCCGTGTTGGGTATTCTCTTCAGCTTTCCCCGTAAGTATGCGTGATAGATAGCTGAGTGGTGAGTGGTGGAATGCCTTCAATAGAAAGAGGGGGAGCGGACGCTTTGATGTCCAACCCCCCTTTCTTTTGTTCCCTATTGGGTCTGTATGTTATAGCTCAATCTTCTTGTAGCGGGGAACAAGCACTTTCATGATAACCCAACCGATGAGGTAGGCTACACCGCAGAAGGTGAACATAATCATATAGCCTGCTTCCTTTCCTACATAGCCGAAGAGCTCAAGCCCTGTCGTGGCGCTGTAGTCGAACAATGCACCAGCACTTTTCTGTATGATGAATGAGCCTATACCGCCAGCCATACCGCCAATGCCGGTAATCGTTGCAATCATGGTCTTGGGGAACATGTCGCCGATGGTGCTGAAGAGGTTGGCGCTCCAAGACTGATGAGCTGCACCGGCGATACCAATAAGCACTACGGGCCACCACATTGAAACGTGGGCCAAAGGCTGGGCTGCAAGTGCTACCAAGGGGAGGAATGCAAAGATGAGCATCGAGAGCATGCGACCTGCGTAGGGGTCCATCTTCTTCTTGTCAATGAAAAGGGTGGGGAGGTAACCACCAAAGATTGATATCATCACGATGAGGTAGAGCAATCCGAGTGCCCATTGGAACTTCGGGTCAGTAGAGGAGAGGCCATAGGTGAGCTTCAAGTACGAAGGCATCCAGAAGAGGAAGAACCACCACACGCCGTCGGTCATGAACTTGCCCACGATGAACGACCAGGTCTGGCGATACTTGAAGCATGAAAAGAGTGAAACCTTCTTGCCTGCCTCCTTCTCGGTTGGAGCAGGAGCTGCCTCTGCAGTATCATCGGAGAGTATGTAGGCCAATTCGGCTTCATTTACGGCAGGGTTCTGCTCGGGGCGCTTGTAGACAAACTGCCAGAAGCCCATCCACACGAAACCGAGACCACCGATGATGATGAACGAGGCCTCCCATCCCCACTTGGCTGCCAAGGGCGGTATGCAGAAGGGTGCTACGAGGGCACCGATGGTGCTGCCGGCATTGAAGATTGAGGTGGCAAAGGCACGGTCGCGCTTGGGGAAGTATTCGGCAACGGCCTTGTTGGCTGCGGGGAAATTACCCGCCTCACCGAGAGCCAGCACACACCGGGCTATGATGAAGAGCGTAGAGCTTACCAAGGCGATGCGTGCCACCATTTCGGCATTTTCGGCCAGGTGCAGTGCCGTGGCATCGGGCAGACCTACAAAGGCTTGGGTGACCACACCACACACAGCGTGGATACAGGCACCGAACGACCATATACCGATGGCCCACATGAAACCCTTCTTGGTTCCCATCCAGTCGACGAACTTACCAGCCATAAGCATCGAGATGGCATAGAAGAGCGAGAAGATACCCGTGATGGTGCCATAGTCGGAGTCGGTCCAGTGAAACTCGGGACGGATGAAGTCCTCGAAGGTGAGCGACAGCACTTGGCGGTCGAGGTAGTTGATGGTGGTGGCGAAGAAGAGCATCGCACAGATTGCCCAACGGTAGTTGGTCTTCTTGGTTGTTTGTTTTTCCATGATTCTTTGTATTTGGTTTTCTATTGTGTTTGTTTTCGTTATTGCCTTTTAGCTCTCCACGGTGTACACTCGCCGCACGCGGGTCGAGATGCCAGTCATCACCTCGTAGGGGATGGTGCCGAGCCACTGGGCCAGTTGGGTCACGGGCAGTTGCGGACCGAAGATCTCTACGCTGTCGCCCTCGTGGCAAGGGATGTCGGTGACGTCAATCATGCACACATCCATGCAGATGTTGCCCACGTAGGGAGCCTGCTGCCCGTTCACGATGCAGTAGCCCACGCCGTTGCCCAGGTGGCGGTCCAGTCCGTCGGCATAGCCGATGGGCACTGAAGCGATGCGTGATGCCCGTGCGAGTTTTCCTCGGCGGCTGTAGCCCACGGTCTCGCTCTCGGGCACATCGTGTATCTGTAGTATCGTGCTCTTGAGTGTGCCGATGGGGTGGAGCAGGCGGTCGCCCACGGGACTGATGCCATAGAGTCCGAGCCCGAGGCGCACCATGTCGAAGTGGTACTCGGGGAACCTCTCTATGCCCGCCGAGTTGCAGATGTGGCGCAGTATCTTGTGGGGGAAGGCGCTCTGCAAGGTGTCGGCAGCCTCGGTGAAGCGTGTGGCCTGCTGGCGGGTGAAGGTGTCGAAGTCGCTGCTGTCGCTGCCTGCCAGGTGTGAGAATACCGAGCGGGGGATGACGGCGTTCTGTCTCTTCAGCCGTTCGATGAGGCGGGGCATCTCGTCGGGTCGGAAGCCGAGGCGGCTCATGCCCGTGTCTATCTTGATGTGTATGGGATAGTTCATGTAGCCCTCTCGCTCGCAGGCGTGTATCATGGCTTCAAGCAGGGTGAAACTGTATATCTCCGGTTCGAGGTTGTTCTCGAAGATGGTCTTGAATGCCGACATTTCGGGGTTCATCACGAGGATGTTGGCGGAGATGCCCGCCTTGCGCAGTTGTTCGCCCTCATCGGCCACAGCCACGGCAAGATAGTCCACGCGATGGTCCTGCAGGGTCTTGGCAATCTCATAGAACCCGGCTCCGTAGGCGAAGGCCTTGACCATGCACACGGTCTTCACCGTGGGTGAGAGCATGCTGCGGTAGTGGTTGAGGTTGTCCACCATGGCCCCGAGGTCAATCTCCAAGGTTGTCTCGTGTACCTTCAGCGCCAACTGCTCGGCTACACGTTCGAATCCGAAACTGCGTGAGCCCTTCACGAGGATGAGCGAGCGGCGCAGCGTGTGCAGTTCGTCAGATTGCAGAAACTCCTCCGTGGTGGTATAGAACGATGTCTTCATGTCGCCGAACCGCTCTGTCGAGGCTTTCAGTTCGGGGCCGATGCCGATGAAGCGCTCTACGCCACGGCTCTTGATGAGTGTGGCCACCTTGCGGTAGAGTGAGCGGCTGTTCTGTCCTGTCTGCAGCAGGTCCGAGAGGATGAGCACGCGCTCGCGTCCTTCCCGTTCGGGGCGGCGTGCCATGAAGTCCAGGGCGATGTCGAGCGAGGCGATGTCGGCATTGTATGAGTCGTTGATGAGTGTACTGCCGTTCTTGCCCTCCTTCACTTCGAGGCGCATGGCCACGGGTTCGAGTCGTTGCATGCGTTCGGCAATCGTCTCGCCGGGGAGCATGAGGTAGAGGCACACGGCCAGGCAGTGGATGGAGTTCTCCACCGAAGCGTCGTCGGTGAAGGGTATGGTGTACCTGCCCGGTATGTTCAGGTAGTGGTAGGTTATGGTTGTGTGCTTGTCGGTCTTCTCGACGGCCGAGATGAATAGCGGCTTGTCGGCATTTCGGCGCGACCAGGCTATCTCGCGTGCCGATTGCAGGCTGTGGTTCACGCTCTCGCACACCTCGTCATCGTCGCCGTTGTAGATGATGATGTCGCAGTCGCGGAAGAGGATGAGCTTCTCCTTGCACTTGTCTTGTAGCGAGGTGAAGTTCTCCTGATGGGCTCCGTTGATGTTGGTGAACACGCCTATCGTGGGGCGTATGATGCGGTGCAGGTGTTTCATTTCGCGGTGTTGCGATATGCCTGCCTCGATGAGTGCCACGTCGGTATGCTCGTTCATCTGCCACACCGAGAGGGGTACGCCTACCTGTGAGTTATAGCTGCGGGGCGAGCGTGCCACCTGGAAGTCGGCCCCCAAGAGTTGGCTCAGCCACTCCTTCACCACCGTCTTGCCGTTGCTGCCGGTGATGCCCACCACGGGGATGGTGTATTGTGCTCGGTGCGTCTCGGCCAGCAGTTGCAGGGCGGCGAGCGTGTCGGCTACGACGAGGAAGTTGGCCTTGGGCATGGCTTGCTGTGATTCATCAGAGGGGCGTTCCGACACGACGAAGTGCCTCACGCCTCGGCTGTAGAGGTCGCTGATGTAGTGGTGTCCGTTGCCGCGTGGCGTCACGAGTGCAAAGAAGAGTGTCTCCTCGGGGAATCCCAGCGAACGGCTGTCGGTGAGCAGCCACTTCACCGTACCCTCGTGGCAGCCTATGTGCTCGGCGTGTATCCATTGTGCTATGGTGTCGATAGAATATGCCATAGTGAAGTATATACTTTTTACAAAAGTAAGAAATCTTTTTCATATCCTGCAACTCTGCCACCTTGTTTGTCTACGTTTCGCGAAATTTTTGTACCTTTGTGATAAATACTGGAATCCGAACGATGAACAAGCAACGTATCATAGCGGCTACCGACCTGGCCGCCACATTGAAGGGCCTGTTGGGCGCGATTGCGCACGATCGCCTGTTTATCCTCACCGATGAGCAGACCTCACGGCTGTGCTATCCCCTGGTTGCCGAGGCTATGGGCGAGGCACACCTTATCACCATCCCTGCAGGCGACGACAACAAGCATGTCGACTCGCTGTGCCATGTGTGGAGCGCGCTCTCCCAGCACGGTGCTACGCGCCACTCGCTGCTCATCAACGTGGGCGGAGGCATGGTGACCGACCTCGGAGGCTTTGCTGCCGCCACCTTCAAGCGCGGCATCCCCTGCATCAATGTGCCCACTACGCTGCTCGCCATGGTCGATGCCGCCGTGGGTGGCAAGACGGGCATCAACCTCCACTCGCTCAAAAATGAGGTGGGAGCGTTCTATCCCGCCGAGGCTGTCGTGGTGTCGGCACAGTTCCTGGGCACGCTCGATGCTCCCAACCTCGTGTCGGGCTTTGCCGAGATGCTCAAGCACGGACTCATCAGCACCGAGGAGCACTGGGCACAACTCATGCGCTACGACCTTGCTCGTCCCGACCTCGAAGCCCTGCAGCCCCTCATTATGGAGTCTATCCACACCAAGGAGCACATCGTGGAGCAGGATCCCACGGAGAAGCACATCCGCAAGGCACTTAACCTGGGCCACACGTTGGGCCATGCCTTCGAGACCCTGGCCATGCGTCGCGGCACTCCCGTCCTCCATGGCTATGCTGTGGCATGGGGCCTGATAGGCGAACTCTACCTCTCTCACGTTCGCGAGGGCTTCCTCACCGACAAGCTGCGCCAAACGGTCGCCTTCATCAAGGACGTCTATGGTACTTTTGTCTTCACCTGCAAGGACTACGACGAACTCTTTGCCCTCATGCAGCACGACAAGAAGAACCGCGGCACCGAGATACACTTCACTCTGCTCGGCGGCATTGGCGACATCCGCATCGATCGTACTGCTACTAAGGAAGAAATCTTCGAGATGCTCGACTTCGTCCGCGAGTGTTGATGCCTCACTAGCTATCGCGGTGCTCCTCACTAGCTACCGCGCCTCACCTCGCTAGCTATCGCGGAGCTCATCGTTAGCTAGTGTGGATAGTGTAATACATGGGGTAACCTGCGAAACTAAATAGCAATACCAAGCAACAATTATAACCGGGAGGCACCCTAGGGTGTCTCTTTCTCTTTTTCTCTCGGAAACCAAAGCTACACAGCTCTACAGCCACCCCTTGCCTTGGCGCACGATCTCCGCTTCGCCATCGGTGCAGTTGATGATGGTGCTCTGTTCGGTGCCGCCCTCGCCGCCGTCGATGATGAGGTCCACGTGGTCGCCCCACTTCTCGTCGATGAGTTCGGGCAGGGTCATGTATTCGATGTCTTCGTGCCCGTCCACCTTGAGGCTGGTCGAGAGTAGGGGAGCGCCCAGTGCCTCGCATATCTCCTGTGCTATGCTGTTGTCGGGGATGCGTATGCCCACCTCCTTGCGGTTCTTGAAAATCTTGGGCAGGCGGTTGCCTGCAGGGAGGATGAAGGTGAAGGGGCCGGGCAGATTGTCGCGCATGAGGCGGAAGGTGTCGTTGTCTATCCTCACATATTCGCTCACGCTGCTGATGTCGTGTGCTACTACCGAGAGCAGATGATGCTTCGTGTCCACCCCCTTGATGTCGCATACGCGCTCAATGGCGCGCTCCTTCAGTGCATGGCACCCGAAGGCATAGGTCGTGTCGGTGGGGTAGATGATGACTCCGCCCTGGTTCAGTATCTCGACGATGCGGTCAATGTCGCGGCGTGCGTTATTCTTCTCGTAGAGTTTCAGTATCATGGTATCGTGTGCTTGTCATATATTCAGAATTCATTGCAAAAGTACATCATTTCCTGAATAATCCATAATCCCGGGGTACTTTTTGACAACATTCTTAAGACTCACGGGACGAAACGCTCGTAAATCCCGTACGAAAATTTCGTAGCATATTGGTAGGTAAATCCTATGGTTTGCTTACGCGGTGAGGAAATTGGTACTATAGACTTTTCCGTTTTCTTGACAGAGTGTCATTGTTTCTCTATCTTCTGCTTACTTCTTGCTTCTTCCTAATCGCCCGTGGTTGCGTTCTTTTCTTCGACCTTGGGGATTGGATAGGAAGAGGGCAAGGATAAGGCATTAGAACAAACTCCACAAAGCCTTCAAAGTACGTCTACGCCTATTCTTTGAAGACTTCGTGGAGTTAAAAGAAAGCCCCGCACTATCATTGAGTGCGGGGCGTGCTATCGGTTTCGGCCAAGTTAATAGTTTTGTCTAATCCAACAAATCCTTTATTTTATCAATTGTCATTACTGACACTTTGATATTACGAGATTTAAAGAATGCTCTAATATTACTCTTTGTAGCTTTGGAGACTCCTTCTTGTCGCATCCATTGTACAAATTCGTTTTTCCATACACCAACACTATTTGCCTCTAATTCTGAAAAGCGTTTGTTGATTTCTTCTTTGCAATACTCTGTAGCAGTATCTATCTTATCCCAAACTCCTCTTGGGACCAGCCAACTTCTGCTTCCTATCCCTAAGTGTCTGGGATATCCATTACGCGCCTTTGCAAATGTTGAACGGTCATATCCCTTCTGTAATGTAGGATAATTCTCCCACATAAATGAGAACATACTTTCATTGAACTCTTCTTGTGTCCATTTCTTCACTATAGGCAATCTCTGATAAAAAACTTTTTCGTCATCTCGCCTACTCGCTTGTTCGTCTTCATGAGCTTGCGACCAAGCCTCTTTTTCATCCTCACTTAAATGCTCAGGAGGTTCATTGTTGAGGGGCACTGAGCCATAGTAGTCATCATCATCGTCTTCATCATCACTCCAGTTATTATCTAATTTCAATTCAATACTAGAAGGTTTTCTTGTCAACCGTGCTGCCAATAGCCTAGTATCATCTGTTTGTGATTCATCATTCTTCAGTGAAGTGTATTTATCTATTACATCCGATGAATCCTCAGACATTATTAAGTTTATTATTTCGTCAGAAAGTTTCATTCGGTCAACACATTCAATGTCCACCAAGTCCAAATGGTATTCTTCTATTAATCGTATTTTAACATTTATATCCATACTCCTCAATTTTCATATTCTATTATTCGTATTAGCCAATCATGAAAATCATCCACCGTTGCATAGGGATTCATCTCGATGTAGTTTATGGCATAGTCGAGCGACACGGAATATCCGTAGGTATTGTATAACTCTTCTATCAATACTTCGGCATCAACAGGAACGAACATTTGCTAGTTGATTATATAATTCGTTGATTACACTGCTTTCGGCACCATTTATTTCACCGCCTTTATCTTTCTCATATGCGAGTTTCACTTCTTCTTTTGATGCAGGAAGAGAGGTGGTATTAACACCGTATTGTTTTTTGATAAAGAGGACAATTTTATCCAAAGCAGAATATCGCGCTCTACTTTTTAGTTCTCTGCTATCTAGTTCCTCTATTACCAAAGTTTTTAATTGTTCGATTGTCATAGTTGCTACATTTAATTGCGATATTAAGAATCTAAAATTTTAATTCAATGTATTATAACTTTTGAATCTTTAACAGAAAATTCTTAAAGTTAATTCTCCAACATCCTTCCGCCAATTCTTGAAATTCACTACTACTATCCAATACTTTTTTTAGATTTCTAGCTACTGCGCTATTCCCTATGCGGGGCACATTGGCATCATATATAGTAAGATTAAAATCATAGCCAGAAACCACCCTATTTCCCGCTGCCTCAAAATCCTGCTTTTTAAGTTGAATTTCTCCACCGCCATCTTTCATTACCTCAATAATACGAGATAAACTGTCTTTCCAAATCTGAGTATACAAGTTTTGTCCCATAACATATATATTAAAAGTTCAACAAATCAATCTTGAAGATTAGCAAACGGTCGCTTGCCATTATGACTATTCTTGAAATTTGTAATCATAGCATACTCTACTGAACACGAATCACTAACACATTTCCAGCAAACAATCAAATCATCTGAATCTGCCAATTGCCAAATATAGCGACCTCCATAATGTCCTACATCCTTTCCACTGCCGAACTTTATGTATTGTTGAATTCGCTTATACAATTCTGTAGCCTTTCCTATATATACAATAGGCTCTGCATCTATCCAGTTTTGTCGAAGTTCATCAATACTTACATTCGGTTCTTTACCTTTATGATATCCTCCAGATCCTTTTGTTAGGAACTCTGGTTCTGTATCTTTCAATCGCAACACGTGATAGACACCTTCTACTTTAGGAATACCACCACTTTTGAAGTCTTCTTTCAAGTCCTTAACACTGACGAATCCTTCAAATCCATCTTTCATAAGTTTTTCCTTAATACTTTCCATACTTCTAATATTTAATGATTCTATTAATAAACCTTGTCACTTTATTCCCATCCATTTTGTTCCAGTCCACGTATTCGAAGAATCGTGTTTTGATAAGCGTTTCTATCAACTCTACTGTTGCATCATAGATACTCTTTGCACCACTAAAATCTTCCAATTCATGACCGTCAAATATATAGATAGGATTATCCTCTGAGTCATTACCACAAATCTCGAGATTAATACTGAATTGCATGGATTTCTTGGGCAACATATCTATCAATCGGTCCAGTGACCAAGCGGGCAAGGCCTTGTGCGAAATTGCTTCGCTGTCAGGACTACCGAAACCTATATATTCATGTCCATCACGCTCATATACATACATGTCGGCCGTTTCTGATAATACACCCGCCTTCACCAAACGGTTTGACTGCTTGTAGTTGGTGCAGATCTGAGATGGTTTCAATTTAATCATAGTCTATTCCTTTCTAATGCTTCTTGATAAACTTTATATACTTTCTCACGCAAATGCTGTGGACGAATAACTGTCAGAGAACGGCTCCGTGAGAGGAGTTCCATAACAAAGTCATTCGTAATGCGTAGGCGTAATGTGATTCGGAACTCCTCCTCGGTATCACAAACGATACGTTGCGAGTGATGGAGTGGTAGCGATTTCAAGAACTTGCCATCCAAGGCATCATAAGACAGTTCAATGTCCTCAACTGGTATGTCCGTTTGTTGCCAAATACCATATGAATCTCTGAATAGTTCTTCGACATTTATAGACTGGTCGCGCTTAAACTTTTCATGCTCCATCACTTCAATATTGGCTATTCGGTCTATTCCGTAACTTTTCAATGTATCCCCAACCTTTGCTAAGAGATACCACCGTTGGTTCGATTCTTTCAAGAAATGAGGAAGTGCATTGACGCATATTACATTATCATTATGTCTGACAAGGGTGTAGTCAAACTTTATTGGATGCTGCTTGCGTATGGCATCAATGAGTAGTGGCATTTGTTCACTACCTATGGGGCGATGATGCTCTGCCAAGATATACCGATTGTCCGCACTCTCGCTGTTTATGGCATTGAGTAGGTCAAAGTTCAGCAACATCTCTTCCGTATTCGTAAAGAACACAGGCTGGTCGGCCTGCAAGCAGTAACCATAGTTGTGTTTGTGCTCGATAGGGAATCTCAATTCACAGATATCTGCAATGTCTCTAAGCAAAGTCCTCATACTGATGTCAGAGGAATAACCACGATACTCCAGTTCTCTGTTTACGTGTTGCAGCAACTCCCCTGCCATTACGTAACGACCCTTCTCTCTCTGCAATTTATTAATTATTAGCAGATACCTTGTCAATAATACAACATTCTTCATAGCATTACCATTTGTGCTGCAAATATATGCACTCCATGTGACATAACTTGTCACTCCACATACAAAAATCAGCAAATTGCGCATTATCCCAATAAAAAAGGAACGTGGACAACAATCTATCCAAACGTTCCAGGGTACTTGGCCGAAACCCACAGCGACAGATAAATTGCGCCCACGTATAACGTAGGCGTTTAACCAACTTATTCTTGTCACTGTTCTTTCCACGGCCAAGTTTTGGAACATTTTTAGAATAAATAGCAAACGCTAACCAATATGTCTCTCGAACTGCGCTGATAGCTCCTATCCGCACAATTCAATCGCAAAGATACACTTTTTATCGGAACATCAGTGCCCTCACACAAAATTATTATTCCTCAACCCCTTAATCAAGCATCCCATGCATCCACTCGCAGCAGCTTTGTAGATTGTTGTGCCAAACAATATGCTACTATGTCGTAGGCGCTGAGTTTGCTATCGTTTGGATTCGTCCAAACTGGAATTTGGATATAAGCAAACCACCATTTGGAGCCTTTGATAAAAAATTATCACAGGCTTGACAAAATTTTGTCGTGCCTGTGATAATTTTTTGTCAAGCCTGCAAAAAAGTTTGACAAAAACGTGCAAATGACTCAAACGCACTGTTCCTGCCCTCGAAAAAGTTTGACAAAATGCAACTGGTGGCAAAGTCAAAGGTTATATACTTCATTATAGGCGGCCTCTATAAGGCTATTGATTGGGCCGTTTGCTGATGTCACAACATTATGCCTACCTTTGCAATAGATTACGAAGGTAGACTACACCCGCAGAGAAATATACAAGATCAGCCTTAGTGCTTGGCTCGTCCAAGAAACTTTACATTTCGTTCGTTTGTTGCTACTAAAGTATAAACCATAACAAGAAACAAAGATATGAGAATAGCAGATATCCGAGGACGTGAGATCCTCGACTCGCGCGGCAACCCTACGGTGGAGGCCGAGGTGATATTGGAGAATGGTATTGTTGGTCGTGCATCGGTGCCCTCGGGAGCCTCTACGGGGGAGAACGAGGCACTGGAGTTGCGCGATGGTGACAAGCACCGCTATGGCGGCAAGGGTGTGGAGAAGGCGGTGGCAAACATCAATGACCGCATAGCTCCCGTGCTGCGAGGATGCAACGTGTATGAGCAGCGCAACCTGGACCGCCTGATGCTGGAACTCGACGGTACGCCCACGAAGCGCCACCTCGGTGCCAATGCCATACTGGGTGTGTCGCTGGCCATAGCGCGGGCTGCGGCCGAGGCGTGCGGCATGCCGCTGTACCGCTACATCGGTGGGGCGAATGCTCACGTGATGCCCGTGCCGATGATGAACCTCCTCAATGGCGGTCGCCACTCCGATGCGCCCATCGCCTTCCAAGAGTTTATGATACGTCCTATCGGGGCACACACGTTGCACCAGGCCGTACAGATGGGTGCCGAGGTGTTTGCCGCGCTGAAGGGTGTGCTCAAGAGCACGGGAGTAGGCGACGAGGGCGGCTTTGCCCCTGCACTGGGTGGCACGGAGGAGGCGCTGGACGTGCTCGTCGAGGCCATCAAGCGGGCAGGGTATGAGCCGGGAGCGGACATCACACTGGCACTGGACTGCGCTGCCTCGGAGTATTATAAGGAGGGGGTGTATGACTACACGCTGTTTGAGGGCCCTGTGGGGCACAAGCGTACCTCCGAGGAGCAGGTCGACTACCTGGAGCGCCTCGTGGAGTATTACCCCATCGACTCCATCGAGGACGGCATGGCCGAGAACGACTGGGAGGGATGGGCGATGCTCACCGAGCGCCTTGGCGACCGATGCCAACTGGTGGGCGATGACCTCTTCGTGACCAATGTGAAGTACCTGCAGAGGGGCATCGAGCGCCATTGTGCCAACAGCGTATTGGTGAAGGTAAACCAGATAGGTACGCTCACCGAGACGCTCGACACCATCGAGCTGGCCCGCCGTAATGGCTACACCACCATCATCAGCCATCGCTCAGGCGAGACCGAGGACACCACGATTGCCGACATTGCCGTGGCGGTAAATGCTGGGCAGATAAAGACGGGCTCGATGAGCCGTAGCGACCGCACAGCCAAGTACAACCAGCTCATACGCATCGAGGAGGCACTGGGCGGTACGGCGCGATATGGCTTGAAGTGATGACGTGTTTTGGAGAATCTCCCCCGAGGGGGTCGACTGGCAGCCCTGCGAAAGTTCGCGGGGCTGCCGTGTGTTTGGGCTTATCTGCTCCCCCTCCGCTTTGTTCCGCACTGTCTTGCTTCACTCCATTTTTGATTAGAACTTTCTCTCCTTCCTTTTGAGGGATTTATCTACATTTTTTCTCAAAAACATTTGGAAATGTCGGGAGATTTTTGGAATCTTTGTGATATCAAAATGATATTATTAAAAACGAGAGGATAAAACATAAATACTAACCAATAAATTCATCTGATTATGGAGACGAAAGAAAAAGATTACATGGGATTCGTGATGAACGGATTCGTGGCGTTACTGGTCAATGTGGCCATGTTGGCTGCTGCCGTATTGCTTTTTGTGGGTGCGGCTAAGGGAGTTGTATCCGAGGCGTTGGGTATCGTGAGTGCTATTGTAGTGCTCTGCCTGTGGGTATTGCACATGATTGGTTTTACGATGCAGGAGCCCAACGAGGCGCGTGTGATGGTGTTCTTCGGTAAGTATAAGGGCACTTGTCGCCGTACAGGCTTCTTCTGGGTGAACCCCCTCTTGGACAAGAAGAAGGTGTCGCTCCGCGCTCGCAATCTCAATCCCGAACCTATCAAGGTGAACGACCTTACGGGTAATCCCATCATGATAGGCCTCGTGATGGTGTGGAGACTGAAGGATACCTATAAGGCACTCTTCGAGATTGATTCGCAGACGATGGCGGGTGCTGCGACGGGGGTTACTGCCGTGGCGGGCCGTATGCGTGCGTTCGAGAACTTCGTGCGTGTGCAGAGCGATGCGGCTCTGCGTCAGGTGGCTGGCCGCTATGCCTACGATGATACCGACACGACAACGGATGAGCAACTCACCCTGCGCTCCGATGCTGACGAAATCAATATGGAGTTGGTGAAGCAACTCAATGAACGCCTCTCTATGGCGGGCATCGAGGTCGTTGAGGCTCGCATCAACTACCTGGCCTACGCTCCCGAAATTGCGGCCATCATGCTCAAACGCCAGCAGGCCAGCGCCATCATCACCGCTCGTGAGAAGATTGTCGATGGTGCCGTGTCGATGGTAAAACTCGCGCTCGACAAACTCTCGGCAGAGCAGGTGGTAGACCTCGACGAGGAGAAGAAGGCAGCCATGGTGAGCAACTTGCTCGTAGTGCTCTGTGCCGATGAGCCTGCCCAGCCAGTGATTAACTCGGGTACGTTGAATCATTAAGAGAAAAGAAGGGGCCTCCCCTAACCCCTCCCTGGACCGACGCGAAAGAGCGTTGGTTGCGACGAAGGAAAATTCATCTTCCCAGAGGAGTCCCGCTTGCGGATATGTTGGGGGAGGCCCCTTTCATTATTATGGCCGAAAAGGAAAGTAAAACCAAGAGTTTCGTTCTGCGTGTAGACGCTGAGACGATGGCTGCCATAGAGAAATGGGCGGCCGACGAGTTCCGCTCTACCAATGGGCAACTGCAATGGATCATTGCCGAGGCCTTGAAGAAGAGCGGGCGGATGAAAAAGAGGGGAAGCCTTCCCCTAGCCCCTCCCGAAGAGGGGGAACTTCAGAGGACTCTGAAAACAAGTAGTATTAACAAATAAAAACGTTCTTTCTCTTTCCCGCGATGTCTGAAGGCTCCCTCCCTTCGGGGGAGGGCGGGGGAGAGGCCTTAGATATTATGATTTACAAATTCCGTAGAGACTGGAAAGTAATCCTTGTGAGTGCGCTGGCGGTGGTGGCCATTCCCATTGTGCTGTGTGTGGCGTGGTTTGTAGAAGGTGATAAGGAGGCGCTCTTCGCGATGCCCCTTTGGCTGCTGCTGATGGCGGGTGTCATCTTGCGCACGCCTCGCTACTTTTATATAGATAAGGACGTGATCATCGTGAAGTTCTTTCTCGGGAGCAAGGTGTTGGAGGGCATCCGTTCTGTACGACCCATAGGGAAGGCAGAGTTGAAACGTTGCGCCCGCACCTTTGGCAACGGAGGCTTGATGGGCTATACGGGCCATTTCCGCAGTAAGGAACTGGGAGACTTCCAGATGCTGGCAGTACGCAAGGACGAACTCGCCCTGGTAACCCTCGATAGCGGCAAGCAGTATGTGATAAACTATCCGGGGGAGTTATTGGATAAATCAAAAGAACAATGAATCAACGCTACCATTTCATCGACAATCTGCGCTGGGTGACCGTGGTGCTGGTGCTCATCTATCACGTGTTCTACAACTTCAATGCGCAGGGAGTCTTCGGGGGCATCGGAGGTTTCTGCGAGCATCAGTGGTGGGATACGGTGTGCACGGTGCTCTATCCCTGGATGATGCCGCTGATGTTCGTCGTGGCCGGTGCCTCAAGCCGCTATGCACTGCAGCACCGCACGGCAAGGGAGTTTCTCCGCGAACGTACGCGCAAACTCCTCGTGCCCTCCACGCTCGGGCTGCTCCTCTTTGGCTGGGTGCTTGGCTTTGTCAATATGAAGGCTGGCGGTGGCGCGCTGCCCGAGAGCATGCCCGTCGTAGTAAAGTTCTTCATCGGGGTAATCAGCGGCACGGGCCCCTTGTGGTTTATCCAAGATCTGTACATCTTCTCGTTGCTGTTGCTCGTGGTACGCAAGGTAATTGATGCCGATAGGGTAGAGGCGTGGCTGGCACGCTGCTCCGGGATGGTGCTGCGCATGGTGCTCATCGCCTTCTTCTTCCTGCTATGGGGCTTGGCGCAGACGCAGATTGACGAGGTAGGCACCTTCGACGGACTGTTCAACCTCTATCGCCCCATTTACTACTTCGTGGTGTTCCTCGTGGGCTACTACCTCTTCTCCTCCGAGCGGGTACACGCCCTTCTTGCCGAGCAAAGTTTTGCCATGCTAGTGGCTAGCATTAACGTGGCCCTGTTCTTCGTGCGCATGTACTATGGCGTCGACTATAGCTCACCGGCCGTGTTGCAAGGTTTCGTGTGTAGCCTCTATTGCTGGGCAATGGTGCTGGGTCTCTTCGGAGCCTTCAAGCGCTGGTGCAACCATATCTCTCCCTTCGCCTCCTATATGACGCGTAGCAGCTTCGGGCTCTACATCGTGCATATGACCGTGTGTACCAGCGCCTGCCTATGGCTCAAAGGTACCGACCTGCCCCTATGGGCCATCTACTCGCTTGCCCTTATTGCAACCATCGTGGGCTCCGTGGTGTTGTGGGAAGTGATGAGCAGGATTCCCCTCATCCGCTGGTGTGTGTTTGGCATAAAAGGGAAGCCTCAGCCTCTGCGTAATTGTCATCCTGAACGCAGTGAAGGTTCTCGCTAACGCCTCTAAACTCTTGCGCGGAATTGCCTTGACGGCGACCTAAAGGTTGCTTCGCGTTGCTCAGGATGATATGAATAAATGAATGGTAAATAATAATAAATCACGATTATGAAAACCACCAACAATCTCGAGGCGCGCCGCATATGGCTATTTGTCCTCATCACCTTCGGCTTGGCTTATGCCTGGACCATATTGCTCATCTGGCCTCGCGTGCTTGGAGTCGATGCCGCGTCGCTCACTATCGACGAACTGACCATCAATACTGCCCTCACCGCCGTGCTGATGTTCTTCCCAGCCATCGGTGTACTCGTCACTCGGCTCGTTACGCGCGAGGGCTTCAAGGATGCCATGCTCGACCTCCGTTTCAAGGGAACCATACGCTACTACCTCATCGGGTGGTTTGGCCCCATGGTGCTGACCCTTCTCGGCACGCTTCTCTATTTTGCCATATACCCTTCAGCGTTTACGCTCGCCTCATACCATGCAGCCATGGAGGCGGAGCCTCTACCGCCCGTCTTGGTCGTGCTGCTACTGCTCATGACTCCGTTGTTCAATCTCGTCCCCTGCCTTGGCGAGGAGTGGGGATGGCGTGGTTACCTGCTGCCTAAGGTGGCACAACGTATGGGCTTCCTCCCCGCGGTGCTGCTCACGGGACTCATCTGGGGCCTTTGGCACGCTCCCATCATCGTGGCAGGACACAACTATGGCATGCAATATCCTGGCTATCCGTGGGCGGGCATCGCAGCCATGTGTGCGTTCTGTATCGTGGTAGGTGTACTGCTCTCTTACATCACCCTCAAGGCGCGTAGCTGCTGGCCTGCCGTGCTCGCTCATGGCGCTATAAATGGCACTGCCTCTGTGGGGCTGCTCTTCCTTGCCGATCCCATGGGCTACGACCGCTTCCTCGGCCCCGCACCTACGGGCGTCATCGGTGCTGCCTTCTACATCGCAGCTGCGGTGTGGATAGTGTGGCTCATGCGCAAAAGGTAGAGAGAGGGAGGAAACTCTGTTCATAATTTTTTATATTGCCAGCAAGATTTGTCGGATGTTTTGCCTATCTTTGCGGAGAACCGCGAAGATACTTTCATTCGCTATGAAAAATATTGAAGCAAGCTTCATATTTCTCGCTCGTTTATGCGTATCTTTGCAAACATTTCTGCAAAACAGACTGAAACAGAATGCAATCCGACATTGATGAAAATAAGCGACTCTATCATAAAAGGTATTAGCAGAGGGGACGAGAAGGCTTATGCCGAATTGTTCGATGTCTGTTATGCCCAACTTCATGAGTTGGCTTATACCTACGTGTTGGACTATACTGTAGCCGATGATATCGTGCAAGAGGTGTTGATTACTCTCTTTGAACGTGCCGATGTGGAAAGCATATCTAATTTGTCCTCCTACCTGCGCACTTCAGTTCGCAACCGTAGTCTCAACTTTCTACGCGACCTGTCGTTGGAAATTGAGAACCGAGAATTGTATGTCAAGGAGTTCAGCCAGAGAGAAGACTTGGACGAGGATGAAATGGCTTCGATTTGCAATATGCTGAAGAACGAGGTGGAGAAACTCCCCAAATCGTGTAGGGAGATTTGTCGACTGAGATTCTACGATGGCATGAAGATTCGTGAAATCGCCCAGCAACTAAACATCTCGGAGGGGACGGTGAAGACTCAGTTGCACCGGGCTCTGCAATCAATAAAAGGGGCAGTGAAGGAAGACGGGTTTGCTCGACTTTCTTTGATAAAATGTATCGTTTTCTTATTTTTCTTTCACATTTTGTAAACGTTTTTCGATTTTCCGTGTCTTAAGGCAAAACTGTAAGGATAAGGCATGGATATAGAGTTCTTATACAAGAAAGTGAAGGGTGCTCTGACCGATGAGGAGGAGCGATGCTTTCGGTTGTGGATGGAGGAGAACCCTCGTCATCGACAATATTTTGAATCCTTTGAACGCTATTTTCGCGAAGGGGAGAAGTATTCCTTGACAAAGGAAATGCAAGAAGTCTCTCGCAAGAGGTTCCTCGATGAGGTGCAATCTCGCAGCCAGCGTCGCCGTTTCAGACGATATGCCGTTTCCTTCGGTCGCGTTGCGGCTATCTTTGTCCTAGTTGGGTTGCTTGTGCATCGTTTGTTCCTGGCTGATAAACCTGATTCGTTGGCTCGACAGGAGGTGGCCATGGTTCAGACCGAGGAGAAGGTGATTGTCGACAAGCCCGTAGAACAGACCAATTACGGTGTGACCCTCATCAGTGGAGACGGAGAGAATATCTCATACGAGCAGTTGGAGGCATGGAGCAAATCTAATGGAATGCAACTGAACAAGGCTGGCGGCCTGCTGAGCTATGCCCCCGAAGGTGAGGACTCTTTGGACTCGGAGGTAGAGCAATACAATGAACTCGTTGTCGGCAAAGGTGCTGAATTCTCGATAATGTTGAGTGATGGCACGCAGGTGTGGCTCAATGCCGACTCGAGGCTGAAATATCCTGTTACGTTCAGCAAGAATGGAGTGCGCAGGGTTTACTTGCAGGGTGAGGCCTACTTTGATGTATCGGCCGACGAGAACCATCCTTTTGTTGTCACCGCAGCAAGTACGGATATTACTGTCTATGGAACTGAATTCAATATCCATGCCAGAACCGATGATTATGTGCGTACGACTTTAGTCAAGGGTGCCGTTTCCGTCTCAGTCGAAGGAGATACGTGCCAAACATGCTTGACTCCAGGGCAGACAGTCAAGGTGAACCTTCAGGACGGAAGCATCACCTTGAAGGAAGAACCCATAGAATTGTATGTGGGGTGGAAGCAAGGAAAATACTATTTCGAAGAGATTCCACTCAAGGACCTGTTTGCCGAACTCTCACTTTGGTATGATGTGGAAGTCGTGTTTACGGATGAGAGTCTGGAGCATGAGTGCTTCAGCGGCTGTCTTTCACGCCATTCTTCGCTTGACAAGATACTCCGCGTTTTGCAAGAAACCACCTACATCGTTTCGAGTAGGCAAGAACGTTCCTTATTTATCGGACGTGGTAATCATGATGAATAACCTTTCCATAAAACAATATTTCTATGAAACATAAAAGACCTGTTCTCCGAATCCTGTCCACAAGCCTCTTCTTGTGGATGGCTATGGGGAGTGTTGTCGCACAGAACCGCCCGCAGGACAAGAAGGTGACATTGGACATGCAGAAAGTCACTGCCGTCCAATTGTTTAAGACCATACAGCAACAGACGGGATTGGACTTCATATACAATGTGAAAGATTTGGGTCAAGTTGGAAGTATTGATGTGACAGCGACCAATGAAAGCATCAATTCCATACTGCAGCGTACGTTCAAGGAAGAGACTTTTACTTTCGAGTATTCCGAGAACACCATCATCGTGAAGCCTATCCCAGGCAAATACTCTGTTCGTGGACAAGTCACCGATAGTGCTACGGGTGAGCCCCTGCCCGGTTCGAATATCCGCTTGTTGGGAGACTCTTCGCAGGGAACGGTTACAGATTTTGATGGAAATTTCAATTTTTCTTTTGTCAGCAAAGACAAACATCCGGCTATAGTCATCTCGTTCATCGGATTTGAGGACTTCACGCAAACCATTAAGTTGCGTACCGAAGAGGTCGCCATAGCACTGACTCCAGCCGAACAGCAGATGAAGGATGTGGTGGTGACGGGATACTACAACCAACGCAAGGAGAGTTTTACGGGGGCTGCTTCAAACTTTAGTGGCGATGAGCTGCTTGCTGTGTCCAACCAGAGCGTGCTGCAAAGCCTCTCGGCCTTGGATCCTTCGTTCAAGATTGTGGATAACATCAGCATGGGCTCTGACCCCAATACCGTACCGGACATCCAAGTACGTGGAACGAATTCGTTGCCCGATGCTGGTGGTACGAATCTGAGCCAAGAGTATAAGGGAAGCGCCAATCTGCCTACATTCATCCTGGATGGTTTTGAGGTGAGTGTCGAGAAGATATACGACCTCGACCCCAATCGCGTGGCCAATATCTCCATCTTGAAGGATGCTTCGGCGACAGCCATCTACGGTTCGAGGGCTGCAAATGGAGTGGTCATCATTGACACCAAGGCTCCCAAATCGGGTAAACTCCGTTTGAACTACTACGGAAGTGCCGATTTTGAGGTGGCCGACCTTTCCAAATATAACCTACTGGGTGCTGCCGATAAGTTGGAGTATGAGCGTTTGGCTGGGCTCTATGATGGGAGCAATGCCATATACGTGCAAGAGGAGTACTTGAAGGACTATAACGAGCGCTTGAAATTGGTACGTCAAGGGGTCGATACAGACTGGTTGAGTAAGCCGTTGCATTCGGTGGGCATAGGTCAGAAACACAGCGTGCAGTTGGAGGGTGGAAACGATAGTTTCCGCTATGGAGTAAACTTGACCTATAACCAAAGTACGGGTGTGATGAAGGGCTCTGGGCGTAATCGCTTAGGTACAAGTGTCAAATTGCAATATAACTATAAGAATCTTCGATTCAAGAATGAACTGAACTATGATAATGTGCTCTCGAAGAACTCGCCCTATGGTAGTTTCAGCGTGTACACCTACATGAACCCGTACTATAATCCTTACGATGCGAACGGGAAGTTGAAACAGGCGGCCTTCCAAAGTTCAAATCAACATCTGGGTACTCAGTCTGTAGCCAATCCGTTATACAATAGTACGTTGAATGTTACGGACGAAAGTGTGTATGACGACTTTATCGACAACTTCAGTGTGGAGTGGAACATCATGACAACGCTGAAGTTCAAGGGTAATTTCTCAATCGAACGCATAACGAGGCGCAGCGACGTGTTCAAACCTGCCGACCATACCGACTTTATAGGTACAGACACCAATAAGGGTAGTTATACGAAAGGCAATACGGTGTCGGAGGCCTATGATGGAAGTGCGGTACTCTCCTATTTCAATCAGTGGAATACACATTCCTTGAGCCTGAATGGAGGTTGGAATATACAGCAAACGACTTCGGACTATGATAGTTACACTGTGGTAGGGTTCCCTAACCAGCAACTCAATCATCCTGCTTTCGGCTCGGGGTTCAAGGAAGGAAGCACTATCGTGGGCGATGCTCAAACTACCCGTCTGATGGGTTTCTTTGCCAATGCGAACTATAGTTACGACGATCGATATTTCGTGGATGCTTCGGTGCGTAGTGATGGATCTTCGCAATTTGGAAGCAACCAACGCTGGGGTACATTCTGGAGTAGCGGATTGGGATGGAACCTTCACAATGAAAAGTTCCTTGCAAGCGATAATATCAATCAGTTGCGCTTGCGTTTTAGTACCGGTTACACGGGTGGACAGAACTTCTATGCTTATCAGTCCATGATGATGTATCAATACAAAAACAATCTGACTTATCAAGATTATATCGGTACTATCGTGAAGGCTTTCGGTAATGACAACCTGAAATGGCAGCGCACGCAGAAGCACAACTGCGGTATTGACTTTGCTTTCTTCAATAATCGCTTGAGTGGATACGCGAACTATTATATTGAAAACTCCAAGGACCTATTGGCTGATATTACCATGGCAAGTTATTTGGGATTCGATACCTATAAGGAGAACCTTGGCGAGACTCAAAATAAGGGATATGAGTTTTCATTAAAAGTCGGTGTTGTGCAGACAAAGGATTGGAGAGTAAACCTCTATGCCAATGGAGGACATTACAAGAATATCCTTACTCGCATCTCTTCAGGATTGAGTTCTTACAATAAGAAAGCGGATGCCGCAGGTAGTACAGCACCTTATGTGCGCTATGTGGAGGGAGCCTCTATCAATACGATATGGGTAGTTCCATCTGCAGGTATTGACCCTGCTACTGGAGACGAAATCTTTATTCGTAAGGACGGAACATATACCAAGACGTGGAGTGAGCAGGATTACGTGCCTTATGCAAGTGCGGATCCTAAACTGAGCGGAACGTTTGGCCTGGTGCTCTACTACAAGCGATGGGAATTGAATACTAACTTCTACTATCGTTTCGGTGGCTATGCCTATAACCAAACCTTAGTCGACAAGGTTGAGAATGTAGACCCGTACGGGAATGTCGATGCGAGGGCTCTGCATGATCGTTGGCAGACACCGGGAGTGGCAGCAAAGTATAAGCGTATTGACGATCTGAGCAAGACCAAACCGACATCGCGTTTTGTAGAGAAGGACAACCAACTGTCGGCAAATACGATTAGCCTTGCTTATACCTTCGACCCTAACAAGATAAGTAAACTCGGAGCAGAACATCTGAGAATCATTCTTTGTGCCAACGATTTCTTGTACCTCTCTTCGATTCGTCGAGAAATGGGAACCAGTTATCCTTTTGCCAAACATTTCTCTTGCTCGGCACAACTAACATTCTAACAAAAAGCATATGATAAGAAAGATAACATTCGCCATATCTGTAATACTTTGTGTTACTTTGACTTCTTGCGAAGACTGGTTCGACTTGTCTCCCAAATCAGAACTGAAAGCTGAAGATTTGTTCGAGACGGAACAGGGCTTTAGAGATGCACTTATCGGGTGCTATGCGCTGATGGCTCAGCCCGAACTGTATGGAGCAGAACTTACATTTACTTACATGGATGTGCTGAGTGGATACTATACCACAGCTTCTGGTAGTTTGAATGCTTTCCGCTATGCATACGAACATGATTATGCCAATCAGTCGGAAGAGAATAGAAAGGATGGTATATGGAAGAAGCAGTACAACGTCATATCCAATCTGAATAGTTTGCTCGAACGGATAGATGAAAAAGAGGATTTCTTCTCGGTGGGCAACTACGGACTGATAAAAGGAGAGGCCTTGGCTATGCGTGGCTTCGTACATTTTGATTTGTTGAGAATGTTTGCTCCTGCACCGTCGAGTTGTGTTTCTACGACAGAACCTGCAATCCCCTACGTGGACCGTTACACCAATCAGTTGTTCCCCAGACTGACAGTGTCGGAGGTCACCGAACGAGTAATCACCGATTTGACGCAGGCCCGCACATTGCTTGCAGAGGTTGATCCCTATGGCCCTCGATATAGCGAATATGATTTGGAAAACCTCACGGGTATACGTGAAGGCCGTGAGTTTAGATTGAACTATTACGCTACGACTGCTCTTCTCGCGCGTACTTTGCTTTATCGTGGTGAGCCGGCAGACAGCATTCAGGCATATGAATATGCTACAGAGGTGATAGAGTCGGGTCTCTTCCCTCTCATTAGTAGTGCTGATCTCAATAGTATGGACCAAAATGGTTTCGTACAAGAGAATATCTTCGCATTGGAGTGTATAGGATTAAAGGAGGACCTCATAGACAACTACTTCTATGTGCCGAACACCAGTAGTCAAATGCTGGCAATCAGTAGTACTACATTAGGTCAGATATTCCCTGCAACGCTAAGTACCGATTATAGAAAACAGTGGTGGTTAGAGGAGAGCGGCTCGTACCATCTGGTTTCCAAATACAACTATAGTGAGCGAGTACCCATAGTGAAGATTCCGGAGATGTATCTCATTGCATCAGAAACTGCTGCAACAATCGAGTTGGCCGCTGAGTGGTTCAATGAGTTGCAGTACCACAGAGGATTGCCCGATGAGGAACTCGCTAAGGATAACTTCAAGGAGCGTCTGTTGCAGGAGTATACCAAGGAATTCTTGGCAGAAGGCCAGTTGTTCTATGCATACAAGCGAATGAATATGGATAAGGCTCCCATTACCAATACCCCATTGGCAAGTCCCCAGGCGGTGTATACATTGCCCATTCCCGATGAGAATACTTATTTTGCTCAAGACTGATGCCCCTCACTGGTTTAACAATACAAAACAACGACATCAAAATGAAGAAAATTTTAAGTGTCATAGGACTATCGCTAACTCTCGGCCTGTTGCTTACGGGGTGTGAGGAGAACGAACGTATGTTGTATTCTGCCCCAAGTGCTGTATATTTCAGTGAGATGACCTCAGAGGATAGTTTGCAGTACTCTTTCGCTTCAGGTCTCAAGGAGATAGATACAGTATCCATCCCCTTGATGATTATTGGAGAGAAGGTCTCCTATCCTCGTCAGATTCAGGTGGAGGTGGACGCCTCTACTACGGCCCAAGAGAATGTTCACTATAAACTCTCAAGCACTGTCGTAGAACTTCCTGCTGGAGAAGTGAAGACGGCTGTTCATGTTGTAGTGATGGATAATGATGCGGCACTGGAGTCTGGTAGCGTAGCATTGGTGCTGAACTTGAAGGCTAATGAAGACTTTGTGTTGGGTTTCCCGGAACAACTGTCTGCCCGTCTGATAATAACCAAACAACTGGTAAAGCCCAGTTATTGGGAGATGCCTCTCTCATTGTATTATGGACGTTATTCCAAGGCCAAGCATCGTCTGTGCATACAAGTACAGGGCTTTGATTTTCCAGAAACCTTTGATATGGATAAGGTGGGTGACTTCATCTCTTACGGAAGAATGGTCTATAACTCATTGCTGAGAAATCCATTATGGGATGAAGAAACTCAAACCTATATCTATGCGGATTGGGAACCCCTTTAGTCAAATACATTCAAATCATATTGCACGATGAAAACAAGTAAGTTATTATATATTGCACTCACACTGTTGCTTGTCACAGGATGCGTCAAGGATAATTCGACGGAGGTGCTGACTGCGCTGAATGATGTTAGCATACAGGGTATAGAGGAACGTTATGAGAATATATATGTGGACCATCCATTACGAATCACTCCACAAGTGACAACCTCACAGGGTACGGACTTATCTCATCTTGATTTCTTTTGGATTACATACAATAAGAGCAACTATACGAACGTAGATACGTTGGCCCACACCAAGGACTTGGATATTGTGGTTTGTTTGACTCCAGGTGAGCATTTTCTGAAATTCAAGGCGCTTGACCGTTTGACGGGCATCTTTTATGAGAAGGAGACTGGGTTGAATGTTGTCAATGACTTTACCAATGGCTTGCTTGTTTTGGCCGAGGAGGATGATGAGGCCATCTTGAACTTCTGGGTCCCAGGACGAAATGAGATTATTCACGACTTGTATGGAAAGTTGGAAGGGGGAGCCTCCTTGGGACGCAATCCTTACAAAGTCTATTTCACGCGTTACAGTAGCGAACTGGCCAGTGAGGTGATTGTCATGTGCCAAGACGAACATGGTGGTAAGATTCTTGACAATACCACAATGGCATACAAGCGCGACTATACAGACTTGTTCTTTGGTATGGAAAAGGAAAAGTTTGTACCTCAAGCCTATTTCCGCTCTTTCATGCGTGAATATTTGGTCGATGGTGGCCTGGTATACGACCGTGCCATAAACAGTAATCCACCCAGTATGCAGGTGCGTCCTTCCATGAGTGTCGCTTCTGGAGAATATCAGATTGCACCTGAGGCTGATTTCGGAGACAATAGTCAGTCGGTTGACCGAATGGTATTGTATGATAACCACAACAAGTGTTTCTATACGCTATATAATATCACCGTGGCATTCCTAACCACAGTACGCAATACCTCGGGAATGAAATATGTCAAGGGAGGATATTTTGATCCCGATAACGTAGGTATGGAATGTATCTATGCGAATATCTATTCGCGCAGCGAAAGCGGTGCAAGGGAGTATGCTGGTGTATTTGTTGACGATGAAGGCAGTCGCTGGATGTTGCGTGTGGGTATAGGTTTTTGGGTCGAGGGAGCGTCGCCTAACAGATACTTGAAAGATTTGGGAAAATTGAAGGTGGATGACTTGGCATTCCAGCAAGCGCAATCCTATGCTTGCAGTGCCGAATATCCTGGATATCTGTTCTATGCTTTTGGAAGTAAGATCTATGCCTTCAGCATATATGGTGGCCTTGGCTGGCCTATCTACGACTTGAATACGGCTCCTGGAGGGAATTATGCAATCAATCATATCGAGATGGAGCGCGAGGGCTCACGCCTATGGGTGGCATTCCGTGATTTGGAACAGGATGTCAAGCCTGCGGGATTTGTAGGCCTGAAGATTCAGACCGATGGTGGCCTGTCGATGGTCGAAGACGTTCGTTACGATCAATTGGCCGACCGCATCGTCGACTTTGAAAGTAAGTATTAATATTTGTGTTTTGACTGTAGAGTATGAAAAGGATTCTCTCTTTCTCTTGTTTGATGACCATTGTGGTAAACTTATGCGCCCAAGGAATTCATTTCTCGAAACTCTCTTTCGATGAGGCTAAGGCACTTGCAACCCAAGAAGGGAAATCTATATTTGTAGACGTCTATACAACTTGGTGCGGCCCCTGCCGTCGTATGGCTAAGGAGGTATTCGTTGATAAATCGGTGGCAGACTATTTCAATGCCAACTATATTTGTTTGAAATTGGATGCTGAGAATGAGCGTGAACATGGTTTCTTCAAGGCTTATGTGCCGAGTGCTTACCCCTCGCTTTATTGGTTGACGTCTCAAGGTGAGTTACTTGATTCGCATAGTGGGTATATGGATGCGTCGGTTCTGCTCGAAGCTGCCAAGAGAGCCGAGTCAAGTACCTTGAACGTTCGATTGAAGGCTTTGGAAGAGCGTTGGAATGGAGGAGAGCGTTCGGAAGCCTTGCTCCATGAATATTTGTTCGACCTGCTACCCAAAGTGGACCCGACGAGGGTGCGCCCCCTGTTGAATGATTACCTCTGTGGTCTCCCCTCCGACTCGTTGGCTTCGAAGACGATAGGGGAGATGATACAGGGCTATTCGCGCACGTTGGTTGATGACAAGGTGTGTCGCACGTTGCTTGAGTATAGTGACAACTATCGTGAACTTTTGGGGAAAGCGGACTTTGACCGCACGATGTATATGCTTCTTGTCCGCATCCCTATGGCAGATAAGCGAATGAATGAGAATCAATATGAGCAGGATTGTAATCTGATTAGGGAAATGACATTCCCCCATAAGGAAATGTATCTGAAGTTGCTCGATGTAGAGGAACTTCTGCTCAACAAGGAGTTCGAAACTGGCTTGCAGACGGTTCTTTCTGCCATGCAGTGCTATGAGCAAGATTTCCCGAACCTGTATTCAGAGTTGTGCTATACTCTTATCATTACCGGATTTTTCAAATCAGACTATGCTCCAACTGAAGCGGAATGTGCATTATGCTTGAAATTGGCAGAGAAGGCATTCGATTTGACCCCTTCGCAAAGTACACTCACCTACTTGGCTGCCGCCTATGCCCGTGTGGGGAACTTTCGGAAGGCCTATGAACTGGTGATGTATCTTCCATTCTATGGAAAGCCAACACTCAGCAATGCGGTATATGGCTTGCTTAATTTACAGAGACCAAAATAACCCCTATTTATTAACCATTTAATTTTATTTATTTATGAAAAACTTTACTTCATTTGTGAAAGCGGGACTTCTTTCAGTCCTTCTTTTGGGTGTTGGAATGTCGGCATCGGCAGAGGGCCTCAAGGGCACCTTCTACATGCAGGCTACCGAGTTTCTTTTGGGTGCTGAAAGCGCCTATGGCAATGTTTATGCCGATGGCGTAGAGATTGTTATTGAGGATGCTGACCCCGCAACAAGTTGGGACCTCGAGGTGACCAACCTTTGTGGTCAGGGTGTTACCTATGGTGGTACTCTCTCTGATGACGGCTCTACCTTGACCCTCAGCATGTTGGGCAACTGCTACTTCTCTGATCGTGACTATGCCGGTAAAGGTACCGAGAGCATGGGTGGTGCCGATAGCACCATCATGGGCTCACTTGAGATTAAGTTGTTGGAGGATGGTTCGCTCCAGTTCAGTGACTTCACCGTTATCAGCACTGTTCTTACCAATGGCCTTTCCAGCACAGCTTTGGCTACTTACAAGGGTGCTGTTGCTGTTCCTGTAACAACCTATCATTTCAAGGCTGCCACCTACACAGTCGGTGAGGCTTCAATCTACGGCAATGAGTATCCCGCAGAGTTTGACTTCACCTTGCGTCGTTGCATCGAGACCGACAACTACGATGTTGCTGTCACCAACCTCTGCAACCAGGGTACTACCTTCTACGCTACAGCGAATGAAGATAATACCGAACTCACCATCGCCAATGTCGCTTATGCATATTTCTCTGAAAGAGATTACACCAAAGGCACCGAGAGCTTGGGTAGTGCCGAGGGCACTATGATGGGTAACATCGTGATGACACTCCAGGAGGATGGTTCATGGAACTTCAGCGACTTCACCGTTATCCGCACCGTTCTTGCTGCTGCTCCTGAATTCACCGTGTTGGCTACCTATGTAGGTGGTAATGGCATTAGTGATTCAGTTGTTACTCCTGAGACTCCAGAGGAAGATGCTCCTACTCTCAAGGGCACCTTCTACATGCAGGCTGCCGAGTTTCTTTTGGGGGCTGAAAGCGCCTATGGCAATGTTTATGCCGATGGCGTAGAGATTGTTATTAAGGATGCTGACCCCGCAACAAGCTGGGACCTCGAAGTGACCAACCTCTGCGGTCAGGGCGTTACCTATGGTGGTACTCTCTCTGATGATGGCTCTACCTTGACTCTCAGCATGTTGGGCAACTGCTACTTCTCTGATCGTGACTATGCCGGTAAAGGTACCGAGAGCATGGGTGGTGCCGATAGCACCATCATGGGCTCACTTGAGATTAAGTTGTTGGAGGATGGTTCGCTCCAGTTCAGTGATTTCACCGTTATCAGCACTGTTCTTACCAATGGCCTTTCCAGCACAGCTTTGGCTACTTACAAGGGTGCTGTTGCTGTTCCTGTAACAACCTATCATTTCAAGGCTGCCACCTACACAGCCGGTGAGGCTTCAATCTACGGTAATGAGTATCCCGCAGAGTTTGACTTCACCTTGCGTCGTTGCATCGAGACCGACAACTACGATGTTGCTGTCACTAACCTCTGCAACCAGGGTACTACCTTCTATGCTACAGCGAATGAAGATAATACCGAACTCACCATCGCCAATGTCGCTTATGCATATTTCTCTGAAAGAGATTACACCAAAGGCACCGAGAGCTTGGGTAGTGCTGAGGGCACTATGATGGGTAACATCGTGATGACACTCCAGGAGGATGGCTCATGGAACTTCAGCGACTTCACCGTTATCCGCACCGTTCTTGCTGCTGCTCCTGAATTCACCGTATTGGCTACCTATGTAGGTGGTAATGGCTCACTCTCTGAAACAACAGACGTTGAAGATGCCGTTGCTGACGAGGTCGAGGTTTATGGCGGCGAGGGCTTCATTGCTGCTTCTGCCGCTGCAGTGCTCAACGTCTTTGATCTCAGCGGTCGTCAAGTTGCTGAAGGTGTAGGACGCATTGACAATATCGCTTCAGGCGTTTATATCGTACGTGCTCTTAGCAATGGCAAGGCTGAGGTTCGTAAGGTGTTTGTAAAATAAGATATAAGTAATTGCTGATTGAAGGGAGCGTATGTGTACGCTCCCTTTTTTAGTGCAATAATGTCTTGTCGCCTAAAATCCCATTTTATCATTGCTTGAAGAATTGAACGTAGTGGAGATGCGAGTTAGCTGGTCGAAGGGAAAGCAAAGATTTCGCAGAGTCTCAAGTGTTAAGTTCCTGAGCAAGATGCTTCGTCTTGCTTAGCATGACACGAGACGTTAGGATAAACAGCTATATTCTCTTCTTATTTTTTCTTTTTGCGCTCTCTTTTAGGGGAGTTTTTGCGGCGGGGGAGCAGACTGTCGAAATCGCGTTGGAATACGAGACCTATTCCTTGTGTGGTAAGTGAGGTGCGTGAGAAGTAGCGGTCATTGGTCTTGTTGTAACCCTTGAGGCTAAGCCCACCAGTGAGTAGGTAGCGGATGTCAAAGTCTCCAATGAAATTGGTGGCATACATCGGGTTCTCTCGGTAACCGAAACTTCCGTTGATAAGCAAGCGGTTGTCAAGCAGATGGCCCTCAAGCACTCCTTCAATCTCCATGTTCTCCCAGTTTTCTCCGCTGAGGTCATTGGCTCCAGTCATCATATTCTCGGCACGGAGGTTGCTGGCAAAGTTCCAATTGTCGTTGCTGATGATATTAGCCAGAAGATTGTTAATCTGTCCTGAAATCGTATTGCTTATGAAGGACTCGACGTTTCCGGTTCCCTGAGCGTCCTGTGCTATGTCGGGGGTGTAGAACTTGCCTAAGCCGAGCAGGTAGATGAATTGCAGGTTCATCTGCTCTTCGGTACTGGTATAGCTGCGCAACATGGCTTTCTCTTCTTCGGTGCCTTTGGGTAGTTCAAGCTCGAAGGTGAGAGTGGGGGAATTGAGTGTGCCACCGATGCGCAGGAGGCAATTGACATGCACGTTGCCTGTAAGCTCAGGACTGAGGTCACGTAGCGGCACATAGTTGACGATGTGGCGTGCGGTGATGTTGAGACGTGCATCCATGTAATCTCCATCGAATGATACGGTGCTGCCAGGCAGTACATCGAAGTTCTTGTTGATAACATCTTGTAGGCTCAAGCGGTAGAATCCTCGATTGGCAGTATAGGTTCCGAAGAGGTTGATGTCGGTGCCTTGAGCGCTTATTTGAAGATTACCGCTACCCAAGATGCTAATGTGGTCGTCAACGGCTTGGTTCATCACAAGCTTGAGCATAGCATCAGGTGTTACCTGGGCATTAATCTTGATAAGTGTGGGGGGGATGCCCTCGGCTTGTCTTCTGCGTCGATTAGGGGTGAGTGTGGCAGCGGTAGGTGTGTTGCGTGTGTCGCTGCGGTCGGTAAAGGTGATGAACTGCTCAATCTGCGACTCGTTTTCAGGAGCAAGATTGAGAGCAAAGACCGATCCTTTTTCACTCTGTGCCTGTATGTCGATGACAAGCGGTGTCGTGGGTGAGGCGGTGATGTGTACGCCTCCCGTGCCATAGATGGTAGTGTAGAAACTATCGTGTCCTGTGTCGGGAAGGTCAATACCGAGTACGTTTTGGGCATCTACATAAAGGTCTGCCTCGAAGTCTTTTATGGCATTGTGCCTGACGGTGCCGTTGACGATAGCTTTCTGCTCACGATGGTCAAAGGCTTCGATGCCATTGAAATGTATCACGTCGGGTGTAAAGCGCAAGCTGTCCCTAAAGTGGTAACGTACGTCAGTGGGAGTAAGGTTGAAGTCTACGTCGGCAAGGAGAGCTCCGTTGAGGTTGAGAGCCTTCAGAGGACCACCCACGGTGAGGTTTCCGTAAGCATGCCCCTTGATATCGTTCATGAAGGTCTTCAGTAGGCTATTGAGGAATGAGGCGTTGATGCTGTCGGCTGCAATGTCAATCCATAATTCCTCTTGCTTGAAGTCTACATAGCCATCTACTACGGTGGTATGAGTGGGCTCTTCGTTTACATCTGCTATGAATTGCAATTGTGAGTTATCTTGGTCCCAATGAATGCGACCGTCAACATCGCCCAAGATGCCCTCGCAGAAGGAGAAGTCCTGAGCTTTGATATCTGCCTCAATATAGGGGCGTGGGCTGTAGAGACCGGCCATATCGGCTTGTCCGCTGACTTGACCATCAAAGGTAATGCCTTTGAGATTGACAAGTGAGAGTAGGTAGCCGAGGTCTAGCCCCATGAAACTCACTTGCAGTGTATCGGTTTCGTCATTGGCGATAGTACCATTGGCACTGAGGTGCTGGGTGGCACTGGCGAAATGCAGGCTATCAATCTCGATGCACTCGGGGGATATGCTTAAGTTGAAGGGGTCGAAGAGCCACTCCGTGTGGTTGAGAATGACGTTCGTGCTATCGGTTTTGATGCCAATACATAAGCGGTCGTTTTCGTCGAGTGATAGCAAGGCTTGCGTGTGGAAGGTGCCCTCGAACGTGCCTGCGGGATTGCTGTTCCATAGTAGGGCGAGGTCAGCAACATCGTCCGTTGCCTCGGTGACGAGGCTGGCAGTTAGGGCGGGGGACCCTTCGTTATGTAGGGTGGCGCCAGCGTAGAGGTCGAGACCTTGCTCCATGGAGTGCAGGTCGATCGAAACTCCCTTGATGAGGTTACCATCATATTCGATTTGGGGTATCGAGGCGGATGCTTTCATCTCTCCGGCAGCATCATTGACGAGGACGTCGAACTTGGCTTTGCCTATGGTGTTGATGGGCAACAGCAGTAATTCGCGTAAGGGGGTAGTGTTATACACCTCAATGTTGGCAAGACAGAGGTTCTCTGTATGCTTTGTACTGTGATTGTGGCTTGGACAAAGCGAAGGCAACGAATGGTGTAAATGTCCCAACAGGCTGTTGATGAGCGATCGATAAGTGAGCTCGCCTCGTAGCGTACCATCCATGAAATCGCTCTTCAATGATAGCATCTTCCCCTCGAGGTCGCTGGCATAGAGCGCTACCTCCTTGATGAGATAATCATCACCTGTGGGGCGGTGCATAGCAAAGCTGTCAACGATGACTTTACCCATGATGTGGTCTATGTCATGGCCGTGCAGGTCGGCGGTAAGTCGTGTGCTGAAGGTGTTTCCTTCGTGCAAGTCGATGAGGCCAACAGTGTGTAAGTCAAGGCTGTCTGCATCAAGCATCATGGTGTAGTGGGGTAAACGTCCTCCGGCATCGTATGCAGCCCGAAGGTTTAGACGGCCATTCGGATCGGTAAGAGCGAGGTTGGCGCTATAGTCCTTGGGGGTGTAGTGTCCGTCAAGCGAGATGCATTCATACCCGTAGCCCAATAGGTGGGTTTGGGTAAGGGTTGCCTTGATGTTGGCCGTTAATGAGTCCTTGATGTTGCTTATTGTCAATTGGCTCTGCTCCCATTTACCCGCAGCTTGGAACGCCAGATTGGTGCTGGCAAGGGGACTTGTGGGGATAATTTGCACCACGTTGAGGCTGTCTCCATTGATAGTGGCAGTATAATGTCCTTTGTTGTCGATATCAAAGTGTGCGGTGAGGTCGCCTGCATCGGAAAATGCCTGTAGGTCAATGCCGGCTTGCTTACCTTCAATCTTCATGCTTCCTTTGGCAGAGATGTCTCCTATGCGAACAACCTCTCCAGGGATGAGTTTGTATAGCTCGGGAGCATCGTCGGCAAACAGTGCCCATAGCCCTTTAGTGATGGCGGCTTCTTCAAGGTTAAGGGCGATAGAGGAGGGGGTAAGGTTGATTCGGGCATCTGCTCGCATCGCGAGGTCGCGATGTGCTGTGTGTATGTCTAATGTCTTGATGTTGAAGCGGGAAGGACTGCCGATGAATTCGCCCCCAAGATATATCCGTTCTTTAAGTTCTTTCACTTGTGGCAGTACGAAGCCGAGATCGGATGGGGTAATGTGAGATGAAGGGAGTATGCCGCCTTTCACGATCAGCGAATGGGCGATGTCGTCCATCGAGTACGATGCCCACACCGTGTCGAGGCGTAGCGAACTGTGCGGCAAGTCCACTTGGAAGTTTGCTAATGTGGCTCCGTGTCGATTGCCCACGAGGCGGAAATAGAAATCATCGAGTTGTAAGCCTGATTGCTCTTTGAATCCTAAGTGGCGCACGATGAGGCTCACTGAATCGGTTGAGAGCATCTTCAATGCAAGCTGTGCTGAAAGGTCAGAGACAGCAAGCGGTTGCCCTATTGCTCCTTGCAGTCGCATCTTACCATCGCGCAGAATCAGCGTGTTTACACGTAGGGAGAGGTTGTCCAACTTTCTCTCTCTCTTCTCCTTGCTGGCAAAAGCGTCGATGAGGAACTGGTAGTTGTATTCCTCTCCATCACCCGTTTTGTAAAGGTTGATGTCGGGGCCGAAGAGTCGTATGTTGCGTATTGAGAGTTGGCGGTGGCGGATAAGAGGCAGCCATTCGACCTTGGCAGCCATACGACCGACAGCGATAAGCGACTCACCTTCTTGGTCATCGATGGCAAGACTGTCGATGACGATGTCGTTCGGAAGCAGCCAGCGCACTCCGCCAAGACTGACACGTGTGCCGATACAATTCTCCAGCTCGGTGGCTACCCATACCGATGTCCGTCGCTGCATCTGGGGGGAGTTGAGCAATATGGTTCCCCCGATGATGAGCAGTGTGATTACGGCCAAAGCGATTTGTATGTATCTGCGGCGCTTCATATTCAATTTGCAAATATAATGCAATGCGCGCGAAATATCAAATCTCATCGGGCGAATATAGAAAAATGCCCGAATTTTATACCCCAAGAGAGGTGCAGGAGAATTCCGCGGTAGCTAGCGCGTCACGCCTCGGTAGCTACCGCGCTGCTCCTCGCTAGCTACCGAGGACCTCCTCAGTAGCTAGCGAGGAAAGTTTTGGGCATGAAGAAATAAGGGAGAGGCTCTAACGTTTCTGCGGAATGTAACGAAATCTTGGACCTAATCGGCAAATAAATCTTTATTTCGTTTCACTATCCATAAAAATATGTTAACTTTGCACGTATTTTGTGTGGTATGCACTAAGAACAAATAACTATTTTTAATATTTCATAATCATTATGCCAGAAGTAATTAAATTACGAAAAGGCTTGGACATTAAGCTCAAAGGCACCGCCGAGAAGGAATTGGTAGCCGTGAAGGCATCGCAGCAGTACGCTCTCGTACCCGATGATTTCATTGGCATTACTCCTAAGGTGGTAGTGGCTGAGGGCCAGCATGTCAAGGCCGGGGAGGCTCTGTTCGTTGACAAGAAGCGTCCTGAAGTGAAGTTCGTAAGCCCTGTATCAGGTGTTGTGGCTGGAGTGAACCGTGGTGCTCGCCGTAAGGTGATGAGCATCGTTGTTACGGCCGATGCCAAGCAGGAGGCAGTGAACTTTGGTGTTAAGAGTGTTCACTCACTCAATGGTGAACAGGTGAAAGAAGCATTGCTCGAGAGCGGTATGTTCGCGTTCCTCCGCCAGCGTCCCTACGACGTGGTGGCTAACCCCGAGAGCCGCCCCAAGGCTATCTTCGTATCGGCTTTCGACAGCAAGCCCCTCGCTCCTGATTTCGAGTATGTAATCAAGGGCAACGAGGCTGACTTCCAGGCTGGTCTCAGCGCATTGGCTAAGATGGCTCCCACTTACTTGGGTGTTAGCGGCAAGCAGACTCACCTCAACATCGTGGATGCCAAGAACGTTGAAATCAACGTGTTCAAGGGTAAGCACCCCGCTGGTAACGTAGGCGTGCAGATCAACCACATCAGCCCTATCAACAAGGGTGAGATTGTGTGGACTGTTGGTGCAGAAGAGACCATCTTCATCGGCCGCTTGTTCAACAAGGGCGTTGTAGACTTTACACGTACTATCGCCGTTGCAGGTTCACAAGTTGAGAACCCCGCATACAGCAAGGTAGTGCTCGGTGCTCAGATCAGCAGCATCGTAGAGGGTCGCCTCAAGGGTGGTTGCGTTAACCGTATCATCAATGGTAATGTCCTCACAGGTCCTGCTACTACTGAAGAGGGTTACCTCGGCGCATTTGCCAACATGGTGACTGTTATCCCTGATGGTAGCGACAAGCACGAAATCCTCGGTTGGGCTATGCCCCGCTTCAAGGAGTTCAGCGTGAGCCGCGCTTACTTCAGTTTCCTCTCCCCCAACAGGGAGTATGTGCTCGATGCACGTCTCAAGGGTGAGGAACGCCACATGATTAACTCTAACGAGTATGACAAAGTGTTCCCCATGGACATCTACCCCGAATACCTCATCAAGGCAATCATTGCCGGCGACATCGAGAAGATGGAGGCTGCAGGTATCTACGAGGTGGCTCCCGAAGACTTTGCCCTGTGTGAATTTGTAGATTCGTCTAAACTTGAGTTGCAGCGTATCGTTCGCGAAGGATTGATGAAGTTGCGCTCTGAAATGGAATAAGTTATGGGATTGAGACAATTTGTAGACAAGATTAAGCCGAACTTCGAGAAGGGTGGCAAACTCCACGCTTTCCGTTCTGTGTTCGGCGGGTTCGAGACATTCCTCTTCGTTCCCAACCATACCGCTAAGAGCGGCTCAAACATCCACGACTGCTTCGATAGCAAGCGTATGATGATTATGGTGTGCCTTGCATTGGTGCCCGCGCTCCTCTTCGGTATGTATAATGTAGGTTACCAGCACTACATGGCTGCCGGTATGTTCGAGGCTGCTACTTTCATGCAGGTGTTCGGCTACGGTTTCCTCGCAGTGTTGCCTAAGATTATCGTTTCTTACCTCGTAGGTCTCGGCATTGAGTTCACCGTGGCTCAGTGGAAGGGTGAGGAAATCCACGAAGGTTTCCTCGTATCGGGTCTTATCATCCCGATGATCGTTCCCGTAGGCACTCCCCTGTGGATTATTGCTGTGGCTACTGCCTTCGCCGTAATCTTCGCTAAGGAGATTTATGGTGGTACAGGTATGAACATCTTCAACGTCGCACTCGTAACACGTGCGTTCATCTTCTTCGCATACCCCAGCGTAATCTCTGGTGATGCCGTATGGGTTGCTGACCAGGCTATCCTCGGTCTTGGTGCCGACATCGATGGTTACACCGCTGCTACTGCTCTGGGTGTTGCAGCTACCTCGGGTGCTGCTCCCGCGTGGGATATGAACATGGTATGGGGTCTTATCCCTGGCTCTATCGGTGAGACCAGCGTTGTGGCTATCGGCCTTGGTGCACTCATCCTCTTGGGCACAGGTGTAGCTTCATGGAAGACCATGCTCAGCGTATTCGTTGGTGGTGGCTTGATGGCTTGGGTATTCAATAAGTGTGGCTCTGCTGACAATGCTGTGGCTATGATGCCTTGGTATCAGCACCTCGCTCTTGGTGGTTTCTGTTTCGGTGCCGTATTCATGGCTACAGACCCCGTAACCTCATGCCGTACCGAGTGTGGTAAGTATATCTACGGTTTCCTTATCGGTGTTGTAGCTATCATCATCCGTGTGCTCAATCCCGGTTACCCCGAAGGTATGATGCTTGCCATCCTGTTGATGAACCTCTTTGCTCCGCTCATCGACTACTACGTATATCAGTCAAACGTATCTAAGCGTGCTAAGCGTGCTGCTAATAGCAAGTAATAATCCAATAATCGAATACTATTATGAATACGAATAAGAATTCCTATACATTTATATATGCTTCGGTTATGGTTATTATCGTAGCATTCCTTTTGGCATTCGTCTCTTCTTCGCTCAAGCCTACGCAGGAGAAGAATGTTGCACTTGACAAGAAAAAGCAGATTCTTGCAGCACTTAACGTTTTTGCTGCAGATACCACTGAAGCAATGTATGCCAAATACGTAAAGGCGGAGGTTTTGATTGATACTTTTGGTAATGTGTTGTGCGATTCTGGTGCTTTTCAGGTAAAATCAAGCAATATCGGTATTAAAGAAGGTCAACATCTTCCTCTCTACATATGTGAAAAAGATAGTGCCCAAAAGTTTATCATCCCCCTCTATGGCGCAGGCCTTTGGGGCCCCATCTGGGGATATGTAGCTCTCGATGATGACAAGGAGACTATCTATGGTGTGTACTTCTCACACAGCGGTGAAACTCCTGGTCTTGGTGCTGAGATTACCAATCGTGAGAAGTTTCAGGAACCTTTCAAAGGAAGGAAGGCTATCGGTGCCGATAACAAGGTAGTTATTAGTGTTGTCAAGAACGGTAAGGTACAGAACCCCGAGTTTGAGGTTGATGGTATCTCAGGTGGTACTATCACATCGCAGGGCGTAGACAAGATGCTTAAAGATTGTATCGGTTACTACAAAGCATTCCTCGCTCAGGGTGCAGATACTTGCTCTGTGGTAGCTTGTGATAGCGTGCCTGCAACCGAAAACCAAGTTGTTAACCAATAATTTAAGGAGGAAACAGTTATGTCATTATTTTCAAAGCAGAATATGGAGGCGCTGAAGACTCCTCTGGGCATGAACAACCCCGTTACCGTGCAGGTACTTGGTATCTGTTCGGCATTGGCAGTAACCGCCCAGCTCAAGCCCGCCATCGTAATGGGTCTCTCTGTGACCATTATCGTGGCTATGGCCAACGTGATTATTTCATTGCTCCGCAACACCATCCCCAATCGTATCCGTATCATCGTGCAGTTGGTAGTGGTTGCTGCGCTCGTAACCATCGTGAGTGAAATCTTGAAGGCATTTGCCTACGATGTGAGTGTCGAACTCTCGGTTTACATCGGTCTTATCATTACCAATTGTATCCTGATGGGTCGCCTCGAGGCGTTCGCTATGGCCAATAAACCTTGGCCCTCATTCCTCGATGGTATCGGTAACGGTCTCGGCTATGCCAAGATTCTCGTTATCGTAGCCTTCATCCGTGAGCTCTTCGGTAGCGGTTGCCTCTTCGGCATCCAGGTGATCCCCGCATGGTGCTACGAGCATGGTTATATCAACAACGGCCTCATGCTGATGCCCCCCGCAGCCCTCATCATCGTAGGTTGCATCATCTGGTACCAGCGTGCCCGTCATACTGAGTTGCAAGAAGAACAAAACTAAACTTAATTTACGATTTATCAATTTACGATTTACGATTGATTTACGATTGAGTCATTGAGTGATTTGCAAAAATGCGATGCCGAAATTGAAAAATAATCAAATTGAGAAATAAATAGTAAATAGTAAATCGTCAAATAGTAAATAAGAAGAAATTTATGGAACATTTTATTAGTCTTTTCGTCCGCTCTATTTTCGTGGACAATATGATTTTCGCATTCTTCTTGGGTATGTGTTCTTACCTTGCCGTATCAAAGAATGTGAAGACTGCTCTCGGTCTCGGTGTAGCGGTAACCTTCGTGTTGCTCATTACCCTGCCCGTGAACTATCTATTGCAAACTGAAATCCTCGCTGAGAATGGTAGTCTGAACCCCGGTCTTCTTCTTGGGGGTGAGGGTGTAGACCTCAGTTTCTTGGCCTTTATCCTCTTCATTGCTGTTATTGCTGGTATCGTACAATTGGTTGAGATGGTAGTGGAGCGCTTCAGCCCCTCGCTGTACGCTTCGCTCGGTATCTTCTTGCCCCTTATCGCCGTGAACTGTGCCATCATGGGTGCTTCGCTCTTCATGCAGCAGCGCATCACCATGGACGCAGGCAATACACAGGCTATCCTTAATGTATGGGATTCTGTAGCCTATGCTATCGGCTCAGGTATCGGTTGGTTGCTTGCTATTGTCGGCTTGGCAGCTATCCGCGAGAGGATGCAGTACTCTGACGTGCCCAAGCCTCTCCGTGGCCTTGGTATCACCTTCATCACTGTAGGTCTCATGGCTATGGCATTCATGTGCTTCTCTGGTCTTAACATCTAATAATAGGAGGAATAAGTAATATGGATAATATGAATTTGATTTTATCGAGTATCATCGTCTTTCTCGCAGTGATACTTCTCCTCGTTGCCATTCTTTTGGTAGCTAAGAAGTATCTCGTGGCTTCAGGTTCAGTGAAGCTCACTATCAATGGCGAGAACGAACTCGAAGTGGAGAGCGGTTCAACCCTGCTCAATACACTCTCTTCAAATGGTGTCTTCCTCTCTTCTGCCTGCGGTGGTAAGGGCTCATGCGGCCAGTGCAAGTGTCAGGTATTAGAAGGTGGTGGCGAGATTCTCCCCTCTGAGAAGGGACACTTCTCTCGTAAGCAGCAGCAAGATAACTGGCGTCTCGGTTGCCAAGTAAAGGTGAAGGGCGACATGTCTATCAAGGTTGACGAGTCAGTAATGGGCGTTAAGGAATGGGAGTGCGAGGTTATCTCAAACAAGAACGTGGCTACTTTCATCAAGGAGTACAAGGTGGCATTGCCTCCTGGCGAGCACATGGACTTCGAGCCCGGTTCTTATGCACAGATTAAGATTCCTGCATTCAGCATCGATTACGACAAGGATTTCGATAAGTCACTCATCGGTGACACCTATCTCCCCGCTTGGAAGAACTTTGGCCTCTTCAACTTGAAGTGTACCAACGATACTCCTACAGTACGTGCGTACTCTATGGCTAACTATCCTGACGAGGGTGATATCATCACCTTGAACGTACGTATCGCTACACCTCCTTTCAAACCCAAAGAGCAGGGTGGTGGCTTTATGGACGTTATGCCTGGTATTGCTTCATCTTACATCTTTAGTTTGAAACCCGGTGACAAGGTAATGATGAGTGGTCCTTACGGAGAGTTCCGTCCTAACTACGAGTCTGGCCGTGAGATGATTTGGGTAGGTGGTGGTGCCGGTATGGCTCCTCTCCGTGCACAGATTATGCATATGCTCAAGACCCGTCAGTGCCGCGACCGTCAGATGCACTACTTCTATGGCGCTCGTGCATTGGAGGAGATCCCATTCCTCGATGATTTCCTCGCATTGGAGAAGGAGTTCGACAACTTCCACTTCCACCTTGCGTTGGACCGTCCCGACCCCAAGGCAGACGCAGCAGGTATCAAGTATACTGCAGGTTTCGTAGCACCTGTTATGGGTGACACTTACCTCAAGCAGCATGAATCTCCCGAGGATTGCGAGTACTACTTGTGTGGTCCTCCCATGATGGCGAAGACTGTCCTCGACCTTTTGGACAGCCTTGGCGTAGAAAAGGATATGATTCACTTCGACGACTTCGGTGGATAAACCTTAATAGTTCAGTTCTACTGAATAAAGTAATCGAGGCTCACATGCATGTGGGCCTCGATTCTTTTATGTCTGTGTTAAAGGACTTCTTTGAAAAAAGGAATATTATCTTTTATACACCGTGCATTCTGTTATTAATCGATTGTTTTCTTCGGGGGTTCCTATGGTGATGCGCAAGGTGCTTTCACAGCCAGGAGTGCGTGAGCGATCTCGTACAATGAGTTCACGGGCGATAAGATACTCGTACAAGTCACGCGAGTGGTCTACTTTTACCAAGAGGAAGTTGGCATCGCTGGGGTATACTTTCTCGACATAGGGCAATGCGCTTAGGGCTGTTGCCACACGTTCGCGTTCAGTGATGAGTGTCTGCACTTGTTCAGTGATGTTAGTCTCCAATAAACGTTGTGCTAATGCCAGAGTGTCTGCACCAATGTTGTAGGGATATTTCACCTGCTCAAAGATGCTGATGATACACTCGTGGGCGAAGGCGAGTCCTATGCGTAGGCCTGCAAGTCCATAGGCCTTGGAGAGGGTCTGTAGGACAATAAGATTGGGATGCTCATCAATGAATTCTACCATGCTGGGTACAGACGAGAAGTCTATGTAGGCTTCATCGACCACCACGATGCCGGGGAAGTGATTCACGAGGTAGAGAAGCTGTTCGCGTGAGTATGCATTGGCTGTGGGATTGTTCGGGGAGCACACAAAAAGAAGTTTGCTTTGTGTGTCAATAGTATCAAGGAGTTTGTCTATGGGAAGGGAAAAATCTTCGTTCAACATCACTTCTCGATACTCGACATCATTGATGGCTGCGCATACACTATACATACCATAGGTGGGAGCAATGCTGATGACATTGTCCATGTTGGGACGGCAGAAGATGCGGAATAGGAGATCTATGGCCTCGTCGCTGCCGTTACCGAGAAAGAGACGTGAAGAGTCTACTCCCTTTCTCTGAGCGACAGTCCCTCGTACTTGTGCCTTGAGTGTCGTCGAGGGATAGCGGTTGTATCCATTTGGGAAAGGGTTCTCATTGGCATCGAGGTAGATTCCGATATTACCTTTATATTCGTCGCGTGCCGTGGAGTAGGGCTTCAAGGCTGCAATATTGGGGCGGACGAGTAGTTTTACTTGTTCTATGGTCATGATAAACGAATTTTTACTGCATTGGCATGAGCATCGAGACCTTCTGCTTCAGCCATGCTAATAATTGTCTTTCCAAGAGCGCTCAATCCTTCTTTTGTTAGTTCCTGATAGGTGATTGCGTGCATGAAGCTGTCGAGTCCAATGCCGCTGTAGGCTGTCGCTAAGCCCATGGTTGGGAGTGTATGATTGGTGCCTGAGGCATAGTCTCCAGCACTTTCGGGTGAGTAGTGTCCTACGAAGATGCTTCCCGCTGCAGTGATGCGATTGGCGACACTCCAGGCCTCGTCCATGGAGATGATGAGGTGTTCAGCTGCGTAGTCATTGGCGAAATCGACCATGGTGTCTACGCTATCGAATACAACGATGCGGCTATTGGTCAAGGAGCGTTTTGCAATGTCTGCACGAGGGAGTAGGGCCAACTGACTTGCAATCTCCGTCTCTACTTGTGCGGCTAATTCCTGACTGTTGCATACGAGAATTGACTGACTGTCGGGGCCATGCTCGGCTTGTGAAAGGAAGTCGGCAGCAACGAAAGCCGGTTGGGCTGTAGTATCTGCCATTATCATCACTTCGGATGGTCCTGCGGGCATGTCAATGGAAGTGCCTTGGGCACTCACCATTTGCTTGGCCTTAGTGACGTAGCGGTTGCCTGGACCAAATATTTTGTATACACGGCGGATGCTCTCTGTTCCATAGGCCATAGCTGCAACGGCTTGGGCACCGCCTAATTTATATATGGTGTGTACACCGCATAGCTGAGCCGTATAGAGTACTACGGGATTAACCTTTCCTGAAGTACGGTCACATGGGGTGCAGAGTACAATTTCCTCACATCCTGCAATCTGGGCAGGTAATGCCAGCATCAGAATGGTAGAGAAAAGTGGAGCGCTACCTCCTGGGATATAGAGACCAACACGGCGGATGGGGACTACTCGACGACGGCAATGCACTCCGGACATAGTATGGACATCGACTACAGGCACCTGTTGTGCGCGGTGAAAGGCTATGATGTTCTCGGATGCTTGTCGGATAGCCTCCTTGAGTTCTTCGTTCACCAAGGTTTCTGCTTCAGCAAACTCTTCATCGGATACTTGCAATGATTTGGGGCATCGGCCATCAATTTCAGTGGTGATAGCTCTCAGTGCCTCATCGCCACCTTGGCGCACACGATCAAGGATGACTCGCACACGGCTCTCAATGACCTTGTCCTCGTCAGTGGCACGTTGCATGAGCGGGGGCCACTCTGAGGGTGAGGGGTTAATATAAGTCTGTAACATAAGGGAGGCTTCCTTTTTATTCAATTACTTTATCCAAATCCAAAACAAGAATGCCTTCTGCGCCAATTTGTTTGAGGCGCTCAATCTTATCCCATAGTTCATCGGCCTTGACAACAGAGTGTAGTGAACACCAGGAATTGTCTGCCAAAGGCATTACGGACGGACTACGCATGGCGGGTAATATGGTTATAGCCTCTTCTACCTTGGCAGTAGGGAGGTTCATGAGGATGTACTTCTTTCCACGGCTATTGGTTACAGCATCGATACGGAAGAGCAGCGAGTCGAGTACTGCCTGTTTCTCAGGCGTGAGGTTAGGGTTGGCGATAAGCACGGCCTCGGAGTGGATGACCTTTTCTACCTCCTTCAATCCATTTGAAACGAGCGTGCCACCCGATGAAACGATGTCAAAAATTGCATCGGCAATACCAGCTGCAGGAGCTATTTCTACCGAGCCTTTGATGATACGTACCGAAGCTTCTACTCCTTGCTCGGTAAGGAAACGACGTAGAATGTTGGGGTATGAGGTGGCGATGCGTTTGTTTTGGAAATATTGGGGCGAGATGTACTCGTCGGTTTTAGGAATGGCGAGCGAGATTCGGCAACCACCGAATCCAAGTTGGCGCACGACGTTTACAGTAGCTTCGGTCTCAGCCACTTCGTTATAACCCACAATTCCTATGTCTGCAGAACCGTCGGCCACAACTTCGGGGATATCATCATCGCGCAGATAGAGTATCTCTATGGGGAAGTTATTCACGCGATCAAGAAACTTACGTTTCTGGTCATTTATGTTCAAACCTGCATCCTGCAGGAGTTCGACGCTCTGTTCGTTGAGTCGTCCTTTGGATTGAATTGCTATGCGTATCATATCTTGTAAATTATTCTTAGCAAAAAAGACTTACCTAAAGGCAAGTCTTTTTGTCGGTCTTTACTAATGAATCCAAACTGCATACAACACTCACCTTATCTAATCAGATAAGAATGATGATGGTGTTGTAGGCTAGTTTGATTCATCTTTGTTATCCTTTCTTAAAAACCTTAAATACTAACACCCTTTCTTTATGTGAGTGTTATGTAGGCGCAAAGGTATGCTATTTTTTTCTTCCATACAAACAAAATGACAAAAAAAATAGCGATAAGGTATAATTTTATTGTTGAAATATCCAGAATTGCAGCAAAAGTTCTTTATTGGGCCGCTTTTTGTAATCTCTGCTATTCGAAATAGAAGGTGAGTACCATCATCCGGTTTGTTGCACTCTCAAGTGAATGGGTATACTTGAGCAAATCGTTGTCGGTAAGATCATTGCGCTTCTTTACTAAAATATCGGCTAATCCGAAACAGAATTTTAGTTCAGGAATGAGCTTAAAGAAGGGTAGATAGAAGTCGCAGCCCATACCTACCTCGAGTGCTACATCGGCTCGTTGTACGAGTAATGGGCGCTGTCTTTTTACTGTGAGGTCAAGCGACGGAGCGATGCCTGCCATCACATAGGGACGATAATTGTTAAAGCGTTGAGCGGCACACTTAACCTCAATGGGAACCGTGAGGTAAGTGGACTTTACTGCTTGACGCTCCAAGGCTCCGCTCTGTTGTTCGCGAAAGACAACCATTTTGTCTCCAAAATGCATTGTAGGTACAAGGCGCAGAGCGAAATGTTCTGTCATGCGCCATTCACCCAACACTCCGACTGTAAAACCGGGTGTGTAGGAAGGTACATCTCCAAACCATGACTCCTGCGTACCTTCTTCTGTTGAGTGCAGGAAACCATTGTTGACAAATTCGATATCTTGTACATGAGTGCCGAAGAGGAATCCATAATGCCAATGGCGCATATCTATATAGGGGCGATTTTGCACCTTGCGCTCTTGTGCTGCAAGGTGTTGAGGGAAGGCGAGCATGCAGATGACAACTGCTAGTATTCCTATACACCTATATATATAATTGGACGTTCTCGAATTCATACCTATGTATAACGCATAGCTCTGCGCTTTATTATTTAGACAATGTACAAATATAGCAGAAAAGTGTCCGGATACGAACATTGAGAGGATAAAAAACCTTACCTTTGCAGCGTTAGTAATAAACAATAACTAAATATTAAGAACTATGGCTTACGTAATCACTGACGACTGTATCAAGTGCGGTACTTGCGTTGACGAGTGCCCCTCTGAAGCTATCTCTGAAGGCGATACCAAGTATGTTATCAACCCCGATCTCTGCGTAGATTGCGGTACTTGCGCTGACGCTTGTCCTTCTGAAGCAATCCAGCCCGAGTAAGATACGGTCAGAAAAAAAGATGAAGGTGTGCTTGTTCAAGCACACCTTTCTTTTTTTATGTCCCCGCCACGCTGGCTTGGCATCACAGGATCTCCTTCAGTTCGAGCAGCGAGCCGATAAGGTAGGTGGGGTGCCACTGCTCGGGCGAGAGCTCTATGCCCGCAGCATTGTAGAGCACCTGGTCCATGCCTGCCCCGTGAGCCCCCTTGGCGTCCACCTCGTAGTTATCGCCTATCATCAGTGCGCGGTCGGCAGTCACATCGGCCACCCGCAATGCATGCTCAAAGATGGCGCAGTGCGGCTTGTTCACCCCGATATCCTCGGACAGCACCACCCCGTCAAAGAAATGCCCAATGCCCCCCGACTGCAT
>JAZKYH010000003.1:0-91209 GCA_045612065.1 Bacteroidaceae bacterium
TGTCGGGGTTCCACCTCTTCCCATTCCGAACAGAGAAGTTAAGCCCGACCGCGCCGATGGTACTGCGTTTGTGGGAGAGTAGGTAGCCGCCGTTTTCAGGAGAGAGGAGTTGTCCAAGAGGATGACTCCTCTCTTTGTTTGGTGTGGAATGGAATATGCATGAGAGGGATTGGGAGCTCGGGAGTCGGTAACTCTGGGCCTTGGACCCTGGGGATGCCGGGAGGAATGGATGTGCTCTGTTGGCTTGCCAGCAGGTCTGTATTGCTTTATTAGATGCAATAGACCTCCTGGATACCCTAGATATACGAGATATTCAGGAAGTCCTAGGAAATCCTAGGAGACAATAGATACCAGGGAGTTCTCATCTCTAATTTTGAAACGGTGAAAAATCTCGATAACAAAAAATAGAGTTAATAATCTGGTATAGTGTTTGTTATATTAAAAAATATCTTCTGAGAATCGTGTCTTCTCATTTGACTGATTATTGGGTCGGAAATATTGCAACCATGAGACGTGAAATGTGGGCTTAAATTTGGTATTATTCGTCCGTTGGTATTATCTTTGTTGTTTCATTGCAAAAGACGAACGATGCAAACCGATATAACGAACGAACTCAATGAAAGCCAGCTCGCGGCGGTGACCTATAACGATGGCCCTTCACTTGTAATCGCTGGTGCTGGCTCGGGTAAGACGCGCGTGCTCACCTACAAGGTGGCTCACCTCATGGAATTAGGCTTGGAACCTTGGCGTATCTTGGCGCTCACCTTCACCAACAAGGCAGCCCGCGAGATGCGCGACCGCATAGGCAAGCGGGTGGGGGAGCACCGTGCCCGTTACCTATGGATGGGTACCTTCCACAGCATGTTCCTGCGCATCCTCCGTGCCGAGGCCGAGCACATCGGGTTTGCACCCAACTTCACCATCTACGATCAGACTGACTCGAAGAGCCTCCTCAAGACCATCATCAAGGAGATGCAGCTCGATGATAAGGTGTACAAGGCCAACGTCATCCAATGCCGCATCTCCAATGCTAAGAACCGCCTGATGACGGCACAGATGTATGCCTCCGATGCCCTTGCCGTGGCCGATGACCGCCAGGCCAAGGTGCCCGAGACCCGCGAGATATACCTGCGCTACCAGGAGCGTTGCCGCCAGGCCGGAGCCATGGACTTCGATGATATCCTTCTCTACACCTACCTGCTCTTCCAGAACCATCCCGACGTGCTGGCACGCTACGCCTCGCAGTTTGCCTATGTCCTCGTTGACGAGTACCAAGATACCAACTATGCCCAACACAGCATCGTGTGGCAGCTTACCAAGGAGCACCAGCGCGTGTGTGTCGTGGGCGACGATGCGCAGAGCATCTACTCGTTCCGCGGAGCCAATATCGACAACATCCTCGGCTTCACCCGCCAGTACAGAGGGGCGCGCATCTTCAAGCTCGAAGAAAACTACCGCTCCACACAGATGATCGTGGGCGCCGCCAACAGCCTTATCGAGAAGAACCGCGAGCAGATACGCAAGGAGGTCTTCTCGCGTCAAGATGTGGGCACTCCCCTGCAGGTTGTCGAGGCCTACTCCGATGTGGAGGAGGGCGAGCTCGTGGCACGCCGTATCGAGCAGCTCAAGCGCAAGGAGTGCCTCTCTAACGACCACTTCGCCATCCTCTACCGCACCAACGCCCAGTCGCGTATCTTCGAGGAGGCCCTGCGCAAGAACAGCATTGCCTACCGCATCTATGGTGGCCTCTCGTTCTACCAGCGCAAGGAGGTCAAGGATGTCATCTCCTATTTCCGTCTGGCCGTCAACCCCCACGATGAGGAGGCCTTCAAGCGTGTCATCAACTATCCCGCCCGTGGCATTGGCGACACCACCGTAGGCAAGATTATGGCCGCCGCTTCGGATCATGGCGTGAGCCTGTGGACCGTGATTGGCGACCCTGCAGCCTATGACCTCGCCGTCAACAAGGGCACACTCACCAAACTCGATAATTTCTACACCCTCGTGAGCCGTTTCATCGAGCAGGCCGAGAAGATTGATGCCTACGAACTGGTCCGCATGGTGGTGCAGGAGAGTGGCATCATGGCCGACCTCATGCAAGACCGCACCGTCGAGGGCATCAGCCGTCAGGAGAACGTGCAGGAACTCATGGATGGTATGCACGACTTCCTCCGCTCACGTCAGGAGGAGGGCGACGAGAAGGTGATGCTCACCGACTTCCTCAGCGATGTGGCCCTCCTTACCGATCAGGACAACACCGAAGAGGACGACACCCCCAAGGTGACCCTCATGACCGTGCACGCCGCCAAGGGCCTCGAGTTCGACACTGTATTCATCGTCGGCATGGAAGAGCAGCTCTTCCCCTCGATGATGGCCTACGACAGCACCCGCCAGATGGAGGAGGAGCGCCGCCTGCTCTACGTAGCCATCACACGAGCCGAGCAGCGCTGTTTCCTCTCCTATGCCAAGAGCCGTTTCCGCTTCGGCAAGGTCGAGTATGGCATGCCCAGTCGCTTCCTCAAGGATATCGACCGCGGCTATATGGAGATGCCCACCAAGTCATCGCCCTTCACTAGTCCCGAGACCTCGTTGTGGGGAGCCTCCGAGGAACCTCGCTTCATGAGCACCCGCTCGACTTCGTCTATGCGTAGCTCCCAGAGTACTCAGAACTCTCCGAGCACTCAGCGCGCTTATACAACACCAAGCACACCGAAGAAGACCGTGATTGTTGAGACACCCTCATCTCCCCGCCGCCTTGTCTCTGCCAATGCCTCAGGTGGAGCTACCCGTGTGGCGCAGCTTGCTCCCGGTCAGCTCATCGAGCATGAGCGTTTCGGCATCGGTGAGGTGCTCAAGGTAGAGGGCACAGGCGAGAATACCAAGGCCCATATCCGCTTCAAGAATGCCGGTGAGAAGCAGCTTCTGCTCAAGTTTGCCCGCTTCCGTGTGTTGGGATAACATTATGATTTAAGAACCTATATAGCATATACATTGTATGATGGATTTAAGTACGTTAGTGTCGCAAGTACGCGAGGTGGCTGTCCGTGTAGGAGCATTCTTGCGCGAGCAGCGTGCGGCTTTTGACCGCTCGGCCGTGCAGGAGAAGGGTCCGCACGACTATGTGTCGTATGTGGACAAGGCCTCTGAGGAACGGTTGGTCACAGCGCTCTCGGCTCTGTTGCCCGAGGCGGGATTCGTGACCGAGGAGAAGACTACTGGCCAGTATGCAGGCGAGGAGTATTGCTGGGTGATAGATCCGCTGGATGGCACCACGAACTTCATCCACGATATGGCGCCCTATTGCGTGAGCATAGCGCTGCGCAGCCAGACGGAACTGCTGCTCGGCGTGGTGTATGAGGTGTGCCGCAACGAGTGTTACTGGGCATACAAGGGTGGGGGAGCCTACCTGAATGACCGTCCCATTCATGTAACCGATATAGCTACCATAGACCAAGCTCAGATATTGCTCGGCTTCCCCTACGATAGCGAACGTTTTCGCCCTGTAGTGCTCAGTCTCATCAGGCAGATGTATGGCACTGTCGGTGCCGAGCGCCTATTGGGATCTGCCGCTGTTGAGTTGTGTTATGTCGCGGCTGGTCGTGCCGAGGCACGCATCGAGGGATTGCTCGGCCCATGGGACGTAGCTGCCGGATGCCTCATTCTCTCCGAGGCAGGTGGCCGTGTCACCGACTTTAATGGAGGCGACACCCATCTCTGTGGTCGCGAAGTGTTGGCTTCGAATGGGCACATCCACTCGCAGCTATTGCAAGTGGTGTCGGTGGCTTGCTCTGAGGCTTCGTGGCATCGTGTGTCTCAATAATCTCTGGCAAGTTTCACTATGTGGTGGTTAGCCTTAGCATTCCTCTCGGCCTCGTTGCTTGGCCTTTATGATGTGAGCAAGAAGCAGGCGTTGCGCGGCAATGCCGTCATCCCTGTGCTCTTCTTGAACACGCTCATCTCGTCGTGTATCTTCTTGCCCTTCATCCTCCTCTCGGCTACCACAGAGGTGCTCGATGGCACCATGGTTTATGTCCCCACATGCGGTTGGGAGGTGCACAAGTACATCATCCTCAAGTCGTTTATCGTACTTGGCTCGTGGCTCTTCGGTTACTTCGGCATGAAGCATCTGCCCATCACCATCGTAGGTCCCATCAATGCCACGCGCCCCGTGATGGTGCTCTTGGGCGCCCTGCTCATCTTCGGTGAACGGCTCAATGTGTATCAGTGGATAGGTGTGCTCCTGGCCATCGCCTCGGTGATGTTGCTCAGCCGTAGCGGCAAAAAAGAGGGCATCGACTTCCGCCACAACCGTTGGATATACTGTGTGGCACTGGCCTCGTTGCTCGGTGCCGTGAGTGCGCTATATGATAAGTTCCTTATGCACCAGTTCGATAGCATGGTCGTGCAATCGTGGTTCACCCTCTACCAATGCCTCATCATGGGTGTGGTGCTCCTCGTGTTGTGGTACCCCAAGCGCAAGCAGAGCACCCCGTTCCATTGGTCGTGGGCCATTCCCTTTATCTCGATCTTCCTCTGCATGGCCGACTTTGCCTATTTCACTGCCCTCGAGCAGCCCGACTCGCTCATCGCCGTCGTATCCATGGTGCGCCGTGGCAGTGTGCTCGTGTCGTTCTTCTGTGGTGCCCTGCTCTTCCGTGAGAAGAACCTCCGCAGCAAAGCCCTCGACCTCCTCCTCGTTCTTCTCGGCATGCTGTTCCTCTATTGGGGAAGTAGGTAGGTTTTGTGTAGGGTTTAGTGTGTAGTGTTTAATGTTTAGTGTTTAATGTTTAATGTTTAATGTGTAGGGTTATGGGGAATAGGTGATGGAGAATCCGTTAACCCTTAACCTTTAATCATCGTTAATCGTTAATACCTGCCAACCGAACAATTCCCATTCTTTCTTGTTATATCCCTAAGCCGTTAGCCAATGATTAAAAGTCAACAGCCAATAGCTGAGGGTAGGGTGTTTGATTTTATCTATAAGCACATAGATGCGGTGTATTTGCTCAGTTAAAAATAAGTCCCTACCTTCGCATCAGAAAAACGAAACAACAACGAATATTAACCATTAAAACTTAAATATTATGTCAGTAAGATTTTTCAAATGTGAGCATTGTGGTAATGTAATCCAGAAGGTGGTAGACTCTAAGGTTCCCGTCGTATGCTGTGGCGAGAAGATGAAGGAACTCACCGTGAATACCGTTGACGCCAGCGTAGAGAAGCATCTCCCCGTGGTGACACGTGTCGACGATTGCCATATCAAGGTAGAGGTGGGCAGTGTGCCTCACCCCATGACTGAGGACCACCACATCGCATTCATCTATGTGGAGACAGAGCATGGCGGCATGCGCATCGACCTTCCCCATGAGGGTAAGGCAGAAGCCGTATTCTGCACCTGTGCCGACAAGCCCGTAGCCGTATACGAGTACTGCAACCTCCACGGTGTGTGGAAGACAGAACTCTGATCAGTAGGAATAGGGAAGAGGGGAAAGCCGTGAGGTGGCCATCTCTACATAAAGGCTTTCCCCCTTCACCGTCTAAATCATTATTCCACGATTAATGATTGGCGGTTAACATTAAACTCTAAACACTAAACTCTCAATCCCATACCATTATGTTAAGCAACAAACTTCACCAAGTGATAAATGAACAGATCAATGCTGAGTTATGGTCGGCCTATCTGTATCTTGCCATGTCAATGGATGCCGAGGCTAAGGGTCTCAAGGGAGTGGCAAACTGGTTTTACGTGCAGTACCTCGAGGAGCAGGATCATGCCCGCATCTTCATGAACTACCTCAACTCGCGCGATGCTAAGGTGCTTTTGCAGTCCATCGCTGAGGTACCCACTGAGTGGGATAGCGTGTTGGATATGTTCAAGCAGACTCTCGAGCACGAGAAGAAGGTGACCGCGCTTATCAACAACTTGGCTTTCATTGCCAATGAGGACCGCGACTTCGCCTCCATCAACCGCCTCGTGTGGTTCATCGACGAGCAGGTAGAGGAAGAGGAGAATGCCCGCGAGATGATTGCCGCCGTAGAGGCCGTCGAGTGTAACAAGTACGGCATGTACATGCTCGACAAGGAGTTGGCTACACGTACCTATACCACACCGTCGCCTCTTGCCACCACGACATAATGATTAACTGATTAATAGGAATAACGGAATAAAAGCATAACCCTTAAATCTTTCATCCCCGCTGCTTTGCAGCATCCAAAGTAACTCTTATTCCTTAATCCCTGTCAGGCAGCCTTAGTGATAAGGTTGCCTGTATTCTTTTGTGGAGGGTTTTATCTGCGGCGGAACTCGGCGCAGGTGATGGCGGTGGCGATGGCTACGTTGAGCGACTCAGAGGTGGCGCTACCCTCAGGATAGTTGGGGATGAAGAGCTTGTGGCTCACCAGTTCCTTGACCTTTTGGCCTATGCCATTGCCCTCGTTGCCCATGATGATGATGCCATGTGAGGTGAGCAGCTCCTGATAGATGCTTTTGCCCTCGAGAAAGGTTCCGTAGAGGGGTGTAGAGGGATTTTCTTGCTTTACGCAGCATAGAAAATCGTATAAATCTACATAGTGTATTTGTACGCGAGCAATGGCTCCCATAGTGGCTTGCACGGTCTTGGGGCTGAACGCATCGGTGGTGCCTATGGAGCAGAATATATGACGTATGCCAAACCAATCGGCTACGCGGATGATGGTGCCCAGGTTGCCGGGGTCCTGCACATCGTCGAGGGCAAGGCAGAGCTCCTGAGAGGCTACGTCGTGTGGGGTAGCGTAGTTGGGAAGCTCGAAGAGAGCAAGCACCTCTTGGGGTGTCTTGAGGAAGCTAGCCTTGCGTAGCTCGTCGCTGGTGGCCTCGATGATCTCAGTGGCACGCACCTCGGGGTGGGCGGCCAACCAGGTGGGCTCGGCCACGATGAGACGACAAGGGAAGTAGGGCATGAGGTCGCCCACGACCTTGGGACCTTCGGCTACGAAAAGACGCTCCTCGCGGCGCTTTTTCTTCTGATCCAACGATTGGATGAGCTTGATTTTGGCTTTGCTTAGCATATATTTAGGAATTTTTGCGCGTTCTGTTCATCAAAAAACGGTGCAAACTTACATAAAAAACGAGAATTTTTGCGTAAGTTTGCAAGATAATTTGCGGTAGTAGGCGCCGCAGGTAAGTAAAAGTTGAGGAATGAACGCGACGAAAAGCAAATATCTGTGTCTGATAGCGATGATAGCCATGGTGTTATCGTCGTGCTCGGTGTCGCGTCATCTGCCTGAAGGTGCCTATCTGATGGACAAATATAAGGTAATCTCAGAGGAGAATCCTAAGGTGGTGTCGTCGCTGAAGTCAAGGGTACGCCAATATCCCAACATTCGTACGTTTGGTCTTTTCCGCTTGCCGATGAGGTTGTATAGTCTCTCGGGAAAAAGGGATAACTTCATTAACCGCATGTTGCGTAATATCGGTGAGGCTCCACGTGTGTATAGTGACACCTTGACGCAGAAGAGCTGCGAGGCTATGGAGAAGGCATTGGTCAACCAAGGGTATTTGAAAGCACGGGTAGAATTTGAAACGTCGTACCACAAGCGTAAGGCGAGGGTAAAGTATTATGCACATCCGGGACGTCAGTATCATCTGTCGGGCGTTCATTATGTGTGTATAGACTCCGTGATGCTGGGGCATATTCTTGCCGATTCTGCCAACTCGTCCATTAAGGTGGGTGCGCCGTTTGATGCCAACGTTTTGAATGCTGAGCGTACGCGGTTGGCAACGATGTTGCAGGGCAAGGGATACTATGGGTATAAGAAGGATTATATCACCTATTCGGCTGATACTTCGCGTAACTCTTTGGAGGTGGACCTTTCGGTGCGTATACGTTCGGGAAGTTTCTCCAGCGAACCGGTAAGTGGGCGCTCTACCTATAAGCCGTGGAAAAAGTACTACATAGATAGTGTGAAGTATTTGATGTATCCCTCTTCGGTTGAGTATCGGCCCTCGTTTGTATTTGCCGACACGGTGGATGTGGGCAAGGAGAGCTTCTTGTATGAGAATAAACCTCCATTTCGGTTCTCTACGGTGAGGTATGCTTCCCATATAGCACCGGGGATGACCTTTGATATCAACAATGTGAAGAGGTCGTACTCTTCGTATGGACGATTGGGGGCTTTGAAAGCTACGAACATCAACTTCATGGAGACGAGTGATAGCACTTTGAACTGCTTTGTCACGCTGAATCCAGCAGAGAAGGTGTCGGTGAGCACGGAGGTCGACTTTACCAATACGGCAGGCGATGTGGGTGTGTCGGCTTCGCTCTCGTTTATGCATCGTAATCTCTTTCATGGCTCAGAAACGTTTGTCATTAAGTTTCGTGGAGCCTATGAGAATATCACTCACTTGACGGACTATGAGTCGGGCAAATTCCTCGAATATGGTGTGGACATGGGGCTTAACTTCCCCCGATTCATCGTGCCTTTTATTCGCGACGAGGTGCAGAGACAGAGCTTGGCTACCACGCAATTGGACCTCCAGTATAATGCGCAGACTCGTCCGGAGTTTGACCGCAATGTGTTCTCGGCATCGTGGAGCTACTTGTGGAATAGTACCCAGCAGATGCGTCATCGCTTTGATTTGGTGGGTGTCAACTTCGTATCGGTGCCGCGCAAGGACCAGTACTTCATTGACAACTACTTGAACCAGTACAATAGTATGAACTCAATCATGAAGTTCAACTATGAGGACCTCTTCATCTTCCGCACGGGATATGACTTCTACTATACGACCCCCAATGCCGGTGTCACCAAAAATTATTTCGACGTGTCGCATTCGGTACGTGCCAGTGTGGAGACGTCGGGCAACCTGCTCTACCTGTTGTCGAACGCCTTGAAGATGGAGAAGGACTCAATAGGGCAGTATCATGTTTTCAATCTCGCTTATGCGCAATACCTGAAGACGGATTTGGCGTGGACGATGAACATGAACCTCGGACGACGCAATAATTTGCTATTACATGTTGAGACGGGTGTGGCATATCCTTATGGCAACTCTCGTATGCTACCCTTCGAGAAACGTTACTATGCCGGAGGTGCTAACGGAGTACGTGGATGGCCGGTGCGCGGATTGGGACCGGGACGCTACGTGAGTCGTAACGGAACCATTGACTACATCAATCAGTCGGGTGATATCAAGTTGGACCTCAGCCTCGAATACCGTATGCACATGTTTTGGAAACTCGACGGAGCTGTGTTCGTCGATGCGGGTAACATCTGGACCATGTATGACTACTCTGACCAACCGGGAGGTATGTTCCTGTGGAATGAGTTCTACAAACAGATTGCCGTGTCATACGGATTGGGCGTGCGTCTCGACCTCAACTTCCTCGTACTACGTGTCGATGCGGCGATGAAGGCCGTCAATCCCATGTATGTGGAGGGACCACTGCGATACCCAATCCTGCATCCTCGATTCGGACGTGACTTTGCATGGCACTTTGCCGTAGGATATCCGTTCTAATAAGGGATGATGAAGGGTGAGAACTAAATGAAAATAAAAGAAACACTATATGAAACTGAATTTTATATGTCTTGCAAGTGGAAGTAGCGGAAACTGCTTCTACCTTGGTACCGAAAACTACGGTATCCTTATCGATGCCGGTATACCGGTGCGTACTATCAAGAACGGATTGAAGGAGGCCGGACTCTCGTTTGATTCTATCATGGGGGTATTTGTTACTCACGACCATGCTGATCACATCAAGTCGCTCGGCACATTGGGCGAAAGATATAATATACCCATCTATGCCACACGAGAGACTCATGTGGGTATCAATCGTAACTATTGTATGACGCAGAAGCTTGTGTCGTGCATGCGTTATGTGGAGAAAGAGGAGACGCATCGTCTACGAGACTTCCGCATCACTCCCTTTGAGGTGCCTCATGATGGAAATGACAATGTGGGCTATCTTATTGAATGTGAAGAGAAGGTTTTTTGTTTCATCACAGACTTGGGGCACATCACTGATACGGTGGCAAGCTATATCGCTCGTGCTCACTACCTCGTCATTGAGGCTAATTATGATGAGGAGATGCTGGCGCATGGACCTTATCCACAGTATCTCAAGGACCGTATCACAGGACCTAACGGACACCTCAGCAACAAGACTACGGCTAAGTTCCTCGCGGCTAATCTTATGGAGCACCTCAAGTATATTTGGCTTTGTCACCTCAGCCGTGAGAACAACCATCCCGAGTTGGCTTACAAGACTGTGGAGTGGGAGCTCCGTGGCGTGGGCATCATCCCCGGCAAGGATCTTTACTTGGCGGCGCTGAAGCGTACTACACCGTCTGAACTGTTTGTGTTTGAATAAAGAATAATAAAATAGAAGCAAAATGGAAAAGAAAGAATTATATGGAATGGGTGTGGCGCTGGTCACCCCGTTTGATGCAACAGGTGAGGTTGACCATGAGACGCTTGGTCGTTTGGTGGACTATCAGGTAGCCAGCCGTACGGATTTCCTTTGTGTGCTGGGCACTACGGCAGAGACTCCTACACTCAGCGATGAGGAGCAACTTGCTGTGCGCAAGACTGTTGTGGAGCGTAACGCAGGACGCTTGCCTATTCTGCTTGGTTGTGGAGGCAATTGCACTCACAAGATTGTGAGCAAGCTGGCCAAGGATAAAATGGAGGATGTTGACGCACTGCTTTCTGTGGTGCCTTACTATAATAAGCCCACACAGGCGGGTATGTATGCCCACTTCAAGGCCATCGCCGAGGCTACTGATGTGCCCATCATCCTCTACAACGTACCTGGTCGTACGGGAGTGAACATGCTTCCCGAAACTACTCTGCGCTTGGCGACTGATTGCAAGAATGTGGTGGGTATCAAAGAGGCGTCGGGTAATGTGGAGCAGATAGAGTATATCCTTCGCAATCGTCCCGAGGGTTTCAAGGTGTTCTCTGGTGACGATGGCATCACCTTGCCCCTTATCAAGAGCGGTGCTGATGGCGTAATCTCTGTTATCGGTAATGCTTATGCTGCCGAGTTTGCCGAGTTAGTACATTGGGCTCATGCCGGCCATTTTGCAGAGGCCGAGGTTATCGACAAGCGTTTGTCGGAGTTGTATCGTCTGATTTTTGTCGATGGTAACCCTGCTGGCATCAAATGCTTGATGGAGCTTCGAGGTATGATAAAGAATGTGTTGCGCTTGCCACTCGTACCCGCTACTCAGGCTACATGCGATAAGATTGCGGCTCAGCTTTGAACTCTAAGAAAGTTAGGTGGATCTTGGAGCTCTTAGGAAACTCTAGGTTGTCTTAGGTAGCAATGGTATACCAAATGAGGGTGTGTCACTGACACACCCTCATCTATTTTATAGCTCACCGCTCATAGCTCGCTTCTTATAGCTTGTTGCTCACGGCTCAATCAATCTTTGCGCGAATCTTTGTGAGGTAGGCTTTCATGCCCTCGGCATCACGTTCTTCGATAATCTGTAGCAACTCTTTCAACTCGCGGCGTATATTCTCGACTTGTCCGGGTGTGCGAGGGTTGAAGAGAATCTCTTGCAAAAGGTAGTCATCCTCGTTGAGCAGTCCCTTGGCAATAGCCATGTGCTTCTTGAAGGTGGTACCCGGAGCCTCCTGCTTCTTCATGATGGCCGAGAATACGAAGGTCGACACGAAGGGGATGGAGAGGGAGTAGGCCATGGTTTCATCGTGCTCGTCGAACGTGTACTCGAAGATGTTGAGTCCGAGGTTTTGGTAGAGGTCCTTGAAGAATACCTTGCCCAGGTGGTCACTCTCACTGATGATAATGGCATTCTCGTTACTAAGGTTGCTGAGGCTGGCAAAGGTGGGGCCAAACATGGGATGGGTGCTCACGAAGCGGAATCCACTCTGGCGGTAATATTCGGGCAGGTTGCTCTTTACCGATGCTATATCGCTCAAGATGCAGTCTTTGGGGAGTACGGGAAGCACTTTATTGAATGCTTCGATGGTGTACCTCACCGTGGCAGCATTGATGACCAGTTCGGGTGCAAACTCGCGTATCTCTTCCAGTGAGGTGAAGCGGCAAGTATTGTACACGAAGCGCAGTCGCTTGGGGTCAATGTCATATACGGCTGTCTCGTGTTGAAAGCTCAGTAGGTCTGTAAAGAATGAGCCCATCTTACCGGCTCCGAGAATGAGAATCTTCATATGCTTTACTTGTTTATGATTTCCATCTGTTGGCGTACAGATTCCTCGTGGATGGCTTCGAAGATTTTCTTCATAAACTCGCCGCTCATTTGACACTGTTCGCCTTGCTTGGCACGTTTCTCGAGAATCTCGTTGTAGCGGTTGTTTTGGAATACGGTCACGCCGTTCTCCTTCTTGAACATTCCAATTTCACGTGCCACGCGCATGCGCTTGGCCAATTCTTGAATGAGGCTATCGTCGCATTCGTCAATCTGTTTTCGTAACTGGCCGAGGTCCTCTGTGCTGTGTGTCTCTTCGCGGATGACGAGCATGTCGAGGATGTACTCCAATGATTCGGGGGTCACCTGTTGCGAAGCATCGCTCCATGCCTTGTCTGGGTTACAGTGGCTCTCAATGATGAGACCATCGAAGTTGAGGTCCATAGCCTGTTGGCACAAGGGAGCTATGAGCTCGCGTTTGCCTCCAATGTGACTGGGGTCGCACAGGATGGGTAGGTTGGGGTAGCGACGGCGCAATTCGAGGGGTATGTGCCACTGAGGAAGGTTGCGATACATCTTCTTTTCATAGGTACTGAACCCGCGGTGTATAGCTCCCAATTGGGTGATACCTGCATTGTTGAGTCGTTCCATACCACCAATCCACAATTCAAGGTCGGGGTTAACGGGGTTCTTTACAAATACGGGGATGTCAACTCCCTGGAGCGAATTGGCCAGTTCCTGCATGGCAAAGGGGTTTGCCGAGGTGCGTGCTCCAACCCATAGAATATCAATGCCTGCTTTCAGAGCCTCTTCTACGTGCTTGGCTGTTGCCACTTCTGTAGTGGTGTACATGCCTGTTTCCTGCTTCACGCGTTGCATCCAACCAAGTCCTTCGGTGCCGATACCTTCAAAGCCTCCGGGCTTGGTGCGTGGTTTCCAGATACCTGCGCGAAATATCTTTACACCTCTTTTGGCCAACTGAGTGGCTGCTTCCATTACTTGTTCCTCGGTTTCTGCACTACAAGGTCCTGCGATTACGAGAGGACGCTTATCCTCAATGCCTGCGAGTTTGATTGTTTTCAGTTCCATAGTGTATGTTGTTTTTTTCTGTTTTTCTTTATTTACAATTGTCGTATTCTTCTCAATGCTTCTTCCAGCATGTCGTTCTTGGCACATAGCGATATGCGTATGTAGCGGCTTCCATTGCTTCCGAAGATGAAGCCCGGCACGATGAATACGCGTGCCTCGTGCAGTATGCGTTCGGTGAGCTCCTCTACAGTAGCGAAGTGGTCGGGGATGCGTCCCCAGAGGAACATTCCCACTTGATTCTTGTCGTATGTGCAGCCCAGGGCATCCATGATAGCCTCGGCGATATGGCGTCGAGAAGCGTAGTTGGCGTTATTGCCCTCGTACCAGGCCGATTCGGCATCTAAGGCCCTCACGGCTGCGAGCTGCAAGGCACGGTACATGCCGCTATCGATGTTACTCTTCACCTTGAGTATCCAACTGATGAAGGTGGGGTTCGTGGCAATCATGCCGATACGCCATCCGGGCATGTTGTGGCTCTTGCTCATGGAGTTGAACTCGATACAGCATTCTTTGGCACCCTCCACGGAGAGTATGCTCATGGGGTTATCGTTGAGTATGAAACTATAAGGATTGTCATTTACGATGACGATGCCCTTGCGTCGCGCAAAGTCCACGAGGCGTTCATAGAGTTCGGAAGTGGCATTGGCTCCCGTAGGCATGTTGGGGTAGTTGGTCCACATGAGTTTTACGCGGCTGAGGTCCATGCGTTCCAATGCTTCAAAGTCGGGCATCCATCCCTTTTCCTCCTTGAGGTCATAGTTTACCACTTCGGCACCGAGCAGTCGGCTCAATGAGGTGTAGGTGGGGTAGCCAGGGTTGGGCACCAATACCTGCTCGCCGGGGTTTACGAAGGCCAGCGTGACGTGCAATATGCCCTCCTTGGAACCGATGAGGGGCTGTATCTCGCTTTTGGCATCGAGCTCCACACCATACCATCGTTTGTAGAACCGAGCAAAGGCTTCGCGCAGCTCGGGAATGCCCACATAGGGTTGGTAGCCATGCCCATTGGGATTGTGAGCCTCAGTGCATAGGGTCTCTACCGTCTCTTCTGATGGCGGCATATCGGGGCTACCGATACCGAGGCTGATAACACCTTTACCAGCAGCATTCATGGCCGCTACCTCCTTGAGCTTGCGTGAGAAATAGTACTCGCTTACCGAGCCTAATCGGTCGGCTGGCTGTATGGCAAATGTCTTACTTGCTTCGTTCATATTCGTTATTATTAAAAAAGTAAGTCCCGCTATTGTTGAGCGGGACTTCCATATTCATTTGTGCTTCTTTCGTTTTTTTTGACTTTATGTTACGATATAGCCCATCCCGCTCTACTTTGTGTTAAAGTAAAAGTAAAAATAGCTAAAATATGTAAAGTCAAAATTACGCATCGCTTACAATCTTCTCATCGTTGGGTGCAAAGGTAGTTGTTTTTTTATTATCTCCAATATCTTGGCAATATTTTTTTTGTTATAATGCAAAAATAGGCCTTACAACGTGTCTCTGAGCTGTTCTATCTTTCGAATATGGGCAAACATCTCTTTACGCACTTGGCTAACGAAGCTGTTTTCTTCAGGAGTACCATAGACAGCCAAAGCCTCCTCGGCGTTTCTGCAGGTCAGTGTTCTGAAGGGGTTGTCATGGTCTTTCTTACGCGAGAGGTACACTTGCTCGCTGATGCGACGCTGTATGCGCTCTTCGTGGGCAAGGGCTTGTAGCCACATGTCGGGGGTCATAGTTTCGATGCCTAATCCCATGCGTAGGGCATATAATGCATGGCATAGTTTGTCGACGGTGTATTGTTTCCATAGCTTATTGTAGCGATGGTGTATGTCATTCCACGTATCGAGTGTACCGTTGCAGATGTCGTTGCGTAGGACGTCAAGGTCGCAGTTCCTCATGAGTTGTCCACCAAGGTTGACCCACGTGTCGCAGGACTGTTCACCCATCTTGGCAAGTTCTTCCCATTGAGGAGTGCGGTCTTCGCAGTAATCCAGTACGTTATTCATGGCATAGTGTATGAGCATGTCGCCATAGGCATGATAGGCATCGTAGGCTTTGAGGATGTGCACCTCGCGACGGCTATTCTCCATGCCTTCACCCAGGATGGTGAGACCCTCTACTAACTTTCGGTCACTCTGAAGTAGGAGACGGCCTAATTCTTGTACTTGTTTAGTGTGTAGAGTTTCGTGTTTAGAGTTTTCGTTATCGTTTATGTATGCCTTTCCCGTCCACAGTTCGAGCAGTTGTCGGGCACGGATGACTTCCTGCATGGTGTCGGGAGCAAAGGTGTTGAACTCGATGTTCTGCACCTTGGTGCGGCGCTTGTCGCGTGTGCGGTATTTCCAGGTGTTGCGTGCCAGGGCATACATGTTGTACATCCACCAATAGGCCGGCATCACCTCCAGACGGTCGGCTGCCACGTTGTTGCTCACGAGAGCGAAGGGTAGGGTGATGTTCATCTCGGCTGGGTAGTCGCCCTTGGCCAATAGGGTGAATGAGGCGAAGCGGCTCGAATGCTTCACCGATGAGCACAGTCCTGGCCAGAAACCACGTCCTGCCACCAACTCGCCATCGTTGGTGCGGCTGTTGTGGTTGCTGCCGATAGTGGCACCGGCAGCCATGTTGCTCTGTCCCATGATAACCGAGGCAATGAGGAACGAGTTGTTGTGGTGCTGTTCATGGCTGGGGAAGATGAGATTGTTCAGTACTTCGCAACATGATATGGTACTGTTGTCACCCATGATGGAGTTGATGAGGCGGGCACCATACTTGAGGTTTGAGTTGTTGCCCAGAATGAATTTTATCGCTGTGCATGAATAGAATATGCGACAACCATAGCCCACGATACCATTCACGAGAATCACGTTTTCGCCTATCTGCGAGGGCTCTTCATTGGAAGAGTTGATGGTGATATTTTTTAGCTTCGAGGCACCCTTAATGTAGCAATCGGTGCCAATCTTCACATCCTTGATGATGGAAGAGTTCTTGATGACGCATCGCTCGCCAATCTCTCCGTAGTATCCGCGATGGTGGTCCACGGTGCGTTGGGTGATATCGGCAAGGCGCTCTTGTAGAGATTTATCGTCCACATACTTGGCCCATAAATAAGCATCGGCAGGTATCATGCCGTCAAAGGGAATCACCGATCGTGCCCCCGTTTCATTCATGATTTCTATGCGTACTCGCACCTCCTCGGATTCGCCATCTTTGATTATGCCATTACCAAACTTGGCGTGGTCAGTACATGACATTTCCTGGATGTTGAACAACATGCTGTGTGCCCCGATGATATAGTGTGACAGATAGTGTACATCGTGTATGGCACAGTCGTCGCCAATGTCACACGAGTGTATGCTCGAATTTGTTATACCCACAGGAAGACGTAAATCGTGATACTGTAATGCCCCAGAACTGACGCGGCCTATGCGCACGGTGCCGTAAAACTTATTGTCCTTTACCACGCTCGGGTCAAAGTCTTCGGTTACCCACACCGTATCCCACGATGAGGCTGTGTTGTTATTCATCACCAGACGTTCTATCTCACCGCTACGCAGATGTCGCCATCCTCCTTCGGGTTGCTTTACCTGTAGGTTGCGTATGTAGTATTTGTCCTTTCCTTTGGGTAAGTATTGGGCGTCAATCCATCCATCGCTCAGTGCGGTTGGGGGTAGCAGGGTAACTCGTTCCATAGTGCTTTTGATTTTGCTTTTGCGGCGCTAATTTAGCAACATTCGGCGAAACCTCAAAAGCGAGAGCTGAGAAAATGTCTTGAGCAGTGAACGGTAGGTCATGAACCGCGAGTCTTAAGCGCCTGTCGTTCGAGTGTCGACGGTGGTCATTAGGCTCTGGTGGATACTCCGAACAATCATTTCGCATGAGGTGTTATTGGTGACATCTCACACAGGTGTAGTTATGTTATCTTTTATGAGGAACATTGCGATTTGTCTCTGTATGCTGACGGTATACCCCTTGCTGGCCCAGCAGGTGAACTGCAGCATTGACGAGGCCCGTGACCTGATGCTACGGCATAGTGCAGCACTCAAGGCGGCTGATGCCGAGGTGCAGATAGCACGCAAGGAGCGTGGGCGGGTGAATGCCTTGTGGTGGCCGCAACTACAGGCCGAAGGGGCATACATGCACCTCTCCGAGCGGGTCGAGGTGCGCCAACCGTTGTCCTACTACACCGACCCGCTCAAGGCCGATGTGCAGCGCATCGTGCCGGGTGAGGAACTGGTGACGGGGCTCCTCGACAGGGTGGGGCAGTACACCTTTACCTTTCCTCTGCTTCCGCAAGATATTGCCTCGGTGGATCTCACGGCCGAGTGGGTGGCCTTCAGTGGAGGCAAGCGATACTATGCCGACAAGATGGCAAGGCGTATGGTCAATATGGCGCAGATAGGTAGCGAGCGTGTGGAGTCTGCCGAGCAGGTGCTGCTCGTAGAACGCTACTACGGCCTGGTGCTGGCTCGACACACGACCGAGGTGTGCCATCAGCGCTACGAGGCCATGCAACGCCACTATGCCGATGCCCTGCGCATGGAGCAGGTGGGCCTCATTGACAAGGTTGCCCGACTGGCTACGCAGGTGGCCATGGAGGAGGCCGAGCGCGAGTGGCACCATGCCGAGAGTGTGGAGCAGGTGGGGCAAATGGCGCTGAAGCAACTCTTGGGCATTGTGCCCGACAAGACGAAGATTGTGCCCACATCGCCCCTGCTTGTCTCCGATGAACTCCCCATGGAAGATGTCTTCATGGGATCGATGTTGCAGAACAATCCTACACTCACCTCACTCTCCCTGGAGGAGCAGATGGCAGGCGATAAACTGCGCATCGACCTTGGTGGCTACCTTCCCGAGGTGGCACTCTTCGGTAAGCAGACACTCTGGGCCCATGGCCTCCCGAGCAACCTCATGCCGCGCACCGTTGTGGGCGTGGGATTTGCGTGGAACCTCTTCGATGGCCTCGACCGCGAGCGCAAGGTGGCACAGACGAAACTCGCCCAACAGACCTTGGCATGGAGCCGCGAGGAGGCCGAAGCCGACCTCAAGGTGATGGTCTCCGAACTCTACGCCACCCTGCAACGCACGAGAGATGACATCCGTGTGCTCGACTCCACCATCACCCTCAGCGAAGAACTGCTCCGTATGCGCCGTGCCGCCTTTGCCGAGGGCATGGCTACCTCGACCGAACTCATCGATGCCGAGGATGCCCTCGCCACCGCCCGCCTGGCGCGCCTCACAGCACAGTATGCCTACCAAGTGGCGATGGCCAACCTACAGGCCGTGTGTGGGAGGTAACGATTATAGTTTAACGGTTAAAGGTGATAGGTTATAGGTTATGGGTTAACGGTTAATGGTTATAGGTTATCCTGATAGCGCCTGTTTTTCGTTGGTTTCTGCAAAGAAACTTTCATCTTTCCACTTTCATCTTTCATCTTTCCACTAACAAATGAATCGCAAATCCCTCTCCCTCGCCTTCATCGTACTGCTCTCCGCAGTTGTGGTCATCACCCTCATCGGGTTGCTCACCGCCCGCAAGTCCCCCATCACCCTGCAGGGGCAGGTCGAGGCCACCGAGATACGCATCAGTGGCAAACTCCTCGGGCGCATCGACTCGCTGCTCGTACGCGAGGGTGATGCCGTGCATGAGGGCGACACGCTGGTCGTCATCAACAGTCCCATCGTGGAGGCTCAGTACCGCAAGACTGAGGCCCTGCACCGCGCCACACAGGAGGAGAACCGCAAGGTCGACCGTGGCACACGTCGCGAACTCGTAGCCTCGGCCTATCAGGTGTGGCAGGCCGCCAAGAGCCAGGCCACGCTGGCCGAGAAGACCTACGAGCGCATACACCTATTGTACCAAGATAGCGTCGTGCCCCGCCAGCGCTACGATGAGGCCGAGGCTGCCATGCTCATGGCCCGTGCCACCGAGTGCTCTGCCTACGAACAGTACCGCCTGGCCCAAGAGGGCTTGCAGCGCGAGGACCGTGAGGCCAGCCGTAACCTCGTGGAGGCTTCGGCAAGCAGCGTTGATGAGGTGGGCGCCCTCCTCGTCGATGCACGTCTCACGGCTCCTGCCGACGGACATATTGCCGGTATCTATCCCAAGCGAGGCGAACTCGTGGCACCCGGAGCCCCCATCATGACCCTCGTCACGCTCGACGACGCCTATGCCGTCTTCAACGTGCGCGAGGACCTCATGCCCCACATCCGCATGGGCAAGCAGTTTGCCGTCTCTGTGCCCGCCCTGGCCCGCACCGATGTGCCGATGACGGTCTACTACATCAGTCCCCTCGGCAGTTTTGCCACGTGGAAGTCCACCAAGGAGGTGGGCACCTACGACATGCGCACCTTCGAGATACGCCTGCGCCCCAAGCATAGGGTAGAGGGTCTGCGTCCGGGAATGACGGTACTCTTGGAGTTAAAGGACACAGGCAAGGTGTAATGTGTAGGGGCGAGGTTAGCCCTCCCCGTTACGTGTCGGATGCGACATCATTAAGTCAGGCGCTTCCACTCTCTGTATCACCTACCGTTTTCGCTCGTCGCAGGGGCATAAGTTCGCCCCCTAAACACTATACTATACCCTAAACACCAAACACTACACCCTAAACAAAAGCTATAGTTTCAAGTGAGTAAAAAAGTTTCATTTTTGCCCTGGCAAGGAGCAATTAAATTGAGAATTGAAAATTACAAGTTCGTGCAATTGTCGACACGGAAACAAAGTTCGCTGGCTGTAAAGGAAAAGCAACCTTTAGGTCGCTGGCCGTAGGGAAAAGCAACCTTTCGGTCGCTGCAACCTGCCATCTGGATTATTGTACGAAAACAATATGTATATTCGTTCAATTTCGCGTGATACAATGGAAGTATTGAGTTTTGCTAAAGCCTACTACTTACTGTCAGTATTACAAGCAAGTACTACAGTTTGGGTATATCCAAACTGAATTTTCGCTTTGTTGAAAAACTTTTTTCATCAAAGTGAAAATTTTTTTGCAAGCCCTTGAAAATTTTTGAAAATATAGAGCGATGTGGAATGGAACGGAGGTGCGATTACTCTAGAGCCTAAACAGTCTCCTGCTCCTTGCCAGGCCAAAAATAAAAATCGTTTACTCGGTAAGAAACGTCAAAAGACAACCTCTCTCTTTACCTCTAACCTACATCCCATATTCCTTAATCATTCTCTTCGTTCCCGCAAAGCATCTTTATGCCGAATAACATAAGTTTGCTATGGTGCTTCTTGTCATTAAATCGTTACCTTTGCAAATTATGTACTTAAAGGGGAAGCAGGATGTCAAATAATAAGAAAAAACAAATAGTATTAGAGGATGGAAACAAGGCTGAAGCGCATGCTCCAGTGATTGTTTCTGCTAGTCGTAGTACGGATATACCAGCTTTTTATTCCGATTGGTTCTTTCATCGTTTAGAGGTCGGCTATTCTGCTTGGACTAACCCTTTTAATGGGAAAAAGATGTATGTCTCATATGAAGATACCAAGTTCATTGTCTTCTGGTCGAAGAATCCTCGTCCTCTTTTAAGTCGATTAGATGAGTTAAAGGAAAAAGGCATAGGTTGTTACATCCAATACACCCTAAACGATTACGAGAAAGAAAAACTTGAGAAAGGAGTAAGGCCGCTTGCCGAGCGTATAGAAACATTTAAATTATTGGTTGATAAGTTAGGGAAAGGGGCTGTGATATGGCGCTTTGACCCTCTTATCTTGACTGACACGATTAGTATTGATGATTTAATACGAAAGATTGAGTTTATCGGTGATAGTCTCTATGGATATACAGAGAAACTTGTTTTCAGTTTTGCGGACATTGCTTCATACCGCAAGGTAAAAGCAAATCTTGAAAAGAATAACATAAATTATCGAGAGTGGGATGATGAAGCAATGGTTGAGTTTGCCTCCAAACTAGCAGAACTGAATAAGAAATGGAACTATGAACTTGCTACCTGTGGTGAAAAGATAGACTTTGAACAATTTGGAATAAAACACAACCATTGTGTTGATGATAGACTTATTGTTCGGTTAGGCTACAGATCACCAGAACTTATGAAGTGCCTTGGTGCAGAGATTGTTCGGGAACAATCAGTTCAGCAAGACCTCTTTGCAACAGAAGAACCTCAGATTATTCCAAACGATGCCATCCCTCTTGACAATGGAGAGTTTGCAGTAATAAACAGAAACAATAAGGATAAAGGACAGAGAGAGTTTTGTGGTTGTATGAAGTCCAAGGACATTGGCGAATATAATACCTGTCCTCATTTGTGCGAATATTGCTATGCAAATACAAGTAAGGAAATTGCAATCAAGAATTGGCAGCAACATAAAATCAATCCTTATTCGGAAACAATAACAGGGAAATAATATGACACAGCATATTGAGAAAGGCACGAATTATGCATATACGGTAGAACGAATGAAAGAAATAAACTTTCGTTCTCTTCGTTCGGTATCCGTAGAGTTTACCAAACGTCTACCTGTAGAACTCAGCAGTGAACTATACACGAATATTCAGCATGGTGTGTGTCAGTTGCAAAGTGAGCCTGAACTTAATATGTATATTCACGCATTAGGTTTAATGCATGAAGCTAAGTTGCAATATGCTTTTGAACATTTGTCTGATGATTTTATAAACCATCAGACAATTGATATAATCGATTATGGTTGTGGCCAGGCAATTGGTACTATCTGCTATGCAGATTTTTTGCGCAAGAATGGATTGTCCCAACAAGTACGAAGAGTTGTGCTTATAGAGCCATCAGAAATCGCGTTAAAAAGAGCGGCTTTGCACGTTTCTCGATTTTTTCCGCAAGCGGAGATTGTTACTTGCTTAAAAGGTTTTGACGATTTGGAGGAAGATGATTTATGCGTGGATGAAGAAATACCAACTCTGCATATACTCTCCAATGTCATCGATTTGGCTGATGATTATTTTAACCTAGAGCGGTTTGTCGGTTTGATTAACCAATGTTCTATAGGTGATAATCATTATCTCTGTATTGAACCACATTTTGATTATGAAGAAAAAGACGGGCGATTAGAACGTTTCATTGACCTGCTTGATGCCGATGCGTATTACTGCAAGGCTTTCTCAAAGGGAACATTTATTGAAGGACGTGATTGGACTTGTCAAGTGGCAATATGTAAAAACAATTCCCTATCTTTTGAGACATGTGGAACGTTGATTCATACGGAAGAAAACTCTATTATCCAAACTGTCGATGAGGCTCATATAAATATAAAAAATCGGTTAATAGAACTCGCCAATTGCGCAGATAAGAAAAAACAATATAAGGAAGCATTTGAGTACTACAAGTTGGCAGCCGAGGTCAATAATGCCGAAGCACAATATAGACTAGGGTGTTACTATTATAATGGAAAAGGAACAGAATCAGATTATTCTGAAGCGACAAAATGGTTTCGTAAAGCAGTAGAACAAGGATATGCTCCAGCTCAATGTTTTCTTGGCTATTGTTTTGAGTTTGGAGTAGGTGTACAACAAGACAATACTACAGCTGTTGATTTGTATTTTAAAGCTTCAGAACAAGGTTTCGCGGCTGCACAACACAATCTAGGACTTTGTTATGAAAACGGGAAGGGAGTTCTTAAAGATGAAACTGCAGCTATTAAATGGTATTGCAAGGCCGCAAAACAAGGATTCGCCTCTGCACAATGCAAACTTGGTTATTTTTATAATAATGGGATAGGAATAACAAAAGATTCAGCAGAGGCTGTAAGATGGTATCGTAAGGCAGCTGACCAAGGATATGTTCTTGCTCAATATAACCTTGGGGGTTGCTTCGCTAATGGGTGTGGTGTTGAGAAAGATGATGTTGAGGCTGTTAAATGGTATCGAAGGGCTGCAGAACAAAACCACTCTTCGGCTCAACGCAGCCTCGCCCTTTGCTACGAAAAAGGAGAAGGAGTGTTGCCTGATGACAATGAGGCTATTAAATGGTATATTAAGGCAGCGGAACAGGGTGATAATCTTGCAGAAAAACAATTGCTGAAAATTCAAGATATAACTAATGAAATTGGTATAAAGAAAATCACTTACGGATATTTTGCTGATTATAGATACTACACTAGAGAAAAAAGAACGGTAGCAGTCATTGATTGGACTATTAAAGTGATACGAAACGGCTACATCAATGCTGCATGTCATTTAGGTCTTTTTTATGATGCAATATCTGATTTCCGCGAAGCAGCAAAATGGTATAAGATAGGAGCGGAACGGAATCATGGAGGTGCCCAATATAATCTCGCTCGGCTTTATGAATTAGGTATAGGGGTGGAAAAGAATCTAACAGAGTCAATCATATTATATCATAAATCCGCAGAACAAGGAAATGCCAATGCTCAATCCAGTTTAGCATACCATTATAGAAATGGTGATGGAGTTGCTAAAGATTATGATGAAGCAATCAATTGGTTCATAAAATCTGCTAAAAGAGAAGATATGAGTGTCGGAGAGTATTTGCTTAAGTATTGTAGCGGAAATTGCGGAGTTGATTGGTTTGTAAAAGTTGCAGAACGAGGGTTTGTTGAAGCCCAATGTAAACTAGGCTTTATGTATGAGAGAGGTGATGAAGTAGAGCAGTCTTATGAGAAAGCTATGTTTTGGTATCAGAAGGCTGTAGAGAATGGAAGCATAGAAGCGCTAGTTTCTATAGGCTCTTTATACGAACGTATAGACAACGCCGATTTTCCTGCAGAAGAAGCTGCTGGGTGGTTTCTCAAAGCTGCGATAAAAAATAACGATGAAGCAAAATGTAAATTAGTTGAGTTGTATGCTTTAGGAATAGGTGTAGAAAAGTCCATAACAGAAGCTGTAAAATGGTTAAATAAATGTGAATGGGAAGAAACTAGAAGAGGAGTGAAATTATATACTTTAGGTCGTTTGTTTTATCATGGAGAAAGGATAGAACAATCATATGAGGAAGCTATAAAATGGTGGAAACTTGCTGTAGATGCGAACAATAGTGAAGCTGCATATATGCTTGGCATTTGTTATGAAAAAGGATATGGTGTGGAACAATCATATGAGGAAGCGGTCAAGTGGTGGAAGTTAGCTGCAGATGCAAGTAATAGTGATGCTTCGTATAGGCTTGGGCTTTGCTACGCCGAAGGAGCTGGTTTAGAACAATCATACGAGAAAGCCTTTGGGTTATTTATTGAAGTTGCGAGGAGTGGTTTCAATATCGAGGCGGAAAATATTGTAGGTACTTATTACGAAAAAGGATTAGGTACAGAACAATCGTATGAGGAAGCTGTAAAATGGTATTCTATGGCTGCGGAGCAGAAGAACGAGGAGGCAATGTACAATTTGGGGAATTGCTATAGATATGGACGAGGTGTAAAACGGTCGTACAACGAGGCTGTTAAATGGTATAAAGAATCAGGGACGAAAGATGCGCAGACGGCTCTTAATGAAATCTACAGCAAAAACCTTTTGCGCAGATGGGTCAAAATAATCCAATTTAAATTTGGCATATTAAAGTAAATGCACTATAATTGCAGTGCATTTGCAAATGTATAGAATCTATTAAAAGAGACAAAGAGACTGGCGATACTGATATTCATACTACTGCTAATCCAGTCCGTGAAAGTATTCAACTTTGTGACATTCCTAGTATAGTTAGCAGAATATTATTTATTGTTTAATAGCAATCTTGTTATTGCATAAAACTTATAGTATGATGTTAAAAAGAACTAGTCAGACGAATGTTGTTGAGAATCTTATACTCAATCAATATCAGTGGAAGCATTCTATTGTAGTTAATTTAACGACAATAAATCGTTACAACCCCTTTGCTAAACTTTCTCCATACTATCCTCATGGTGATATACCTATACTGAACTCACCCTATCTACTTTCGAACAGTGTAAATGAAGTTTGGCAAATCCTATGTGTGAATAAAGAAACTAGTGGAGAGTATAAAGATGTATTGTTTAGGAAAGGAATAGGTATAAATGAATATTATACATATGAAGAAGCAAGAAGCGAAATATTGCTTCCCACATATAGATGGATGTTGGAGAATAAGGCTTTTGATATAATATGTCAACTACGAGAGTATAATGAAAAAGGTGGAACAATTGTTTTTATAGACAAGACCGGTAATACTGATATTGCAGATGTTAGCCAACCTTTATCATTTGCGTTTCTACTCAAAGCATATATCGAGTGTACTTTCCCTTATGAAGATGCGATGGAAGAGTATGAAGAATGCAAATGTATGGTGGGAAGAAAGGTGCTTACAGTAACAGTAAAGAAAAAACGGCCAAAGTTTATTACCATAAATACAGATGCACAACGCCGGTTTAACTTTTAAGTATATTATTAGGCTTTCAAAACTGATAATCTTTCATTCCGCAATCGTTGAAAAAATAGGTCGGATAAAATGTGTGAGAAGTATGAGTGGCATAGGTATATGTAAAAGACAAAAGGCTTGTTGATGTAAAAGTTTATTCACCGATAAAATAATAGTTGTTTATGAAAGAAAAAGCAAACACGGAAATGATTATCAAAGATTTTCTCAAAGCATGGCAAACACTTGATGCCGAACTTATCTGCAAGCATTTAGACGAGTCGTTCAGATACGATTCGCAATGGGTGTTTGAATCTTTGGATTGCAAGGGTTACAAGGAGTATATTAGAGGCAAGTTTGAGACATTGCGGAAGAACAAAGTTAAACTGGAAGTAGCTATCGTTGCAGACGCTTATCTAGGAGGTGAGATGCTGGCAATAAAGCAAGATGGCAACGTCTGCTACTATCGTATCAAGGTCAAGGACGATAAAGTGGTAAAAGGTGATTTGTGCGCATTCTGAATTATGAAAAAGTTACTGTACTATGTGTTGGCTGCTATTCTACTATGTGGATGCAGTCAAAGGGATAAATCCAAGGACAGCGCTACGGTGGCTAATGCCATGTGGCAATTTGACGACCAAGAAATAGCTGACTGGGAGCAATGGTTTAAGGATAACCATAGGAGATATGTGCACCTATTCGGCAGTGACTCTATATCTCCAAGCCATAATGATGCCATTGATGACCTTATCTCTCTATTCTATAATGGTAATGATACGTTGAGGCATGATTATCGTATGATTCTGTGGAGACTAAATGAATTTTATCCTATCAACAATGAGAACGTCAATGGGTATGAACGATATCTTGGTGTGGAGAAACAGGTAGACTCTTTGCTGAACTTCAATACGAATTTGGATTACTTAGTGAGACGTAAATCAGCACTTGCAAGACTGATGTATGAGTTTAGGATAAGAATGTATGAAGATGTGTTGACTGGCTCAATGAAAAAAGTAACGAAAACTTTGTTCGAAGAGGAAAGGAAAGCATGGGATGAATATTACGATGCAACATCCGATGCATTTGGAATAAATGTGTTGAGAAAGGAATCATATTACTTTAAGGCTGTATTTTGGAACAACTATGATTTTGATATTATGGACCAACGCCTGAAGTCTTTACTATATATGTGCTTTAAGAATCCTGCAATCTACTCAAAAGTGGCTATGAGTGATTGGGAGAGCGTGGAATGTGGATACAATCAACTCAAAGGACAACTCGATAGTCTGGACAATCCCGACTATGACTATTCCTATGACGAAAAGGTGAATGCATTGAACGAAGATGAGGAGACCTTCAAGGCATTCATGCATATACATGAAGCCTTGCTGAGAAAATTATGTGTCTTGGACAGTCGGTGGTTGCTTCACCTAAAAGCACAAACATTGGAGAAATTTGATCAATATGATGATATTGATAGGTTTCATATTAATTAGAGAATTTTTAATGCGTAAGGTTTCCATGAAATCTTCAAGGAATAGGAGTAGACGTACCTTGAAGGCTTTGTAGAAACCTTGTTGTAGTCTCTCATCCTTGCCATCTTTCCGCCCATTCTCCAAGCCAGTTAAAAAGAACGCAGCCACGAGGCATTAGGATTTTTCAAAACGATAGCAGAAAATAGAGAACCGAAGACACTCTGCCACGAGAACGAAGAAGTCTATACTTCCGATTTTAATATCGCGTAACCAAACCGCAGGATTTGCCTGCCAATTTGCTACGAAAATCTTGTGCAGGATTTCCGAGCGTCTCGTCTTGTGGCGTTTCATGGGGTAGGGGAGCAAACAAAACGTCGGTATGCGGTGTTGAGTCTTTCGACCTAATGCTGTATGTGTGTATGAATGTGCTCCTTCGCGAATGGTGTCGCATGACTTCGCGTCGCATCTATCTCGGTGCAGCGGTGGTGTTGCCGTTGTTCTTGATATTCTTCATGGCCACCATCTTTGGTGACGGACAGATGCGCCATCTGCCCATCGGTATCGTGGATGAGGACAACACGGCCACATCGCGTAGCATTGTGAGGAGCATCGCGGCGGTGCCCACATTCGATGTGGTGGCTCACTATGCTGACGATGCCGAGGCACGCGAGGCGGTGAAGAGGAGGGAGGTATATGGCTACCTTTCCATCCCGTCACGTTTCGAGGAGGCGATGGTGCGCGGCACCGATGCCACGCTATGCTACTATTACCACTATGCCCTGTTGGCCGTGGGAGGTGAGGTGATGAGCGCTTTCGAGACCGCCCTCATTCCCGTGCGCATGGCTCCCATCGTGAGTGAGGCCGTCATGCTGGGTGATACGGAGGCGAACATCGGGACCTTCCTCCTGCCCATGACCGCAGATGACCACGCCCTCTACAACCCCTCGCTCGACTATGCCGAGTATCTTGCCGTGCCCATCTTCTACATCATGTTTCAGATACTGGTGCTGCTGGTTACGCTCTATGCCGTGGGGAGTGAGCGTAAGTCTGCTACGGGTTCAGGTTGGCTTGCTTCGGCCAACGGCAATATCCTTTGTGCCGTCGTGGGCAAGTTGCTCCCCTATACGCTCATTTTCAGCCTGGAGGCATTGTTGGCTAATGTGGTGTTCTTTCATTGGGAACACATCCCCTTCGCGGGCCATATGGGGCTGTTTGCCTTGACCACGGTGTTCTTCATCATCGCCACGCAATCGGTGGCCGTCATCCTCTATGCCTTGTTCCCGATGTTGTCCTTGGTGATTAGTGTAGTCTCCATGGTCGGTTCGCTCGGTGCCACGCTCTCGGGGCTCACCTTTCCGCTCAGTGCCATGTCGCCCGTGGTGCAGTATACGGCCAAACTCTTCCCTGTGCGCCACTTCACCGAGGCCATGCAATGCATGGTGTATTTCGATGGAGGCTTCTCTGCCTGCTGGCCCCAGTTGGCCGTGCTCTGTATCTTTCCCTTGGTGGCAATAGGGCTATTGCCGCGATTATGTAAAATCTTACTTACCCATCCCTATGATACGGTGGAATAAATCCCCTCTCTTCCTCCACATCGCATGGCGCGAGTTTCGTGCTATCGCCACGAGTTACTCCGTGCTATTGGTGCTCGTGGGTGGTGTGTTTGCCTACGGACTGCTATATAACTATATGTATGCCCCCAACGTGGTGCGCGAGGTGCCCATTGCCGTGGTCGACCACTCGCACACGGCCCTGAGCCGTCGATATGTCCGCCTGCTCGATGCCACACCCGATGTGTCGGTCGCCTATCATGCTCAGGATATGGCCGAGGCAAAAGAACTGATGCAACGTGCCCGAGTGTATGGCATCCTTTACCTCCCGAACGACTTTGAAGAACATCTGCTCCGTGGCGAGCCATCGGTCTTTCCCTTCTATGCCACCACAGATGCCTTTCTCTACTATGAGGCGACGGAGCGGGCCAACCTCGAGGTGATGGAAGCGATGGATGGCGAGTACCGCACGCAGTTGATAGAGTTTCTCTCCTTGGGAGGCCTTGCCTCTGTGGCCACCCAGAGTCCTGTCACCGTGGTGGGCACCGCGCTCTACAATCCCATCGAGGGCTATGGAGTATATCTCATCCCCTCGGTGCTGATGATTATCATTTTCCAGACGCTGATGATGCTTGTGGCGATGATGTCAAACCGCAAGTGCGAGCACCCTCTGTTTGCCTCCTTGGCGCCGATACCGGTCGGTAGCACCCGCCTTGCACTCTCCATCGTCTGTGGCAAGGCGCTCACCTATTTTGTACTCTATGCCATCTTCGCCTTCTTCCTTGTGGGTTTGCTACCACTCATCTTCGACATCCCTCACACCGCCTCGTGGGGCTCGTTGGCCGTGCTGCTCATCCCTTACATACTGGGCACCAGTTTTCTTGGCCTTGCCCTCTCTCGCTGGTATGCCGATGCCGAAGCACCCATCCTGCTCATAGCCTTCTTTTCCATCGGGCTCATCTTCCTCTCGGGTGTGTCCTATCCGTACGAACTCATTCCGTGGTATTGGCAAGCCGTGCACTACCTCATCCCCGCCGCCCCTGCCGTGCTGGCCTATGTCGGGCTTGCCAGTATGGATGCCATCCTCCCCGACGTTTGGCCCCAATTAATAGCACTATATGTACAAATGGTAGTCTACTTTGTCCTGGCGGTGTATAGTTATCGGAGGAAACAAATCGTAGGATTATAACGAATAGGTACAAAGAGATTTTATACTTCTTCTCATTTTGTCGTATAATATTTATAAATTTGTAGACGAAATAGGGTGGAATTAAAATGAATGGTAGTAATACTGGAGTTATTCAGGGGGACAAATTTTCTTTGCAACAGTGTCATTTAGACAAGGCATAACCGGAGAAAGGAACTTGCGCAGAGGAACTTTGTAAGAAATATTTTGAGAGATTTTTCGTTGCACTTAAAATGATACGAGACATTTTGGAGCAATATCCATGTTGTTGCTAAAGAATAGAAGACGGAATATTATTGATTAATTCGGATACACGAACATCATGATTAAATCACTATTTATCGTAGGCATAGGGAGTTTCTTCGGAGGAGCGTTGAGATATTATCTGTCTACGCTTGTGCGGAATTGTTGTAGTCAAGGATTCCCATGGGGAACCTTAACTGTGAACCTTTTGGGCTGTTTTATCTTCGGTGTATTGTTTGCTGTATTCCATAAATTAGGCACGATGCATAGTTCGTGGTGTTTATTGCTTACTACGGGATTGTGCGGTGGATTCACCACCTTCTCAACTTTTGCCAGTGAGAGTGTGCAGATGTTACAGGGAGGAAACTTTGTAGGTTTTGCCTGCTACATTGCTGTTAGTGTTATTCTTGGCTTTGCGCTTGTTGCGTTGGGCTATTCGGTTGCTGGCTAAGATTTAGATTCTATAGCTTTATAAATAATGTTAAAGTGATCGTAAAGAATGCAACATCTTTATTTATTCTGTAATTTTGTATCAGTAACAAATATAAACGGATAGTATGGAAATGAAGAATGTACATGGAACGTGTGGTGCGAATAATGTAGTACTGGGCGTGTGTTTAATGGTAGGACTTGTTGTAGGGGCAGTGCTTTTAGGAAATGCTATTAGGGTGTCTCGTGCTGATGATCGTATAGTGTCAGTGAAAGGACTTTGCGAACGCGAGGTGAAGGCGGATAATGTAATCTGTCCTTTTGCCTATAAGGAGGGAGGCGACGACTTGCAGCAGCTATATAAAACTATAGAGCGTAAGAATGCTATTATTATCAATTTCCTTAAGGTTGCGGGTATTGGGGAGGAGGAAATCTCTGTGGCTGCTCCTAAGGTTTTAGATACACGAACGGAGTGGAGCGGTAGTCAGAACAGATATACCTATATTGTAACCTCAGTGGTTACAGTGTGTACCGATAAGGTGGACGAAATTATTGCGCTGCAGTCGCAGCAAGGTGAATTGTTACAACAAGGTATTGCTACTACAAGCGGATGGGAGTTTCCTACGGTGTACTCATTTACTAAGTTGAACGAGATTAAACCAGCCATGATAGAGACGGCTACAAGGAATGCACGAGAAACCGCGGAGAAGTTTGCCGCAGACAGCGATAGTAAGTTGGGTAAGATAAAGCGTGCTACGCAAGGACAGTTTACTATAACCGACCGTGACAGTAATACACCATATATGAAGAATGTGCGTGTTGTGACGAGTGTGGATTATTACTTGAAGGATTAAAGAATTTTTGTCTAAATTAAAGAGATGAGGGGTGTGTTCGAACACACCCCTCATCTCTTTAATATTAATGGGATTATTTCTCCTTTTGTGCTTTCTCAAGCAATTCGTCTCCCTTCTTTTTAGCTTCTGCAATGAGTTTATCTCCTTGCTCCTTGGCTTCTGCGATGAGTGCATCGCCTGCTTTTTCGGCTGCAAGTTTCTTGAGGGCATTATTGCCCGCCTTGCTCACGAGAGTTGATTTCTGCTTCTCAGCCTCGGTGATGAGTCTTTGAGCTGCTTGTTCTGCGGCTTTTACCAACTCAGCTTTCTGCTTCTCGGCATTGCTGATATCGATGCCAAGCTGTTCCCCTACAGTCTCAAGTGCCTTCTCGGTAACTGCAGACGTGACGGTCTCGGCTGCTTGGCGTGCCATGCTTTGCGTGTCAATGGTGATCTTGGGAGCGCTGAACTTGCCGCCTATCTTGAGGTCAATGGTACTGATGGGGGTGTTGGCATTGGCGGGAAGCTTCAACTTGCCTGCGTAGTCGATGGTTTGGTCCAATCCGGTGGTGCCGCTGAGGTTGAGGGTCAAATCGCCCATCTTGATGTCGAAGGGTTTGGTGCGCACGCGTCCATTCTCGATGGTGAAGTCCACGTTGAGGTCTTTGGCGCTAAGGTTCTTCAACTCTTCCCGTTTGGTGGCCTCGGCGATGTGGGTCATGATGGCAACATCGGAGAGGTTGAGGTTGCGGGTGCTGAGGCTGCCGTTGGCAGTGAGCGTTTCAAGCTGGGGAGACATGGTGGCGTCAAGTCGGGTGTCAATGGCTATCTTGCCTGAGAAGTTGCCGTTGATGTTCTCGAAGATAGGTGCTAATTGACGCACGAAATCGAGTTCCTTGTAGGTTTGCGCGAAAGAGAGTCCGTTGAGTGCAAACGAGGCTTTCAGCTGGGGTTCAGTATTGCTATGGGTGGTAGAGTAGCTGCCATTCATGACTGCTGTGCCACCCATGGTTCGCATGGAGAGGTTGGTCATATCGGCCGTGCCATCCTTGACTACGAGTTTGCCTTGGAGATTGTTTAGGACGATGTTGTCGAAGAGAATCTCGGCCATGTCGACATTCATGTTGAAATCGATGTTCTTGGGCACTACGATGACGCCTGTGGCTGCATCTTCGCCGTTTTCGGTGACTGCTTCGGTGGTATCCTCTTCGGTTTCCTCGGTAGAACTCATGAGGTCGTTGAGGTTCATGTGGTTGCTCTTGAGGTTGAGTTGTCCCTTGAGGGTCTCATCCTTGAGCGCGAATGCCATGTAGTTCTCGAAGCGGCAATCGGCAGTGATGTCGTTCTCCCCGACGAGCACGCGAGTCTCGCTCAAGTTGAGGTAGCGGGGCGTGAAGGCAAAGGTAGACTGCTCGATGGCCACCTCGGGGAGCCCTTCGATGAGTACTTTCATATCTTGCAGGTTGAGGGTGCCACTGGCCTTGAAGCGGTCGTACTGCTCGTTCTCGATGTAGGAGAGTCGTCCACCGAAACTCATGTCGGCCTTGACGATGCCGTTCAGGGTGATGTCCTCTATGGGGTATACCTCTTTCACCTTGCCGAGGTTGAGTGTACCCTTGGCGGTAGCGGTGAAGTCGGGGTCGCTGATGGGAGTCTTCACCTGTGCGTTGAGGGCAAAGGGATTGCCCAGCATACTCAGGCTAAAGCGCTCAAGATTGACCTCCGTCAAGTCGATGTCGCCTCCGGGGTTGGCCACGCTCGCTGCAATCTGTATGTTGTCGACGCCTGCGGGCAGGGCGGGGTAGCGGAAGTTTCCGTCGCTGACCTTGAGCGAGGCCTCAAACTCGGGTAGGGTGCTCTCGGTGAGTGTGCCTTTGGCATAGGCTTTGAGGCTCACGACACCCTCGGCCTTGAGATCCTCGAAGTCCTTGGCATAGATGGCGGGCACGAGTGACAGTATCTCCTTGAAACTGATGTCTGAGGTGTTGAGGTTGAGGTCCATGCTCATGGGCGCATCGGTAGTCAGAGCTGCCCATCCGTCGATGGTGGCCCCGATGGCATTGAGCGAAAGGCTGTTCTCTTTCAGTGTGTATACTCCATTGGCAAAGTCGGCATCAACATCGAGGTGGGCACCGAGACGTACCTTGTTTGCCAAGGTCACGCCGTCCATCTTGAAGGTGAGAGCTTGGATGGCAGCCTCGAGGGCGAGCAGGGCGCGGTCGGAAGCCATGTCGCCGCGGCAGGTGGTGCTGAACTGTTCGATGTGGGCATACATCCCCCCCTGGCGGTCGTCGTAGATGAGGTTGAGATTGTCGACCGAAACCTTCTGTAATAGTATGCGGAAGGCACTCGAGGTGGTGTCTTCGGGTTCCTCCTCCTCTGCTGTGGTGGGCACGATGTCCCAGTTGGCACGGCCATCTTCGAGCACGATGGCTTTCAGGTAGGTGTCTTCGAGCAGTACCTTGGTGATGTCGAAGCCGCTATCGCCAAAGATGGACATCACGTTCACGGCAGCCTCGGCACGGCCCACGTAGGCCAGCGTGTCTTGTGCAAAGTCACCTTTGCCGCGGAGCCAGAAGCCCTTGATGCTTACCGAGGCTTGGGGAAACTCGCGGAAGAGACTGATGCCTAATCCGTCGAACCCGAACTCGGCGTCGATGTACTTGCCTGCTTCGCTGATGACGGTTTCTTTAATCTTGTCTTTGAATGCCAATGGGATGATGGCCATGGCGGCAATGAGGCACACCACGACGATGCCGATAATCTTTGCTGTTTTCTTCATGCTCTCTGCCACTTATGTTGATACGACGGTACAAAAGTACACATTATTTCAGAAATAGAAGAATTTCCCGGAGATAATGACTCGATTAGTAGTCTTCGGAGAACTGGAGCTTGCGTGCATGGCCGTTGATAGGCATATATAAAGCACTTTCCCGAAATCAGCTGACCAGTTGACCTTGTCCGCTGCAATGCGCTGTATATCATTAAATAAACAAGGTCACCCCCCGTTGGCCGAGGTTGACCTTATTGCCGTATCTTCTTGTCTTTACGCCATGGAGCTACGGCTCATCGCTGGACCCAAAGCTATCCCAAAAGCAAAGCCCTGTTTTCTTCTGAAGTTTTCAATTCTTGATGGCGACCATCCGCGCAAGTGGTCGCCATCAATAGCGCATATGGTCACGACCATCCGCGCGAATGGTCGCGGTAAATAAATAGAATATGTGGACAAAAATTGTGATAGATACGAGAAATAGTGTAAGTTGCATCTGTCAGTTTACTTGGTAATAAAAACCAACTCAATAGCATGAATACTGTAGGACAGCCTCAGGTCAACCTCGGTCAACATAGGTTGTCCTTGCTTATGGTCAATGTGTCAGTATATTACGACCCGCAAGGTCAACTGGTCAACTGATTTGGCAACACTTGTTTTATAGGAATGTTTGGGGCGAAAGGGATGGATACTATACCCACAAATACATGATTTTTAGAATAAATTAGGAATACATAATTGATAATTCGGGATTATATCGTACATTTGCAACATCGCTCACGCCGACTGGGTTCGTGGTTGGGGATGACATAATGGAAAAGGCGTTTACTTGGCGCTTTGGTTTTGATGCTTCAGAATCTCGCAAATTCTTAACGTTCGTAAAAAACACAGCAACGGTGAATGCCTCATGGGTATGTTTTCGTACATCTTTGTTATATTGGTCGTGATGATTGGTATAGCATAAGGTGACGTATATAACATATCGGCGTGAGGCTTCGCGTTGCTCGTTTCGACGAACAGGCAATGCGAGAGCCTTGAAGCATGGAGCGAGCAACAAGTGACTGGCTTCACGCTTTTTTTATATAGTAAACGGAACTATGATTTGCCATATGAGGCCGGTGGCATGCATTAAAACATTTAAGCACTATGAAACGTGTGAAGAATTTCTTTCTGAAGAGTGGCCTCCTCATGATGGCCATGGGTATGAGTTTGGCATTTGTATCATGTGATGAAGAGGACATTAACAACGGCAATGACAATGGCGGTCAAAACAACGCAAAGAAACCTGCTGCGGCAGTAGTCGTTGAGTACACGGTGCTTGAGACGGCCGACTTCTTGGAGTATTGCGACATCGTGTTAGAATACAATGATGGCAGTGGTGCCAAGACGGAGACCATCACCGCTACTGAGTGGAAGAAGACCTTTACCACAGCATTCCCTTGCAAATTTACTTTCAACAAGACCGTGACTCTCAAGGCGGATAAGGATATGGCGGCAGCCGAGAAGGTGAGTTATCATCAGAATGGCTACCACCTTAACTATTATCTTATCGATGCTGACGGTGCTACCGTGGATAAGGGCGCTAGTCTCTCTAACACGGGCATGGCTACGGCAGCAGCCAGTAAGATAGCCGCAAGCGTTGCAGAAGGCCGCTTCAACACGGCAAAAACCTACGAGTTTGATGCCGCGGGCAAACTGAAATAAGTTAATAATAAATTAAAAGAATATGAAAAAGAGTCTATTGAAATGTAGCCTCTTGCTGATGGCATTGGGCGTGGCCTTCGTGTCGTGCAACGACGACATCAGTGGGCAAGACGTTCCCGATGGCTACGTTCCCAGGACTCTGATGTAGAGGTAGACTATTACAACCCGATGTCGTTGGAGGATGGTGTGCGCATCATCGATGAGTGGCGCGACACGACCTTTGAAGAAGGGAACTGTTTGTTGGTGCTGGCCAGCTCGGTCTATAAGGATGCCCTCATGAGCCGATTGCAGAAAATACCTCTGGATATATCGCGCCGAAAGGTGCTGATGTTTGAGACGGATAAGGTGGCTCTGCCGGGTGTGTCGACCTTCAGCCTATCGATGTATGGCACAGCCTATATAGCTGGTGCTGTAGCCAAGGAGATGCATTCAACACCTTTGATAGTACTGGCCAACCCTACGGATAAGAGTATAAACGTCACTGCCGATGGTTTTAGAGAAGGATATGCTGCTTATGGTGATGATAAGATAGATGCCGTTTATCTGTCAGACGCAGACGAGGGGGTATGCCATGGCTGACTCGGTCTATCGATTGATGTATGATTGGGGAATGCGCTATAACTTTATATTCCCGGTGATGGGTGGTTCCAACATGGGAGTGTTCAGGTATATGCGTGAGTATCCTCGCGATCTCTATACAGTGGGAACGGATGTAGATCAGAGCCATCTGTGTAACCAAATGGTGGGTAGCATGGTGAAGCATATCGACCGTGTGGTAGAGGAGTATCTGACGAGGTGGGCGGCAGGTGAGGAATTGCCCAAGCATATGGTATACGGTTTGGAGAGTGGCTATGTGGATTGGGTGCCATCGTACAATTTCAATGGAGTGTTTGATGATGTGCTGAATAGTGTGCGAACCGAAGCAGAAGAGAGAGAGGGGGCCTATATGGAAGAATCAAATAGAACGCGTTCTTATTATTAACGTTACCAATTGCAATTATGAAGAACTTAAGAAACTTTAAGGTGAATGTAGCAGTCGTTGCTGTCGTAGGCACTTTGTTTGCTTGCGGCAGCAATGATGCTATAAAGAAGCAGACGGTTCATATACCCGAGGGACCCGATTATAACCAGAAAGAAATGTGGTATACGATATTGAATGATGTTGGTGGGGAGGGAGCCGATGTGTTCTACGTGCCCTCTACCTGGGAGTTTGATTGGACTACTACAGATGGCAGTTGTTGTCATTATGCAGATGTGTGGAATTTGCAGCATCGGGAGAATATGGCCATTGAGATGGGTGGCGTAGCTGAATATATGGCCGAGGGGAATAACTTCTACTCTCCATACTATCGGCATATAACGCTCGACACTTGGGCAACGCTCAATGAAGACACCATAGCAAGGAGGTATCATAGTGTCTCATTCGTGGATGTACGCGATGCCTTTGAGTATTATGTCGCGCATCATAACAATGGACGTCCGTTTATATTGGCAGGCTTCAGCCAGGGTGGAAAGTCGGTGGTGGAACTTATGAAGGTAATGCCGGAGGAGGTAAGGAAGAGAATGGTTGCCGCTTATGTGTTGGGCTATAAGGTGACTCCTGATGATGTGGCTTCTGCTCCGTGGATTGTGGCAGCGAAGGATTCTGTGGATACGGGAGTGACGATTTGCTACAACTCGGTGTCTGATACTAAATATACCAAGGCGGTGGTGAGTACTCCGAACGTGATGTGTATCAATCCGGTCAACTGGCGTACTGACTCTACAACTGCGATACTGAACGATACGATAACCGTAACATTGGATACGGAGCACAATGTCTTGGTGCTCGATGGCTTTGATGGTAGTTATCTGCCGAATATCCTTGATATATTGAATGTGGGCGACTATCATGGCATAGAGCCTTGGGTGTATAGTGAATGCCTCAGGAGAAACTTCAAACTGAGAATCGAATCCTTTAAGAAAAATAAATGAAAAAGGGGTGGATGTGATGAGGAATCGTTGGCTTCATGTTTCAGGTGCTTTGATGCTCTTGCTGGTGCTGATGTCGTGTGGCAAGGAGCAGGAACTATTGCCTGAGGATATGATGCAGTGGGAGGTGCGCAGGGTGGCTGTAGTGCTGCCACCCCTCGGAACTTATGCCTGAGGATGTAAAGGCTATCTTGTGCGGAGATGAGAGTGAGCGGCTACCTCATGTGATATCTGCAGATGAGGATGATAATGTGTTTTCTTCTGGAGCGGACATGGCATCTCTGAACACCTGATGTGGCTGAACGATAGAAAAGGGTTTTCGAGAGAACTGGCCCACGAGACATTCACCTCAATGCACGAAAAAAGATGCTACAGAAAACTGTTGTGCTTGGTAGAAACATGCTACAGCGGCAGTGTCTTTGATGTGGTGGAAGGATTGCCAGGAATACTTGCGATTACTGCAGCTAATGCCAATGAAACATCGAAAGCCGATGTGTACAACTGTGATTTGGAGGTGTGGATGTCAAACCGTTTTACGTTGACATTTCAGGAATGTATAACAGAGAATCCATCTATCCCCATGCATGAACTATATTATCGTCTATTTAATAATACCGTAGGTTCGCATGTCACTGTATTCAACGATTCTCACTACGGCAACCTATACAGCAACACCATGGGCGAGTTCTTGGAGTAATCCATCCGTCGTGCACAAAAAGTAATCTCCACAGAGTCCTCAAGAAATAGGCGCAGGCTTATCTTGAAGGCCTTGTGGAGTTTTATCCTTTGAATTGTCACGGTGTGTCTCTCTCCTCTTTACCCACGGAGTGTCGCGGATTATCGGAAATCTGGCTCGTCCGTGTCCCCATCAGTGGGCGATACTGTACCTCCGTGCGGGTCGTAGGCGAAAAAGTGGTGCTATGCTGGTGTGTGTTATCTTTTTTTGCATTAACTTCGCGGTCTCAAAACTATATGCTCAATGATAAGTATCGAGAATCTGAAGGTGGAGTTTGGCGCTACGCCATTGTTTGAAGGAGTCAGTTACATCATCAATCCCAAAGACCGTATAGCCCTTGTGGGCAAGAATGGTGCGGGCAAGAGCACCATGCTTAAGATATTGGCAGGGCTACAACAGCCTACCGATGGCACGGTGAGCATGCCCAAGGGCATCTCGGTGTGTTACTTGCCGCAGGTGATGAAACTGGCCGACTCACGCACCGTGCGTGAGGAAACCGAACTGGCCTTTGCTCACATCAGCGAACAGAAGGCTTTGTTGGATCGCCTGGCCAATGAGATGGCCGAGCGCACCGACTATGAGAGCGAGGAGTATCACGAACTTATCGACCGCTTCACTCACGAGAACGAGCGCTTCCAAATCATTGGTGGAGCCAACTATCATGCCGAGATGGAGCAGACGCTCTGTGGCTTGGGTTTCAGTCGCGAAGACTTTGACCGCCCCACATCGGAGTTCTCGGGCGGTTGGCGCATGCGTATTGAGTTGGCCAAGTTACTGCTTCAGCACCCTGACGTATTGCTCCTCGACGAGCCCACCAACCACCTCGATATTGAGAGTATACAGTGGCTCGAGGACTTCTTGGCCCGCAATGGTAAGGCCGTAGTGCTTGTGAGTCACGACCGCGCCTTCATCAATAATGTCACCAACCGCACCATTGAGATTACTTGTGGCACCATACACGACTACAAGGTGAAGTATGACGAGTATGTGGTGTTGCGTCGCGAGCGTCGCGAGCAGCAGTTGCGTGCCTATGAGAACCAGCAAAAGGAGATTGCCGACATCACCGACTTCATTGAGCGTTTCCGCTACAAGCCTACCAAGGCCATACAGGTGCAGAGCCGCATCAAGCAGTTGGAGAAGATGGTACCCGTGGTCATCGACGAGGAGGACCGCAGCACGTTGCGCCTCAAGTTCCGCCCGGCACAGCGTAGCGGCAACTATCCCGTGATATGCGATGGGGTGGGTAAGACCTACAACCGTCCCATCTTTCAGGATGCCACACTCACCATTCATCGTGGCGAGAAGGTGGCCTTCGTGGGTAAGAATGGCGAGGGTAAGACCACACTCGTCAAGTGCATCATGGGTGAGATTCCCTTCGATGGCAAACTCACTATCGGTCACAACGTGGAGATTGGCTACTTTGCACAGAACCAAGCCCAGTTGCTCGATGAGAACCTCACCGTATTTGACACTATCGACCGCGTGGCTGTGGGCGACATACGTCTCAAGATACGCGATATCCTCGGAGCCTTCATGTTTGGTGGCGAGGCCTCGGACAAGAAGGTCAAGGTGCTCTCGGGTGGTGAGCGCAGCCGCTTGGCTATGATCAAACTCCTGCTCGAGTCGGTCAACCTGCTCATTCTTGACGAGCCCACCAACCACCTCGACATGCGCTCGAAGGATGTGCTGAAGGAGGCCATCCGCGAGTTTGACGGCACGGTCATCATCGTGAGCCACGACCGCGAATTCCTCGACGGCCTCGTGACCAAGGTGTATGAGTTTGGTGGTGGCAAGGTGAAGGAGCACTTGGGTGGCATCTACGATTTCTTGCAGAGCAAGCGTATTGACAACTTGGATAGTTTGGGCGCAAAGCCTCAGAGCCTATCCAGTGCGCCTACGGTTGCAACAAATGAGCCCAAGGCCGCTTCTACGGGGGCAGCCGACTATGCTGCCCGCAAGGAGCAAGCCAAGCAGCAACGCAAGTTGCAGAAGCGTGTCGAGGAGTGCGAGAAGCGCGTGGCACGGATTGAGGCCGAGCTCAAGGAGCTGGAAGAGTGGATGGCTACGCCCACGGGTGCGGCCAATCAAGCCCTCTTCGAACAGTATGGCAAACTCAAGGAGACGCTTGCTCTGGCCGAGGCCGAGTGGGAAGAGGCTATGATGGCACTTGAGGAATAAGTAACAATTAACAATACAGATAAAACAATATAAATCGTTATAAAATATGCACGGAATTGGTACAATTTTGTTACTCATCGTATCGAATATCTTCATGACATTCGCATGGTATGGGCACTTGAAACTACAGCAGATGAAGGTCGTGTCAGACAGCACGCCACTCTACATCATCATCCTTATCAGTTGGTTCTTGGCGCTCTTCGAGTATGCCTGTCAGGTGCCGGCAAACCGCATGGGATTCATTGGCAATGGCGGAGCCTTCACATTGATGCAACTCAAAGTTATTCAGGAGGTAATCTCTATTGCCATTTTCACGGTCTTCACTATCGTCCTCTTCAAGGGCGAGGCATTGCAGTGGAATCACTTTGTGGCCTTCGGCTGTCTCATCGCGGCTGTATTCTTCGTCTTTTTGAAGTGATACATTGTTTGTTAATTTGTGTGTAACGGAGCAAAATAATCTGTCATAGGCCATAAGTTCGAAAAAAAATCATTACCTTTGCAGATATTTTAACGAATACAAATGATTAATTTAACTTATTTGAATATGAAGAAAAGTGTTTTGTTCGGATTGTTGAGCGTATTGGTGATGCTCACTTCTTGTAAGTCTAAGGAGAGTGCCTACAAACAAGCATACGAGAAGGCTAAGGATCAAGAGATAACCCAAGTGCAAGTGAATGCTCCCATGGAAGTGACTCCCGTTGAGGCTGCTCCCGTCGAGGTAGACTACGATGCTGCTCCCGTTCGTCAGGAGCAAGTAGCAGCAGTGTCTGTTAGTGGTGAGTTGAAGGAGTATAGTGTAGTTTGTGGTAGCTTCTCATTGCAGGCTAATGCGCAGAATCTCAAAGAGTATCTTTTGGGTGAGGGCTATAAGGCTGGTATCGTGAAGAATGTAGAGAAGAACATGTTCCGTGTGATTATCGGTTCATATGATACTAAGGTTGAGGCTGCAAAGGCACGTGAGGCATTCAAGGTGAAGTATCCCAGCCGTGCAGACTTCCAAGGCTCGTGGATCCTTTATAACAAGTAAACTCCAAAAAAACGATAGAAAAAGAAGGGTGGCCTCATTTGGTCGCCCTTTGTTTTGATTTTTTAGCATCTATTGTCATATAACTTTTGTATCTTTGAGATAATTCTCCAAGATACTTTTACTCGCTGTGAAAAATATTGAAGCAAGTTTCATGTTACTTGCTCGCTTATTTGTATCTTTGCAAACGTATGGCTCGAATACTTGCGATTGACTACGGAAAAAAACGTACAGGGTTGGCTGTAACCGATGTGTTGCAAATCATTGCTAATGGTTTGACTACGGTGCCTACTCATATATTGATGGACTTTATCCTCGACTATGTGAAGCGTGAACCCGTGGAACGTATTGTAATTGGATTGCCCAAGCAGATGAACAATGAGCTTTCGGAGAATATGGCGCGTATCACTCCCTTCGTTAATCGACTGCGTAAGGTGTTACCTGGCATCCCTGTAGAATATGTCGACGAGCGCTTCACCTCCGTATTGGCCCATCAGGCCATGCTCGATGGTGGACTGAAGAAGAAGGACCGTCAGCGTAAGGAACTCGTGGACGAAATCAGTGCCACCATCATCCTACAGAGTTATATGGATAGTCGCAAATTTAGAGTTTAGAATCCTGTAGAAACTCAATCTTCAGATAGAAAATAGTAAGTTGTTAAATAGTAAATTATAATGATACTTCCCATTTATACCTACGGACAACCCGTATTGAGAAAAGAAGCCGAGGATATTGCTCCTGACTATCCCGAACTAAAAGAACTGGTGCAAAACATGTTTGAGACCAATGAACGTGCCGATGGAGTGGGCCTTGCAGCTCCGCAGATTGGTTTGCCCATTCGTGTGGTCATTGTAGATTTTACACCTTTGGCTGAGGATATGCCCGAGTATGCCGATTTCAAGCGTGCTTATATCAATGGTTACATTGTAGAAGAGGAGGGCGAGACCATTCTTATGGATGAGGGCTGTCTCAGCTTGCCTGGCATTCACGAAAAGGTTCCTCGTGCTGAAAAGGTGCGCATACAGTATGTCGACGAGAACTTCGTGGAGCACGATGAATGGGTCGAGGGTTTCTTGGCTCGCGTTATCCAGCACGAGTTCGACCACCTGGAGGGTAAAGTCTTCACCGACCGCATCTCTCCGCTTCGCCGTCAGATGAACAAGGCTAAGTTCAATGCTCTGCTCTCGGGTAAAGTACGTTGCGACTACAAGGTGAAGGTGGTGAAGAAGTAGTTTTGTGTATAGAGCACAGAGTTGAGGATTTAGTGTTTAGGCGTAGGTTGCTTTTATGCTTGCTCCTTTGGGGTACGCTGCTATCCAAGGCACAAGTGAATACCGACCATATGATGCGGGTCGGGCGGAATGCGCTTTATTTTAGCGACTATGTGCTCTCTATTCAATATTTCAACCAAGTCGTCAATGCCAAGCCCTATTTGCACGAACCCTATTTTTTTCGTGGATTGGCAAAGTTCTATTTAGACGATTTTACGGGTGCCGAGGCCGACTGCACTGCAGCCATTCAGCGCAATCCCTTTGTAGTAGATTGCTATCAACTGCGCGGATTGGCTCGCGTTAACCAGGCCAAGTATGTCGAGGCTATTGGTGACTATCGCAATGCTTTGCATCATGCTCCCGATAATGAAGGTCTATGGCACAACCTTGCTCTCTGCTATGCCAACCTTAAAGATTACAAAGCAGCGGTAGGTGTACTCGACACTATTGTACGCATTATGCCAGGTTATGCTCCGGCGCTCAATATGCGAGCTCAGGTGCACATACAGCAAGAGGACACTCTGTCTGCATTGGCCGATCTTGAGGCCTCTCTCAAGATAAACAAATACGATTCCGAGGTATATGCCACTCGTGCACTCGTCTACCTACAGCAAGAACGTTACGAGGATGCTGAGTCCGATTTCACTTATGCTATCCATCTCAACCCTAAGAGCAACTACTATATCAATCGTGCACTCACACGCTACTATCGTCAAGAGTTGCGTGGGGCCATGAGCGACTACGATTTGGCACTTGACCTTGACCCTAACAATGTGCTCGGACATTACAATCGAGGTTTGCTGCGTGCTCAAGTGGGTGATGACAATCGGGCTATCGAGGATTTTAATGTGGTCATAGGGTACGAACCCGACAATATGATGGCTATCTTCAACCGTGCTTTGCTACTGATACAGACGGGCGACCTTGAAGGCGCAGAGATTGACCTTAACCGCGTACTCGAAGAGTATCCTAAATTCCTCTACGGCTATCAGTGCCGTGCTGATGTACGTCGCAAGTTGGGGAATCTCAAGGAGGCTGAGCAGGACGAACTTGTCGTGTTGCGTGCACAGATGGAAGAGCAGAACCGTTTGCTCGCTGGTAATGCGTACGTTGACAAAGACGAAAACGAAGATCGTGGGGAAGATGAAAACACTCGCAAGGAATCTGATAAGAATATCAAGAAATATCGTCGCCTTGTAGTGGCCGACGATGCCGTGAGTGATAATGAGTTCTCCTCAGCTTACCGTGGCAAGGTGCAGAACCGCAATGTATACGTATCTTTACAACCGCTTTTTGTTCTTACCTACTATAATCGGGAGAGTGAGGTGGGGCGTATCATCCACTACCATCGCTATTTGGAGAACATCAAACGTTCTGGAGAGTTGCCCCTTCCGTTGCTTGTCACTGCTTCGGAACAGGCACTCAATGAGGAACAGATTGCTTACCACTTCAAGGATATTGATACGCAAACAGCCAAGTTTACCTATGAGGACGAAGAGGCTATCCACTATTTCGCCCGTGGTATTGACTTTTACTTAGTTCAAGACCTTGATGCGGCAATCAATGACTTTACTCAAGCCATCATTGCTGATGGTACCCTATGGCTTTCGTACTATGCCCGTGCCGTGGTACGTAACAAACAGTTGGAAATGCTGCGTGCCGATGGAGAGAGTGGGGGAGAACAGATTCTTTCGTCACCCACCGACTTCATGGTCGATGCCCGTCTCAATGACTACCAACTCATCCTTGCCGACTTGAATAAGGCCATTGACCTCGCCCCTGACTTTGCCTACACCTATTATAATAGGGGTAACGTGCTATCGCACCTCAAGGACTATCGCGCAGCCATTGTAAGTTATAACGAGGCAATAGCTCTCGAACCGAACTTGGCTGAAGCCTACTACAACCGTGGACTCACCTATATTTATCTTGGAGAAAATGCACGAGGTGTGGCCGACCTCAGCAAGGCTGGTGAGCTTGGGCTATACAGCGCTTATAACCTCATCAAACGCTTTGCGGAATAGTTGTTCGTCTCATTATTTGTTCCATTTATCCCTTTTTTTTATATATTTTTGCATTTTCGGTGAATTAGACCTACATTTGCAGCCGATAAACCTACGAGGGGTGGCATATGGTTGTCCCCTTGCATAAAAACTTTTTTATGAAAAAAACATTAGTAGATTTGTTTGAGGAATCAGTTCGCAAGTATCCGAACAACACCTTCCTCTTGGAAAAAACTGACAAAGTATTTGAGCCTACTACCTATATACAGGTAAAGGAGATGGTATATCAGCTTGGTGCTGGTCTCCAGGCCCTCGGTGTGAAGAAGGGCGACAACATGGCACTCCTTAGCGAGGGTCGTAACATGTGGGTTATCGGCGAGCTCGCTATGTTCTATGCCGGTGCTGCCAACGTACCCCTGTCAATCAAGCTTGAGGAGAGTAATGACCTTATGTTCCGTCTCCTCCACGGTGATGTTAAGTACATCATGGTATCGGGCACCCAGCTCAAGAAGGTGCGCCTTATCAAGGACAAGCTCCCTGCAGTGGAGAAAATCATCGTATTCGATGCTCAAGACAAGTATGAGGATCGTGAGATTGCTCTCTCTGAAGTACAGCAAATGGGTGACGAGTGGCTCAAGACCCACACCATGGAGGAGTTCCTCGCTGTAGGTCAGTCATTGCAGAACGATGATATCGCCACCATCACCTATACCAGCGGTACCACTGCCGACCCCAAGGGCGTAGTGCTCACACACCGCAACTATACCTCTAATGTGGAGCAGGCACGCACACTCGTCAACATCGATGAGACTTGGCGTACACTCATCATCTTGCCTCTCGACCACTGCTTTGCTCACGTGGTAGGTTTCTACATCATGATGGCTTGTGGTGCTACCGCTGCTACCGTACAGGTGGGCCGTACAGGTGCCGAGACTTTGCGTAATATTCCTATCAATATCAAGGAGGTGAAGCCTCACTTCATCCTCAGTGTGCCCTCATTGGCCAAGACCTTCAAGAAGAATATCGAAAGTAACATCAAGAAGAAAGGTGCTATGACCGAGCGCCTCTTCAATTGGGGTATGGCCATCAACCAGTGCTACTATGGCGATAGCAACCTCGACCCCAAGGGTATCCGTGCCTTGCTCAAGCCTCTGGTAAACCTCTTCGATAAGGTTGTCTTCTCTAAGGTGCGTGAGGGCTTCGGTGGCGAAATCCGCTTCTTCATTGGTGGTGGTGCCCTGCTCGACAAGGACTTGCAGAAGTTCTACATCGGTGTGCGTATGCCTATGTTCCAGGGTTATGGCTTGTCTGAAGCTACTCCCGTCATTTCGTCTAATGGTCCCGACCTCTATCGCTTCGGTTCGAGCGGTAAGCTTGTGAAGCCCATCGAGGTGAAGATTTGCGATGCTGATGGCAAGGAGCTTCCTGTAGGAGAGCTCGGTGAGATCGTGGTTCGTGGTGAAAACGTGATGAAGGGCTACTGGAAGAATCCCGAATCTACTGCCGACACCGTACGTGACGGTTGGCTCTACACCGGTGACCTCGGTTACATGTCTGAGGAGAACCTCCTCTACGTGAAGGGTCGTTTCAAGAGCTTGCTCATCTCAAGCGATGGTGAGAAGTATAGCCCCGAGGGCATCGAGGAGGCATTTGTTGAGCACCTGCCTACTGTAGATCAGGTAATCCTCTATAACAACCAGTCACCATATACCATTGCACTTCTCGTGCCCAATAAGGATAACATCCGTACTCGTCTCAAGGAGCAGGGTCTCGACCTCACTACTGAGGAGGGTCGCAAGGCAGGTGTGCAGCTTATTGATGCTGACATCGCTCGCTTCAAGAAGGGTGGTGACCTTGCTGAGCTCTTCCCCGATCGTTGGTTGCCCAGTACCTTTGCTGTATTGCCCGAGGCATTCACTGAACAGAATGGTATGATGAACAGCACCATGAAGATTGTACGTGGTAAGATTGAGAAGGCTTATGCCGACCGTATCGAGAGTCTCTACACACCCGAAGGCAAGAGTTGTCTCAATGAGAAGAATCTCGAGTCATTGGCGTAAATAGAGTATCACGCAGAGGAGGATGGCGTATGTGACGCCCCTTCTCCTTATTGAAAAAGATTTAGGGCGTACCTTTAAGGTACGCCCTAAATCCTTTTTTAGATAATATTGCAGTCTTTTGTTCGTGTCGTTAATAACGGTAGGTGACTCCGATACTCATTTGATGGAACGGCCAATCCATGATACCTGCTTTGTAGTACGTATTGACAGATAGGTGTTCAAACTGGTACGATAGCATCGCTTTTATTGTCATTGGGCAATCACCATCATGCTCCCATCCGACATAGCCTCCAAAGGTCGTGTTGAAGGTAAGTCGATTGTGGTTCCACGATGCCTGTACGCCATACATGACTGCATCATTCTGTCTTCCTATATCTGTCTGCCAACAGAGAAAACCACCACTTGCTGAGATGCGTAGTTGGTTGTTTGTGTATGTGATGAAATTGCGTCCGACAGCAACGTCAAAGAAATATCCCGGAGCATCGTAGTATCGTGCTTTGGAATACGTGTTGCCTGATGCCGTCTTCAGTGCTGCGCGTAAGGCGATATCCACGCCATGTAACCTTTGAGTAAACAGTTGTATGTCTGTGCTGATATACACATCGCCAGAGTCCCATCCTTTAAGTTTACCTTCATAAGGAACCCGTCTGATTTCGTTCACTTCGCTGTTTGTGTAGTAATATTCGACTACGGGCATCCACAGCACAATATTGGCCCTGGGAGTGAACAGAGGAATAACACATTTTGCCGATAGACCAGCAGTGATATCTCCTCCCCACGTGGTCAATGTGCCAGAAAAGTAGTCAGCCGATAGGCTCAACATAATGTTGCCTGAGGTACGTCCGTCAAGCATGTCCGGTACTTGAAAGGCATTGGGACCAAAGTATGCTGGAGCAATCTTGGTTTTCGTGGATAGATTGGATTGGATGATAGGCGTATTTGCCCATAGGTTGGGCAAATACGCTAATGTAAGGATTACAAGCAATCCCTTTCTGTATCCTCTTTTGTCTATCATATCATACAAATTTAGGCGGTAATATAGCTATTATCCAAAACTGAGTATGTCATTACCTGTAGCAGCGGCCTGAAGATTCCGCCGCGGATGACAACATGACTCACAAATCCCTGATTAGCTCATGGCTTACAGCCATTTATCGAGCCATTCAAAGAAGGTGCGTTGCCAAAGTATACCATTCTGAGGACGCAGTATCCAGTGGTTCTCATCGGGATATACGAGCAACTGAGCGGGCACTCCACGCAGAATGGCCGCATTGAAGGCTGCCATTCCTTGTGAGGCAAGGATACGGAAGTCCTTCTCGCCATGGATGCAGAGGATAGGGGTATCCCACTTATCCACGAAGTGGTGAGGTGAGTTGCTGTAGGTATGCTCGGTCATCTTGTTCTTCTCCCAGTAGGCGCCACCGAGATCCCAATTGGCGAACCATGACTCCTCGGTCTCAAGATACTGCTGCTCAAGGTTGAAGATCCCTGAGTGAGCGATGAAAGCCTTGAAACGCTTGTCGTGGTGACCTGCCAACCAGTATACCGAGTAACCACCGAACGAAGCACCTACACAGCCCAGACGGTCGGCATCTACGTAGGGCTCCTTAGCCATCTCGTCGATAGCAGTGAGGTAGTCCTTCATGCACTGACCACCATAGTCGCCACTGATAGCTTCGTTCCACTCAAGACCGAAACCCGGGAGGCCTCGACGATTCGGAGCCACGATGATGTAGTTGTTTGCTGCCATAATTTGGAAGTTCCAACGGTAGCTCCAGAATTGACTCACGGGAGTCTGAGGACCACCTTCGCAGAAGAGCAGAGTGGGGTATTTCTTCTTAGGATCGAAGTGAGGCGGATAGATAACCCATGTGAGCATCTGTTTGCCATCGGTAGTCGTCATCCAACGGGGCTCTACCTTACCACGTTCTATTTGGTCGTAGATGTGTTTGTTTTCAGTGGTGAGCTGGGTGAGTTCCTTACTCTTGTCAGGAGCGAAACTATAGATTTCATCGGCTTCGGCCATTGAGTGACGCTTACACAATATCTGATTGCCCATGAGGGTGATACCACCAAAGTCATACTGTCCCTCGGTGAGCTGAGTGAGCTTGCCGTCGAGGTCGAGGCTATAGATCATCGCTGCTCCGTGCCATACACCGGTAAAGTAAAATCCTGTACCATCGGGACGCCATACAAACTCGTCGACATTGCTATCGAAGGCACGGCTCACGAAGCGCTTCTCGCCTGTGGCGAGGCTCATCACGTAAAGACGGTTCCAGTCGCTCTCGTATCCATCGCGCTCCATACTCTGCCAAGCAATCATCGAGCCATCGGGTGAATACTGGGGATTGGTGTCATAGCCCATATTCTTGTCTGTGGCATCGGCCTTGCAAATGTTTCGAGTCTCGCCCGTCTCTATGTTATATAGGTAAATGTCACTGTCAGTGCTCTTGGAGTAGGCGGCTCCAGTTTTCTTACGGCAAGTGTAGGCAACGGTCTTTCCGTCGGGACTCCATGCCAATTGCTCCATACCGCCGAAGGGGCGCATGGGTGACTCATAGAGTTCGCCTTCGAGGATGTCTCGAGGGTTTGTCACCTCGTTGCCATCAAAGTCGGCAAGGAAGGGGTGGGGGATTTCGTCTACCCACTCGTCCCAATGCTTGTACATAAGGTCATTGATGACACGGCCCGTGGTGAGGGGAAGGTCAGGGTGCTTGTCTACCGTTGAGGGGCCATTCTGCACGGTCATCACAAGTAGCACCTTTGTTTCGTCGGGTGAGAAACTGAAGCCTTCGAGGCTCTTCTCGGTATGGGTGAGCTGGCGGCGTTCACTACCATTGGGGTTCATCTCCCACAACTGATTGCTACCGCTGGCATTGCTCAAGAAGGCGAGCTTAGTGCCCCCCTTGATCCATACCATATCGCCTTCGTTGGCTGTGGTCGTGGTGAGCAGGCGTTGGCGCTTGCCGTCGGCCTTCATTGTGTAGATGACACGGTGGCTCTTGTTCTCGGGTACGCTGTAGTACGATACGCCATAGGCGATTGTCCTGCCATCGGGCGAGGGGCTCATACTGCCGATGCGTCCCATTGCCCACAAGGCTTCTGGAGTCATGCGGTCACCCTCAATTTTGATTTCATGCTTACCGATGGGTGCATCGGCCTTCTTGTCTGCGCTCTCTGTGCACGAGCACAAAGCTCCTGCTGCAATGGTTGTTGCCATAAGTAGCGTGTGTTTAGTCCAATTCATATTTTTGTTCAGTGTTTAGAGTTGGGTGTTATTGAATGTTATTAACGAATCTCGATTAATGTTACTTATAGGTTTCACAGTGTTCACTTCTCATCGTTCACTGGCTGTATCCTGTTTTCATAGACATACCATAGATATCCCTCCACGTTGGTGTGCCCCATGTGGCGGAGTTCCTTTATATAGTCTCTGACCTGTTCGTGGTGTTTGTCTCGTTCGCGGGCAAACTTGAAATCGACAACGATGAATCGCTCTCCGTCGGTCATCACGCGGTCGGGACGCATACGGTGCACGATGCCTTGCTCATCTCGGTAGAGTATGGTGCATTCGTTGAACAGTGTGTATCGTCCCGAGAACCAGTCGGCAGCTTGGGGATGTTCGAGGGCGCGGTTTGCGAGGCGCTCTATCTCTTGCTTGTCGGTAGAGTCGATGAGGCCATCACGCAACATCTGTTCTATGGCTGCAGAAAGGTCCTCGGCTGTGTGTATCAGGGCGAAGAGCTCATGCAGCAGCAGACCGCGGTCGAGATATGAGGCATTGGAGCGCTGAGGGCGTTCTGCAATCTCGTCCTGTGCTTGGGCAATGAATCGCTTCGACTGGTTTGATTGGCGGAAGTGTACATTCAGCTCCTCGGAGCACATCTCCACACGCATCGGCTGAGGGCGTTCTTCGAGAGGGTTGCTCTCCTTTTCGCTCTTCTCTGAACAGCATTCTTGCAGTGAAGGGATGGTCAGTGTGCCATATTCGAGCACGCCCTCAGGATTGGTGCCCAAGGCACTGGTGATGAGCTGGGCCACGTTGTTCATGACCTTGTCTTTGGCAATGGTGCTCTTTGTGGTGCTCTTGAGAATGAAGAGGTTGGCCTTGGGGCGTGTGAGCGCCACATAGAGCAGGTTGTAGCTATCGACAATCTGCTGAAGGTACTCCTCATAGTATTCGGTCGAGAAAGCAGAGTTCTTCATGGCCTCACTGTAGACGATAGGGTTGGTGGCAAGAGGAGTGTGGGGCGAGTTCTCGGGAGCTATCCATAGGATACTCGAATGTTTGTTGAGTTCCCATTCACAGAAGGGGATGATGACGGTGTGGAACTCCAATCCCTTTGACTTATGGATGGTCATAGCCTCTATGCCGTCGGCTCCTCCTGAAGGGATGGACTTATGTCTCAAATCATCGTTCCAGTAGCGGATAAACTCTTTGATGCAGCCCGACTTGGTGGTGCAGAACTGTGACAGGTAGTCGAAGAAGGCAAGCAGGTAGCCCGACTCGTCGGCTATGCGGTGCAGTTGCAGGGTGCGATATAGTTCTTCGGCAAGTTCGTATAGAGGTGTCTGTTGCAGGGTAGCATGCCGCGCTGTGAGTGCTTCGGGGAGGCCGTATCCCGTGGTGCGCTGGGCTATGATGTCTGTCGTTGCCATATTGTCGGCAAGTACGGCATGGTGATAGTTGATGGCTACCTGTAGCAAGGCAATGCTCTGTTCGGGGTCGGCAATCCAGCGCAGGGCATCGACGAGCATGTTTACGGCGGTTGAGGCATCGAGCCTGTAGGCCTCGGCCGAGAATATATGTATCGATGGGGCATGAACAGCCATGTAGTTGACGATTTGCTGTATCTGCGTGTTGGTGCGCAGCAGCAGGGCGATATGGTTCTCGCTGATGCCCGATGCCAACAGTTCCTCAATGGTGCTGAGCACTTGGCGACACATCACCTCGTCGGCCTTCTCGCCCTTTTCGTGGGCAACGTCTACTATGCGCACATAGCCCTCGTGCTCCTCCTTGTGCTCCTGCTCCACATCGCTGTAGGCATGGATGAGTGGTGTGGCATACGTGGGGCCAAGGAGGTCGGCAAGCAACGTGTTGCACTCGGCAAAGAGATGATTGTTGAACTCCACAATCTCGCGCATGCTGCGCCGGTTCATAGATAGTTTGTGAGCTTTTTTCGGAGTGTAGAGGCTGAGCTCGCGGTGCACCTCGCCATTGAGTATGCGCCAGTCGCTGCCTCGCCAGCGGTAGATGGCCTGCTTCACATCGCCCACGAGCATGCTCTCGTTGCCTCCCGAGAGTCCCTCGCGTAGGATGTGTAGAAAGTTGTCCCACTGCATGCGTGAGGTGTCCTGGAACTCGTCAATCATGATATGGCGGATGTAGTAGCCCAGTTTTTCGAATACGAATGAGCTGTCGCCCGTCTGCATCTGACTGAGCATGCGGCAGGTGTCGGCAAGGAGGAAGCGGTTCTCGTCACGGTTGAGCTGCAATATGCGGTCGTGGATGACATTGATGAGTTGCAACTGGTAGAGGTGGCGCAACACTAAGTCGCAGGTGTTGATGGTGCTGACCTTGCTGGCACGTAATTGCTCCGTAGCATTGAGGTGCGGCATCAGCGTAGAAGAGGCCAAGGCGATAATCTCCTTCTTGCGGGGCGACTTTGAGGTGGCCCATGCCTCGGCTCTCTGACTGGCATCGAGGGTGCGTCCGGCAAACGGAGGATTGTAGTTCCCGTTGCGCAGCTTGACGTAGTATCCACATACTCCGCTAGCGCCGAAGCTTATGTCCTCAACGGTGAGCGCATGGGTGGTGAGTATGCTGAAGAACGAGGTCACCTGCTCATCGATGGCTTTCTGTGCTTGGGCACGCTCTTGGGAGAGTCGCTTGCGCAGTGTGCTGATGATGTCGGCATCCTGCAACTGGGTGCGCAACTGGTCGGCACGTTGCTGGTAGGTCTCGTTGTGTATGTTGCGGGCAAAGTTCTTCAGGCTGTCGGTGATGTTCCAATGCTTGCCTTCATCAATCTCATTACCTATGTAGCTGACTATCCATTGCAGGGTAGGGTCCCCTGCCGATAGCTCACGTAGCAGAAGGTCTACTCCTTCACTGATTACGCGCTTCGTGTCGAGCTCGATGCTCATGCCCGTGCCGAGGTTGAGCTCACGTGCCAAACCACGCAGCACCGATTGGAAGAAACTGTCGATAGTCTCGACGCGAAAATGGCTGTAGTCATGTATCAACATCGACAATGCCTGCGAGGCCCGTTGGCGTATGGTGCCTTCGTCCAAGCCGGTGGCCTCGTGCACCTTCTCATAGTAGGCGTTCGAGTCGTCCAGGCTGTGGGCAATGCCATAGAGCTGGCTCAGGATGCGTTGCTTCATCTCAGCAGTAGCCTTGTTGGTGAAGGTCACGGCCAAGATGTGGCGATAGTTCTCGGGCTGCTCGATGAGCAGACGGATGAAGTTGACTGCCAATGTAAAGGTCTTTCCCGAACCTGCCGATGCTTTATATATGTGTAGGTAATGGTTATTCATTGTAGGAGATTTCTTTGAATGGATAAAGGTAGCAATAATTTTGCAAACGTTGCTACCTTTTGCGCAGTTTTTTCGAATGCAAACAGATAACCTAAATCAGGGAACTATAGCCACCGAAAAAAGCCTTTGTACGTTAGAAAAATCTGTCTTGTCGGGGTTGATGGTATGGTTTTATTCCTCTATGAATAATCCAGACATTTAGGAATGCACTACTACACGATGCAGTTTTTCGGGGTGGAGGTATTGCTGGGCCAGTTGTTGCAGGCGGGATGCATCAGTGGTATGTATGGTGTTGACGGTATTTTCCAAATGGGTAAGGGGTAGGCCGAGGTGGTCTAAGAAGATATAGGCATCGGCCAGTGCAAAGGTGCTCTCGTAGTTACGGCATGTCTCACCAATCATGTAGTTGCGCACCATGCGCAGTTCGTCATCGGGTATGAGCTCAGTTTGCAGTCTATGTATCTCGCGGTGTATCTCACCGATAATCTCTTCGGACTTGCCAGTTTGTGCCTCGCAATGTATCAAGAACATGGCTTGTGGGGTATTGGTCACGAGGTCGGAACCAATATGGTAGGTATATCCCTTTTCTTCGCGTATGTTCTTCATCAGGCGACTTCCAAAATATCCACCGAGTACGGCAGTGAGTACGCGCATGGAAAGGTAGTCGGGGGAGTTTACATCCATCAGTAAGCAACCCATACTGATGCTATCTTGTACAGCTCCTTTGAGTTGAATGTTGTGAGATGAGGAATGAAGGTTATTGATATCCGGATAGTGGATCTCCTCAACAATCTTTCCATGCTCCATTCCTTGTACTCCCCATTCTTCGTTACCAAACAATGGTTCAACGCACGATAGCAAGGTGTCGTCCACCTCGCCTGATAGGTATATCTGGCAGGTGCGTGAGCCATAATATCGTTGGTAGAAATCTACGATATCTGCCACTTGCAGTGTGTCGTAATCTTCAGGTTGTGTCTGTGTGCCGCAAGGGTGAACATCGCCGTAGATGCTATGGCGCAGGGTACGCATAGCAATGATATTGCCCTTCTGTAGGTTGATAAGGAGACAGCTCTTGTTGTTATTGCATACCGTTCTAAACGGCTCTTCGCTATAGGTAGGCTCGGTGAGCATACGTTGCACTAACTCCATAGTGGCGGAGAAATGCTTTTTAAGGGTGTACAGCGTGACGAAGGTGCGGTTCATCGCTGTGTTCAGTTCGAGCCATGCTCCATAGTAGTCGAGGCGTTCGGCAAACTCGGCCGCGGTGTACCCGCGGCACCCTTCGCGTAGCATGCGGCAGGCGAAGGCGGCCTGCAAGCTACGTACCTGGTGATATTGTCCGGCAGAGAAGACGAAGTCGATGCGCACGGCACCCAACCCTGATGCTTCTATGATATGCACTGGTATACCATTGCGTAGGATATGCTTGGTCGGCTTGCGGAAGGCAAGTGATACTGGCTGTATGAGGGGTGGGGTGGTGCGGTCGAGCATAGGAATCAGAAATCAAATGATTCGTCCAATTGTAACTCCTCGACGGGATTGCTTATGAGGGTCTGCTGAGCGCAGGGGTCGAAGTCTTCGGGGATGTTGAACTTCTCTTCCTGTGAGTAGCCCAATGTCTCATCGGCATATACCTTCTGCATATAGAGTGCCCAGATGGGGAGTGCCATAGAAGCTCCCTGGCCATCGCTCATGCTGGTGAAGTGGATATCGCGGTCGTCACCACCTACCCAGCAGCCACTGACGAGTGAGGGGGTATAGCCCATGAACCATCCGTCGGAGTTATTGTTGGTGGTTCCTGTCTTACCTGCTATCTCGGCTGTGAATCTATATTTGAAGCGCAGACGACGACCTGTACCTTCATCGATGACCGCCTTCATCATGTCGATCATCTTATATGAACTCTCCTTGCTGATTACCTCGTGGGTCTTGGGGGTAAAGGTAGCCACAATGTTGCCCTCGTTGTCCTCGATACGGGTTACGAAGAGGGGCTCGGTGCGTATGCCATTGTTAGGGAATGCGGTGTAGGCTCCCACCATCTCACCCACAGAGATGTCGCACGGGCCGAGGCAGAGAGAGGGCACGGGCTGCACGTCTTGGTTGCGTATGCCGAACTGGTGGATGAGGCGCTTGAAAGCGTAAGGATTAAGTTTGCTCATGAGGTAAGCGGATATCCAGTTGTTCGATTGTGAGAGTCCCCAACGGAGGGTTACTATGCGTCCGTAGTCCTCCTGTCGGCCAGTGTTGCGCGGTGCCCACACTTGTCCGTCTTCGGTGAGAATGGTCTGCTCCACGTTGCGAGTCTGGTCGCAGGGAGAGAAACCATTTTCCATGGCCAAGGTGTAGAGATAGGGCTTGATGGTTGAACCTACCTGGCGACGTCCTACCATAGCCATGTCGTATTGGAAATGGGTATAGTCGGGACCTCCTACGTATGCTTTTATATGTCCTGTGACGGGGTCCATAGACATGAAACCTGTGCGGAGGAAGTGCTTATAGTAGCGTATCGAGTCCATGGGTGAGAGCGTTGTGTCGCGGTTTCCGTTATAAGTGAATACGGTCATCTCGCGTTTCACGTCGAATGCCTTGCGTATCTCTTCGTCGGAATAGCCATCTTTCTTCATGCCACGGTAGCGATCGGTCTGTTTCATGGCACGCACGAGCAGGGTCTCTATCTCATCGGGCTTCAGATTGTCGTAGGGTGCGTTGCGGTGTCCCTTCTTGCTCTTGAAGAAGCGGGGTTGTAAGTATTCCTTGATATGTTCGTCTACAGCCTCCTCGGCATACTTCTGCATGCGGGAGTCGATAGTGACATGTATCTTCAATCCATCGGTGTAGAGGTTATAGTTGCTACCGTCTTTTTTCTTATTCTTGTTGCACCAACCATAAAGAGGGTTGTTGGCCCAGTCGAGCGAGTCTTCGTAGAACTTCTGCATCTGCCATCCGCGGTAGTTCTTGCGGACGGGTTCCTTGGCTGTCATTACACCACGTAAGTATTCACGGAAGTAGGGGGCAGGGCCCAGCTTGTGGTCTACACGGCGATACTTGAGTGTCAGCGGAATCTCTTGCAGTGAGTCGCGCTCAGCACATGTCAGGCACTTGTTCTTCTCCATCTGCGACAACACTACGTTGCGGCGCTCACGAGTGAGCTCGTTGCGGCGTATGGGGTTATAAAGCGATGAGTTCTTGCACATACCCACCAATGTGGCGGCTTCTTCAACTAACAGTTCGTTAGGCTCCTTGGAGAAGTAGGTGTTGGACGCTGTCTTGATACCGATGGCATTGTTACCGAAGTCGTACTTGTTGAGATACATCGTCAGAATCTCTTCCTTGGTATAATACTTCTCTAACTTGACTGCAATAACCCATTCGATAGGCTTCTGGAACAAACGCTCTATCTTGTTGCCTGCTACCTCAGTGTAGAGCTGCTTGGCTAACTGTTGGGTGAGGGTACTTCCACCGCCCGAACTGCTTTGACGCAAGATACCGGTCTTTACAATGGCACGCATGAGTGCTCTGAAGTCGATACCCGAATGCTCGGTGAAACGTACATCTTCGGTGCTTATCAGTGCATTGATGAGTGCTGAAGAGAGGTCGTCGTAGTCGGTCCATACACGATTTTCACGGCTGTAAGAATAGGTGCTCAACATTTTACCATCGGAGGAGATGATTTGTGTGGCAAACTTGTAGTTGGGGTTTTCCAACTCCTCTACAGGAGGAACAAAACCAATCCATCCTTTGTTGATGGAGAAGAATACTAAGAATACGGCGATGAGTCCCAGCGCTAACATACCCCATAGGGCGTATATGAATTTCTTCATCATAATCTTAAACCATTATATAATGTAGGCGACAAAGTTATAACTTTTTGTCCATTATTCCTCTTTTCGCTCTTTACTTTTCCTTTTTCATTCCCGTATCACCTTCACTTCACCATGTGTACCCAATTTGATGATGCTTGATGGAGCGGCATTTGCAGGTTCGTCTTGGCGTATGCCGACGATATAGTCAACCGATTGTTTGATTTCGTCACTAATCTCGGCAAAGCAGCGGGGTGAGGGCTCGCCGCTGATGTTAGCAGATGTTGAGACGATGGCTTTGCGGAAACGGAAGCATAATTGTTTGCTGAACTCCTCACGGGTGACACGGATACCTACACTGCCATCTTCGCCAATGAGGTTAGGGGCCAAATTGCGTGCTCCATCATAGATGATGGTGAGCGGCTTGGTAGAGAGCTCAATGAGGTCCCATGCCACGGGAGATACCTCGCGTACGTAAAAGTCGACCTTCACATCACTGTCTACGAGTACTAACATCGCTTTGCTATCTATACGCTTCTTGATTTCGTACACACGACGTACCGCCTCCTCATTCGTGGCGTCGCATCCGATGCCCCATACGGTATCGGTAGGGTATAGGATAACACCTCCGTGGTAGAGCACGTCGCAAGCTCGTTTGATTTCATCTCTGTATTGTTCGTTCATGCTAATCCAATATTATAGAGTGCAAAAGTAATACATTTTTCTGATATCCGAGCTATAGATGAGATGTGTACGCTTAAAACTCAATGAGCAGGCGCGCATTGAGTCGTAGACCTGTGAGGTAGTTGGGCACGGCGTAGCGGTGGTTCTCCGTGTCGGTAATCCAGTAGTAGGAGTTGACGTTGTTGATGCCCAGGAGGTTGAAGGCATCGAGCCCGAGCCATACGTTGCGGAAGTGGCGTTGCCAGCCATATTGGATGTCGCGCTCCTCATTGTTCACGAGGCGGTAGCTCATACCTATGTCGACACGGCGATAGGCCGGAGCACGGAAGATGAGCCTGTCGTCTCCCGAGTGGGGAGGCCCGAAAGGCAGTCCGTTGGCATACACGGCACGCAGGTTCATCTGCCATCGGTCCGAGCCGGGGAAGTAGTCGGTGAGGCAGAACGAGAGGTTGAAGCGTTGGTCCGTGGGACGCGGATACCATTTACCATCAATTTTCTCCTCGGTGCGCATAATGGAGGCTGTGAACCATGAGTCGGTGCCGGGGATAAACTCTCCAAAAAGTTTCATGTCGAGTCCGGCCGCATAGCCCGAGGCACAGTTCACGCCATAGTAGGTGAGGCGCACATTGTTTACATTGTAGGGGATGAGGTTCGAGAGTGCCTTGTAGTAAACCTCAGAGGTGAACTTGAAGGGGCGGTCCCACACGCGGAACTGATAGTCCATGGCGCCCACCACCTGTATGGAGCGTTGCGACTTGATGTCCCTGTTCAGTTTTACGTATGATGAGCCACCAGCCTGTATGGTGTCGCGAAACTCCTTGTAGAAGGGACTTTGGTAGTATACTCCCGTAGCCAGACGGAAGGTGAACTGCTCGTTGGCCTCGGGGATGAAGCCTACCGATAGGCGAGGCGAGAGTAGGGGCTCGCCGTTCCAACTCCAGTATGAGAAGCGCACACCGCCATTGACGATGAATACTCCCAGGTCGGTATGCTTGCGCCATGTGTCTTGTGCGAAAGCCGAGAGGCGATGGTTGCGTATCTCGTTCTGCGAACGCAAGTTGTAGATGAGTTCGACGCGCTCTCCCGTGTGGGGCAACGAATAGCCCGCCGAGTCGCGCATCTCCCATTCGTTGATGTTGTCGGAAATGTGCTCCAACTTATACTCCGTGCCCCATTGCAGTTCGTGCCTGCCGAGGTTGTGCTTTCCGTTCAGGCCTACCGACATCACCGAGGCGGTGAGGTAGTTGCGGGCATGCTCCATATAGGTGCCCACGCCCATGGTCTTGTCGTCGTCCACATCGTTAAGCCAGTATTGGCTGATGATGTCGAAAGTCTCCTCTTCATCGGTACGATAGGCCGACAGGTTGAGTGTCAGGGCATGGTTTGTACTGGGCGTGTGGGTGAGGTTGAGCGCCCCAAACCAGGTGCGGAACATATCCTCCTCCTTTCCGCCAAAGTATACCTTAAACTCCTTCACATCCTCCAGCGTACCGAACGAGGTGTTGCGGTCGGCGGGGATGAAGCGGTATTTGTTTTGCGATACGTTGCCAATGAATCCCGCCTCCCATCGTGATGAGAGTTTATAGGTGAGATAGGTCTGATAATCCACAAACAAAGGGTCATACTCACCTTGCGTGTCAAGTGTGCCGAGGAGGTATTGGCTTGTCTTGTAGCGTAGGCTATGCGTCATGCTCCACCTGTCCTCCTTGCCAACGCCAACGTAGGCATTGGCACCGAGCAGACTTGCCGATAGCGTGCTCTCAAACTCCGTGGGGCGGCGGTAGGTGATGTCGAGCACGCTGCTCATCTTGTCGCCATAGCCTGCCTCGAATCCGCCCGATGAGAAACCGATGTTCTCCACCATATCGGGATTGATGAATGAGAGTCCCTCCTGTTGTCCGGCACGGATGAGGAGCGGGCGATACACCTCTATGCCATTGACATACACCGAGTTCTCGTCATAGTTTCCGCCACGCACGTTATAGGTGGAAGATAGTTCGTTGGTGTTGCTCACACCCGCTTGTGTGGCGATGAACGACTCCACCGAGCCTCCCGAGGCATCGGGCATTAGGCGTGCCTTCTTGTGTGACAGGTGTTGCATGGTACCTGTTTGTCGGCGTGTCTCGCGAATGGTTACTCCTTGTAGTGCTGTGTTGGTGTGGGGTAACATGATGTCCAGTGTGATTACTCCTGTCGGTTTATGCAAAATGCGACGGCGAGTTTGATATCCAATCATGGAGAAGGTGATTTCCACCGTATCGGCCGAGGCTACCGTAATAGAGTACTCTCCTTTTAGGTTTGAGGTCGTACCCTTCATCTGTCGCGCCACCCAAATATTGGCAATCTCTACGGGACTTCCTGTTTCATCGGTGATGCGCCCCTTGAGGGTAGCACCTCCCGTGGGTGTACTCTCTTGGGCTTGGAGCACACTCAACGTGGAAATGAATAGTATGAAGAGTAGTAGTGTCTTTTTCATATATACTATATGGTAACGAAGAATCTTGCGAAAATGTATGTGTCAGTCGCAATTTTTTTCGTCTGCCAATCGTACTACTCGCACTCCTGGACAATTTTTCCTTGTCTTCAAATATTCGTAAAGCGAGCGTTTGTCGATAACCACCTTGCCATGTGTCATTGATGCGTGCATCAGATGCAATGTCATGTCCTTCCATACGGCAAAGCCCAGATGGGTGACGTCGAGTCCGTCAATGGTCGTAACCAGTGCCAAGATGTCTCCATTTCTGATGGGGAGTTCTTGGGGGGTGAGGTTCAAGTGCTCTTTACTGATGTAGTGGATAGGGTAGTGGGTGTACTTCTGCTCTATGGCACGCATGGAGTCCACAGCCCAAGCATTTGATTTTAAGTAAGAATAGTTTTGTGGATGCTCGCTCATGAACGAAAGATTCAGCGTGTCGGTGTTCCAAATGGTATTCCCCTCCTCGGGTGTCAGTTCGTGCCATATACCGCGATGCGTATTCTCGGCCACCCAATCGGTAAAGTAATGTAGGCGTGAGAGATACCCGTCCACAACTCCTTTTCTATAACGCAATTGTTGAACCTGCTTCTCGAACGTGAGGTCACTGCTTTTCATGGCTAACCAACGGGCGATAGTTAGCTCCACAAAAGTGGTACAATCCAACCCGTCCTCACGGATGGTGAGTTGCTCCTTATCACCCTTCTCTAAAGTGCCTGCCACATAGGGTACTTCAAGGTATGATTTCGCCACTTCAACCACATCTTCGGGTTGTGCACATAGCATACATAATATCAAAAGATAGAGTCTCATGCCCTAAAGGTAGTACAAGATTCCCAACCCCGCAAGTAAAACGTTCGAAAAACCGGTCGATTCGAGTATTTCTGAGCAGTCTGCTTGGCGGAAAAGAAAATAACACTTATATTTGCGTGATGATTAGAGTATGTACTCAAACTTATTAACTCAGAGAAACTAAAAAAACTAAAACCATGGTAATAGATAATCTGAAGAACTTGCGCGACTATGAGTCGTTGCATCCCTTGTTCGGAAAGGCTTTTGACTTTATCGAGCAGACTGACCTCACCACCTTGGAGCCAGGGAAGATTGTACTCATCGAGGATGAGCTCTTTGTGAATGTTTGCCAATGGGGACCTAAAACCCAGGAGGAGGCTAAGCTGGAGACACATGATGAATATATCGATGTTCATGTTCCCATCACCAATGGGGAGGTTATGGGCTATACCCAACGCAACGACCTTCCCGAGGCGGAGTATGATGCGGCGGTAGATATGACGCTCTATGATGGCCTGGCTACTGACTATATCACCGTAAAGCCCGGTATGTTTACCCTCTTCTTCCCTGGCGATGGCCACGCGCCCGGCATTACCCCTACGGGATTGAAGAAGATTATCATTAAAGTGAAAAAGTAAGGGAGGCCTCCCCAACCCCTCCCGAGGAGGGGCTTATTGTTACAGAATAAAGCGAATATTAACTAAATAAAGTCCTTTCTCCGCGATGACTGAATCACCTCTCTTTGGGCCGATGCGATATGGAAGCGTCGGTTGCGACAACGAGAACTTTAGTTCTCCAAAGTTCGCTGAGTAGCATCAGGGGGGAGGCCCTAACTATCATGTTAAAACTCATTCAAAATGACCCTTGGCTGGAACCGTACGAGGCTGCGATTCAAGGCCGCTACGACTACTACGTACGTCGCAAGAACGAACTCACTGACAACGGAGCAAAGAAGCTCAAGGATGTTGCCAAAGGATATGAATACTATGGTCTGCACAAGACCAAGAAGGGTTGGACCTTCCGCGAGTGGGCTCCCAACGCTACGGCTATTTACCTCATCGGTGACTTCACCGAGTGGCAGGAGAAGGAGGAGTACAAACTCACCCGTCTTAATGGACATGGTGATTGGGAGGTGAACCTTCCTGTCGAGGCCATCAAGCACGAGGACTACTATAAGCTGAAGGTGTACTGGGAAGGTGGCTCAGGCGAGCGCATCCCCGCCTATGTGCGCCGTGTGGTACAAGACGAGAAGACCTATCTCTTCAGCGCTCAGGTGTGGGAACCCGCACCCTATGAGTTCAAGGTGAAGAAGTTCAAGCCCAACACCTCGCCCTTGCTCATCTACGAATGTCACGTAGGTATGTCGGGCGAAGCCGAGGGTGTATCGACCTATAACGAGTTCCGCGAAAAGGTGCTGCCACGTGTCATTGCCGGTGGTTACAACTGCATACAGATCATGGCCATCCAGGAGCATCCCTACTATGGCTCATTCGGCTATCACGTGTCAAACTTCTTTGCCGCATCATCGCGTCAGGGCACTCCCGAGGAGCTCAAGCAACTCATCGATGAGGCTCATGCCAATGGCATTGCCGTGATCATGGATATGGTGCAATCGCATGCCGTGAAGAACGAACTCGAGGGCTTGGGTAACTTTGCCGGCGATCCCGATCAATACTTCTACCCCGGTGACCGCCGCGAGCATCCCGCTTGGGACTCACTCTGCTTCGACTACTCGAAGAACGAGGTAGTAGCATTCCTACTCTCGAACTGCCGTTTCTGGATGGAGGAGTACAGGTTCGACGGATTCCGCTTCGATGGTGTGACCTCGATGCTCTATCGCAGCCATGGCTTGGGTGAAGCTTTCTGTGGCTATGGAGATTACTATAACATGAACCAGGATGGTGATGCTGTGTGTTACCTTACCTTGGCCAATGACCTCATTCATGAGGTGAACAAGAACGCGATTACCATCGCCGAGGAGGTATCGGGTATGCCCGGTTTGGCAGCTCCCATCAAGCATGGTGGCTACGGCTTCGACTACCGCATGGCGATGAACGTGCCCGACTACTGGATCAAGCTCATCAAGGAGCAGGCCGACGAGAGCTGGAAGCCCACCAGTATGTTCTGGGAGGTAACCAACCGTCGACAGGACGAGAAGACCATCTCGTATGCCGAGAGTCACGACCAGGCACTCGTGGGCGACAAGACCATTATCTTCCGCCTCGTAGACTCCGATATGTACTGGCACTTCCAGAAGGGTGATGAGAACTATATGGCGCACCGTGGTATTGCCTTGCACAAGATGATACGCTTGCTCACCGCATCGACCATCAATGGCGGTTACCTCAACTTCATGGGTAATGAGTTCGGTCATCCCGAGTGGATTGACTTCCCCCGCGAGGGTAATGGTTGGAGCTACAAGTATGCCCGCCGTCAATGGAGCTTGGTAGACAACGACAAGTTGTGCTACGAGTACCTCGGTAAGTTTGACCAGGCGATGATGAAGCTCATCGGAGGTGTGGCCAAGTATGAGAAGAGCAAGGTGGTGGAGATCAACTGTCACGATGGTGACCAGATCCTTGCTTATCGTCGCGACGATTTGTTGTTTGTGTTCAATTTCAGCCCCACCAATTCGTACAGTGACTACGGTTTGCTCGTACCGCGTGGCTCATATCAGGAGGTGCTCAATACCGACAGCCCCGTGTTCGGCGGTAATGGCCTCACTGACCCCAGCCTCACACACTTCACTCACTTCGAGCCCTTGCACAAGCGCTACAAGAAGGAGTGGCTGAAACTCTATATTCCTGCTCGCTCGGCAATCGTGCTGAAGAAGTTGGATTAAAATGAGGTAATATCCTATTGCCATTCTGAGCCACCGGCGCTTCTATGATGTGTCGGTGCTCAGGATGATTAGTTGTAATTGTTTGAATGAAAAGAAAACTCAGATTCGATACCCCTATACGTATAGTTTGTGCTCTGTTCTTTGCTGTATTCTCCTTTCTGTATATATATATGTTTCAGGGAGAACAGCTTGCAATAGTACAGGATCATCTTGCACAAGGGCAGACAAATAATAATACATTGATTACAGCCACGCTCATCACATTATTGCTGATGGTGTTGCAAGGCCTGCTGAATAGAGCGGGAAAATTACATGGAGGCTTTGAGGCATTGTCGTACCTCCCTTCTTGTGTCGTGCTTGCTTTAATAACAAAGGTTGATAATACTTTCTCATATTCATGGGTGCAGTGGTTGTTGTCTCTACTGTTCGCATTCATTGTGTATATTTTTATTGTATGGATAGATCGGAATAGCCTTCAACTGCGTGATGTGAAGTTTCTCGGCCAATTGACTCCAAATCTGGGAGTAATGTCAATTCTTTTTATCTTCGTTGGGTGTTTTGGTAATAACAAATCAACGGACACGATCGAGTTAGCCGCATGGAAATATATGCATAATGGGGAGTACGATAAAGTTCTGAATGTAGGGATAAAGGCAGAGGATTGCAATGCTGGTCTGACCTCTCTTCGTAATCTTGCTATGGCTAAGAGTGGACAATTGGGGGATTACCTTTTCGCCTATCCCCAGCCCTATGGCTCTGATGGATTGTTGATGAATCTATATAACATGCAGACACCTCAATACGGGGCTAAAGAATTTTATGGCATATTGGGAAGCCGTCCCTATGGAGGAGAGAAGGCTGCGTCGTTCTATAAGCGTATGATGCAGAAAGAGGGCTCTGAATTCTATCGGGAACTGTATGAAGCGGCCTTGTTACTCGACAAGAATCTTGTGTCATTTGTTACTTTGACGTCGAATAAGGCTTCTACAACAACTCATGTCCCGAGGTACACACAAGAGGCTTGGCTGGTGTATAATGAGCAGCATCCGTTCTCTCCCATATCGTTCGTTCCTGATGATGATGTGGCGCAACGCTATCGGGAATATCTCGCCTTGCGTGAAGCTTATGCTGATAACCCGATAGTGATGCAAAATCTGTGCAAACGCGAGTACGGGAAGACGTATTGGTACTATTATGATTTCGTACATTGAAAAAAAAGTGAATTTTAGTGGCCTCCATGATTGTGGAGGCCTAATATTTATAAAGAAACCCTTTGTATATAAGAAAACTTATCATTATCTTTGCGAATTAAAATTAATAAGGTACAAAATAGGACTTAAGTTATAGGTTATGAAAAACGCCAGATACTGGTTTTGCGTAGTAATATTGCTCTTGTGCAACTTCGTGGCAAGTGCGTATGATTTTAGTAAAGAGGGTATTTATTATGAATTTAACGATAGCGATTGGGAGGGCCTGACTGTTGCGGTAACTCGTAGGGGAAATGCAAAACAGCAGGTTGGCGCATATGGAGGGCGCGTGGTTATTCCCTCTTCTGTGTCTTATAAAGGAAACACCTATCGTGTAAGCGAGATTAAAGGCGAGGCGTTTGCTGGATGTAGCGAATTGACCTCTGTTGTTATACCCAACAGTGTGAACCGTATTGGTGTCGGCGCATTCCGCGATTGTAGCAAGCTTACAACCGTTGATATACCCGAAGGGTTGGCTAAGTTAAGCAAGAGCGTCTTCAAGGGATGTAGCAGCTTGACGAATATCGTTCTTCCCATGGGTGTTAAGACTGTCGGTGAGTTTGCATTCTCTAAGTGTAACAATCTTACAAGTGTTACCATTCCGGTGAGTTTGAAAGAGGTTGCTGATAGTGCATTCGCGGATTGTAATAGCATTACCTCCGTTCATGTGAGCGATATTGGTGCTTGGTGTGGAATTTCTTTCAGCAATAACAATGCCAATCCGCTTTGTTACGGTGCACGTCTGTATTTGGACGGTAAGTTGGTGACGGAGCTGGTTATACCTGATAATGTAAGAGAGATAAAGGAACGTGCTTTCTATCGTTGTAGCAGCCTTACCTCTGTGGCAATTCCTGAGGGATTGCAGGTTATTGGTAGAGATGCGTTCTCTGATTGTAATGGGCTTACCGCTGTTCATGTAAGTAGCATTGAGGCTTGGTGTGGCATAAAGTTCTGCGATTACTCGGCTAATCCCCTTGCCTATGCCAAGAACCTGTATCAGAAGGGCAAGTTGGTTACCTCTGTCGTTATTCCCGAGGGTGTGACCCGAATTGGCGATTATACCTTCTACAATTGTACAGACTTGGTGTCTATCAAGTTGCCCGAAAGCCTCAAGGAGATTGGTGAACGTGCTTTCTACAATTGTCGTAGCTTGACAAGCCTCACCATTTCTGAGTCTGTAACTTCTATCGGAGGCTATGCTTTTGCAGGTTGTACCGGTGAGTTGATCGTTAAATGCGACGTGCTCAATGGTGTCTTTGGTAGCAGTAAATTTTCTAAGGTTGTAGTAGGTGCAAAGGTGTCTAAGATTGGAGATGATGCTTTTGACAATTGTACCGAGTTGCGCGAATTGATAATCGAGGAGGGTGATGAGCCCTTGTCTTTGGGTTATAGCAGTGGCAGTAAAGGCCTTTTCTTTGAATGTCCGTTGGAGAAGGTGTTTATCGGTCGTGATTTGAGTTATAAGGCAGAGGCTAAGTATGGTTATTCTCCGTTCTTTGACAACAGAAAGCTCTCAGAGGTAGTCTTTGGAGATTTTGTTACAAAGATTGGCTGGCATGCTTTTGACGATTGCAGTAACTTGACCAGTGTGGTTATTCCTAAGAGTATCACTGAGATTGGTTGGCATGCATTCTCTGATTGCAGTAGTCTCGCAAGTATCGTCATTCCCGAGAATGTAACTTCGATAGGTAAGTTGGCATTTGCCGGATGTGGAGGTGAATTGTTGGTTGAATGTGATTTGCTGAGTGGGGCTTTTGCTGGCAGTAAGTTTACTAAGGCAACCATTAGTGAAAAGGTCGACAAAATCGACGATAATGTGTTTGAGAATTGTGCATTCTTGACCGAGCTTATTATTGAAGATGGTCTTAGACCTTTGGTTTTGGGATACAATGGTGCTGGTGAGGGCTTGTTCAGCGAGTGTCCGATAGAGAGAGTTTATTTAGGCCGTAATCTGACTTATGAGGAAAGTTTGAAATGGGGTGATTCTCCGTTCTCTCATAACAAGAACTTGGTTTTTGCCGAAGTTGGTCATAATGTGTCAGAGATAGGTGACAATGCTTTCCGTGGTTGCGTAAAACTCTCTTCTGTTACCATTCCCGAAAGTGTTCAGCGCATAGGTGAAAATGCTTTTTCTGAGTGTAACAGTCTTAATTCTGTTCATATTGGCGATGTTGAGGCTTGGTGTTGTATTGATTTCAGCAACAGCAGTGCTAATCCGCTTTCTTATGCAAAGGACTTGTATCTGGATGGAAAGTTTGTGACTGAAATCACTATTCCCGCAAGTGTGACAAAAATTGAGGATTATGCTTTCTATGGCTGTAGCAGCCTTATCGGTGTTACCATCCTTGATGGTGTGCAAGAGATTGGTGAGAATGCATTCCAATATTGCAGAAGTATCTCTAAGGTAACTATCCCCGTAAGTGTTTCTGAAATTGGTATAAGTGCATTTGCTGGTTGTAGCAATCTTGCAGTTGTTAATATCCCCAAGGGTATTACCTCTATCAAGGATTATACCTTCTCTAACTGCGGAAGTCTTACCTCTATCGTACTTCCCAAGAAGGTAAATGAGATTGGAGTGAGTGCATTCGATGGATGTTGCCGACTATCTTCTATCAATATTCCTGAGGGAGTGACTCAAATTGGTGAGAAGGCTTTTCAATATTGCAGTGGTCTTTCTACTGTTACCATTCCTAAGAAGGTGGTATCGCTCGGTGAAAAGTCATTCCAATATTGCAGCAATTTGACTTCTATAACTATTGGTGATGGAGTTCCTACGGTGGGTAGTTGTACCTTTGCAGGTTGTAGCAAGCTCGTTGCAGCGACCATTTCAAAGAATGTCAAGTTGATTGCTATCGACGCGTTCCAGGGCTGTGATAATCTGAAGAGCATTCGCCGCAAGTGATTCATCACAATTATAGATTAAACAAAAAGCAAGAGCTATGGCTCTTGCTTTTTTGTTGTTTAGGGAAGTTTATTTCTATAGTTTTTTGATTTCCTCTATCAGTTGGGCGACACCCCGTGTAGCGGTGTCTTTGATGTGTGTGAAGCCTGTGGGGATGACCGTGAGGTTGGGGTCGACGACATATTTGGGCACGCTGCCATGCGCATATCTGGTGAGGCCTGCCGCGGGATATACCGAGAGCGATGTGCCAATGACGGCAAAGATGTCGGCCTCTCTCACATGCTCTTCGGCCACTTCCATAGCCGGCACATATTCGCCAAACCACACGATGTAAGGACGCAGTTGCGAGCCGTCATCGGCCTTGTCGCCCAAGCGGATGGGTATGTCGAGCGGATACTCCTTGATGCAACGCGGGTCGTTGGGCTCGCGCGATGAGGTCACCTTGGTGAGCTCGCCATGCAGATGGATTACGTGTGTGCTTCCCGCCCTCTCGTGCAGGTTGTCGATGTTTTGTGTGATGATGGTCACGTCGTGCCACTTTTCCAGCTCGGCAAGCAGCCTGTGCGCCTCGTTGGGCTCCACCTCGAGCAGTTGCTTGCGTCTGGCATTGTAGAAGTCGAGCACCGCCTGTGGCTCCTCTTCAAAGCCCTCGATACTCGACAGGCGCATGGCATCGTGCTTCTGCCACATACCATCCTTGTCTCTGAACGTATCGAGTCCGCTCTCTTTACTGATGCCTGCACCAGTGAGCACCACAATCTTTTGGCGTAGGGTTGGGGTTTGCATGGTAATTTGGTTGTTTGGCGGGGTTTAGTATTTGTTTTTCTTGGGTTGTCCTAGGCATTTCTATGACTTTTTAGGATTTCCTAAGACAATCTATAATTATGCTTTCATATCACCTAACTCCCGCAAGCGCAGCTCCAACTCAGCGATGCGTGCCTTTAGTGCTGCATTTTCGGTTTCGAGTTGTTTTGTGTGGGCATCTTGCGCTTGGCGATAACCAGTTCGTGCGGCATGCATACGCTCCTTGATGCCTCCTTCGGTGACGAAACGCTTCTCCAACTTGTGTAAATATGAGCACATCATCTTATCTGTCTGATGGCACAGAGTGAGCATCAGGTTGGCATATTCTTCGTCGGTCATCTTGGCCACAAAGGGAGCATAGGCCTCGTAGTCGTTTTGTGCATGGCAGAAGTCGCGTAGGCGCTTCTGTCGCTCACTATCCGTAGCCCACACCTCCAGATGGTGCGTGTGGATATAGTCGAGATAGTCGGCACACAGCTCTTGCAGGCTACCTCGTGCTATGTTGATGAGTCGTATCTCCACTTCTGAGCTTGTCTGCCCGTCCTCGCAGCCCTCGATGATGTTTTGCTTACCTGAACGTGCGGCTTGCACCATCTGATCCACCGTGCGGTCGCCATGCTTGGGTAAGAAACGCTCGCAAAACGCCACCGTGAGCTGGAATATCGCATCACTCTTGCGATAGAAATAAAGCTCCTTCCACATAGTCGGCTTCTTCAGCACTTGACCTTTAGTGTCGTAATCCATTGCAATGTGTTGTTTGGTGATTTTTATTTCTTGTTTTGTTGTTTCTTCTTCTTCTTGTCTAGGATTTCCTAGACATCTAGGACTACCTAGGATCACCTAGAAACTCCTAGTTTCTTCCTAGCACCAGAATCACCAAACAAAGTTAGTGAATTGTTTCTATAGTTGCAATAGTGTTGCCAGCCAAGGAACATCAAGGCGCCACGCTCTAATACGTGCTCTGCGCCTTGATGCCCTTCGCTGGTGGTTATTGCTTGTTACTTTTCCTCCTTGTCATAGTACTTCTTGGCAAGCATCATTTTTATCTTTTTTCGCTCCATGGGTGCTGCTTCGCGACAATAGGACATGGACATAGAATCAAAGAAGCGGTCGCGTGCCTTGTTCTCATTGTCAAATATATCCTTTGTTCCCTCCGAGGTCTGCTTCCATAGCATGGTGTTGGTGATGGCGATGTGCTCGGCCGTCTTCAGCACCTCCTCACCGGCACCGATGAATGAGAACATCCATCCCTCGCGTTTGCACGCCTCGATGAGTTTCTTCACCCCACTGGCGTCCCACTCTCGCGAAGCATTCTCATATCCGTCGGTGATGATGGTCACCAGCACGGCGGTGTCAACAAACTCGGCTATCGATTGGGTGTAGGTCTCCATGCGCTTCACCGTGTTGCCTATGGCATCGAATAGCGGAGTCATGCAGCAGGGGCTATACTTATCCCATGTCAGCTCTTGTGCCTCGTCGATGGGCGTCTTGTCGTATATCATGTCGATGCCACACCCGCAGAAGGCAGCCAGTGATATGTAGTGCTCCTGTGTGTCGTGGTGGCGCTTCTGCGCCGCGCGTATGCTACCGATGGTCTCGTTGCATCCGTCGATGGCCTCCTTGCGGATTGAACTCATAGAGCCCGACTTATCCAGGATGATGATGTTGTAGACTCTTGTCTTCGTTGTGTTTTCCTTCTTTGTTTCCATAACTTTACAATTTAAGCGTTTAACGAACTTTTGATTAACGATTAACGGGATTGCTCACCGTTGATTCTTGTGCAAAGAAAAGTATATCTTTTTGTACCAACACTATCAACAGGCATTACAAGCCTTGTAAAGGGCCTAAAAACTTGTTCAGTGATGTTTTCCAGCCCCCTCCCTTTGGGGGAGGGCGGGGGGAGAGGCCTCTCTTTTTTCGAATGCGAAGTTATGGAGATGGTGTCCCATAGCGCGGGACAGGATGAGAAAAAATTCAGTTTTTTTGCTAAAAAAGTAGCTGTTTTTCGCTACTTTTTCGCTGTTTTCGCCCGTTTTTAGCCGTTTTTCGGGCTATTTTCTCCACAAATTGGGCGTAAATGTTCATGATATCCGTGGGGAGATATTGCAATGCCGCCACCTTTATCGGGTCGTCGATGAATTCACACGCCGGGGAGAACAACTGAAAGTGAAAGTCACTGGTATTATTAAACTCAAATCGTGATCCTACGATATCTCCTATGATGGCTCCTAACATAATGCTTCTCTTTTATGTGTGTTTTTAAGGGTGAGAAACGACCCACTAAGCCTTCAAGATACGCCTTCGCCTATTTCTTGAAGACTTTATGGGTTGCGTGTGGTAATATTATCCTGCTGCCCACTCTTACGAAACAAAGCGATGAAGGGATTTATCACTCCCTTATAGAGAACATAAAGGAGTAATAAGGGGCTAATCAGATACACAAGGCATTGTATTGTCAGACTTATATATGCCAATATCTTTATAACTGTTTCCATCTGTCGGGGCGAAGAGGTTTGTAGTTTATTGTGTCAATGTCTTGTACATCTCGAAAAGACGTGCCACGCAGTCGCTCTCGGTGAAGTCGCGCGACACGGGGAAGCCGTAGGCCTCCATCACGGCATGGTCGTTCTGCTGGTGGGCACGGCGCAGCTCGGGCGGCATGGTGACCTCGTCGTAAAGGTCGGCCAAGGAACTGTCGGGATAGAGTGCGCGGGCATCGAGGATGGCTTGCGCCGTCTGCTCTATCTTGGCCTTCTGCGTCTCGCTCACCTCGGGCCAGGGGAAGTTGTTGTAGACGATAGTGTTTGAGTAACTATAGTCGCTCTTCAACCTACCACACACAGCTCGCATCCATGCCATATGGACATTGGAGGTGAGGATGCCGAAAGAGTACAAATCCGCAGATGGAAGCATAAATAATTTATCTCCAGGAATAATATCTTTTGACAAATACTCCATTGGTATATATCTACGATTTTCAGAAGACACCTTGGGTATAGCAACATAATCAGAAAAACATTCTCTAACCTCATCGAATAACATAGGGGTATCTGCTTTCTTTTGGGTAGCAGCTTTAGGACTAGACAAACGATATTGGCGCACTTGATTAATACGTTCAACTACCAATGGCGCCCTGCGAATATCTGCTGGGTTAGCGCCTACCATCCATAGGCAATAGCGTGTCTTTCTTAAGATAAAATCCTTTCCCATCATGTATGGACGGATAAACTTTTCTGCTATCGGATTTAGACTAATTAATTCATCTTTTTCCTCCTCTGTAAGAATCAAGAAACCTCCTTCAGTTGGTTTACCTCCATTAAGCATCTGTGGAACCTCATTAATAGGCTTTGTCAATGCATGTATGAAAACTATAGGAGCATCTATCAAATATGGATTGATGTTTTGTGCAGCAATTACACGCTCTCCTTCAAAGAGAATCTTGGGTTTCTCACTATTAGCGCAACTGAAGCCCACTATCACACAGTGCACATGAGCCTTGATAGAGGCCTCGCTATCCCATCGGAAGGTGCGATGCGCAAAGTCGATATGTATGCCAAAACGCTTGTAGAGCGGCTCCCATATAGAGGCTACTTGCTCTCCTTGTGTGATGGAGTTGGTCGATACCAAAGCGGTGCGTATGGCAGTGCCTTGCATCATAGATGCTGCTTTCCAATACCATCCAGCCACATAGTCTATCTTACCTGCCGTCTTGTAGGGCTTGCCCTTTTCGTCCACATAAATGGAGAGGATGTCATCCTTCTGCTCCTTGCTCTGCAGAGAGTACCCCACAAACGGCGGGTTACCCATGATATAGTTGAGTTTCTCTGCAGGCACCACATCGTTCCAGTCGATGCGCAGGGCATTGCCCTCGACGATGTTAGTGTAGTTCTTCAGGGGGAGGTAGTCGAGGTTCATCTGCACGATGCGCTCGGTCTCGGCCATCATCTGCGCCTCGGCAATCCATAGAGCGGTGGTGGCTACGGTGACGGCAAAGTCGTTGATCTCGATGCCGTAGAACTGGTGTATGTCTACCTTGATGGGGTTGACGAAGGCGCCCAGCATGGCTTGGCCTCCGTGAAGTTGGCTGATGACGTCGTTCTCCAAGCGGCGCAGCGAGAGGTAGGTCTCGGTGAGGAAGTTGCCACTACCACAGGCAGGGTCGAGGAAGGTGAGCGAGGCGAGTTTGTCTTGGAAGGCCGTGAACTGGCGTTGACGCATGCGCTCTACCTTCTCGGAGAGTATGGCATCGAACTCGGCATGCAGTTCGTCCATGAAGAGGGGATCGATGACCTTGTGGATGTTCTCGATGCTGGTATAGTGCATGCCTCCCGAGCGGCGCGTCTCGGGATTGAGGGTACTCTCGAAGACGGCTCCGAAGATGGTGGGCGATATCAGGCTCCAGTCGAAGTCGTCGCTGGCCTTGCGAATGAGCAGGTCGGCGATACGCTCATTGAGGCGAGGTATCTCGATGCTGTCGTCGGCAAAGAGGCCGCCATTGACATAGGGGAAGGCGGCAAGGAGGTCGTCCATATAGGGGTCACGCTTATCCACAGGCGTGTTGAGCACGCGGAAGAGGTCGATGAGCGCCGTGCGCATGCGGTCGGGAGTGAAGCGCGAGAGGTAGTCGCCAAACATGCCGTGGCGTCCCAAGATGCCGGCATCCTCGGCATAGAGGCAGAAGACGAGGCGAACACACAACACATTGAGGCTGCGCAGCGTGTCGGGCGACGTGGGGTCGAGGTATTGCTTCAGGATCTCATCGTAGAGTTCACCCACGAGATTACCCGCCTTGATGGACACCTCCATCTCCTTCTTGATGTGAACAGACTGGCTGTCGACCAAGAATTGCAGGCGGTAGTAGTCAGTGGCGAGGTTCTCGAGCAGTATCTCCTCGGGCTCGGCATTGGGGTGCTCCATGTCGTAGACGAGGAACGACTGGAAGTTACACACCACCACCCAGCGTGGACGACGCGAATAGGACATCTCCTCGGCATAGCGCTTGGCCTGCTGGAAGGGGGTGAGCAGCGAGCCGTCGCTCTGCTTGATGGGCTTGCGCAGGTCCTTGTCGAGACTCTTCTGCTCAATGAGCACGTGGGTCTCCTCGATGTAGCCGTCGATGAAACTGGTGTTCGACAGTTTCACCTGGTTCTCGAAGGAGATGTATTTCTCGGCATGCTCCACGCCATATACATTGTGCAAGAGGGCCATCCAGAAGGGCTGGCTCTCGCCCTTCTCATATCCACGCCCTTTCCACTCCTCGGCAAAGAGGACGGCGGCAGCTTGCTGTTGCTTGTCGGTCATCATATGCGGTGTGCTCTTATTCTTAGCCCAAAGTTAGTAATTTAATCCCGTATCTGCAAGTATTGTCATTGTATAATCTTTATAATTGCTTTGTAAATGTTTTCCCTCGCTAACTACCACGCTACTCATCGCTAACTAGCGCGGTGTGGCTCGGTAGCTACTGCGGTGTTCGTCGCCAGTTAGTGAGGAGTGTGTTGATTGGTACCTATAATCAAATCCGAGTAATCCGCGTCATCCGTGGTTCTTATACACTCTCTTTGTTGCGCTTCACCTTAATCACCAGTTGCACTTGTTGCTCGGGGTGGGCGTCGGGGCGGAGTTGGGTGATGCGGCAATCGAAGAGGTGGCCCCAGCCCATGTCGAGGAAGATGGCGAGTTGCTCATTGTGGGTGCTGGGGATGTAGCCGATGTGGTAGAGCTCCTCTGTTTCTGACGAAGACGATGACGAAAACGAAGACTGCCTGCCGGATGATTGTTTTTCCTTTTCATTGCATAAAGGCTTTGCATACACTACGGCAATGGCATCGGGGTCGTGGCGGTTGTCGGCTTCGCGCACGAGGCGGAGTGGGGTGCCCACCTGGAGTTGGTTCCACACTTCATTTGCATCATAATACTTGCGGCCGGCGAGGTGGCAATCCATGAAATACTTCTTGTTTGTTTCCATACTTTTTCTTTAACGATTAACGATTAATGTTTAACGATTAACGAGTGCAAAGTTACGGGGAGGGTGTCTCAAAAGCGCGGTACAGGATGAGGATTTTTCGCCTTTTTTTGTTGAAAAAATCGCTATTTTCGGGTGTTTTCTTGCTAAATATTGCACTTTAAGGTGGGTTTTTCATCGGTTTGATGCTTCCTTGTCGCACCTGCCTTCGCGGCGCGAGGGAGGCCACATAAATACTTTTCGTAGGTGCGACGAGCGCTTGCCGCAGGCTAGAGGTTGGCCGTTAGCTGTTGGAGATTGGCTCTTAACGATGACGATAACGAAAACAAAAAACGCGATGGGGCATCCCGAGCGTAGAGAGGAATCCCGCGCAAGTCTCACGCAAAGTCCCAGCGCGAGATGCAAGAAAACTCTACACACTACACCCTTATTTTAAAACCACGGATTACGCGGATTGCACGGATTGGGTAACCTGAAAAGAAAATCCGAGAAATCTGAGTAATCTGTGGTTGAAAAACAATTCCGCGATGAGCAGTGAGCCGTGAGCGATGAACCGCCATCTTTCAACTTTCAACCCATAACCCTACGTTCGATGAGAAGCTGTCGGTATTCAGTACCTACATGCTCCCCTTGGCTAAGTATATCGACAATATACATGGGGTAATCATGCCGGCTTGAATGCCCGGTGCGAGGGTGGGGAAAGTATATACTGCGCAAAATAAAAACTCCCACTCAGCATTGCTGGGTGGGAGTGTTCATGTAATGAAGCTTGTGATTAAGCCTCCTCAGCGGGAGCCTCTTCAGCTGTAGCTTCAGCAGCTGCCTCAGCCTCTGCCAACTTAGCAGCAGCCTTCTTCTCAGCTACCTTCTGGGCGATAGCCTCGTTCACCTTCTTCTCAGCTTCGAGGGCAGCCTTAGCAGCGTCGCGCTTAGCCTGCTCATTCTTGCTTACGATAGCGGCGAGGTTAGCCTGCTTGTTGCTCTTCCAAGCCTCGAAACGAGCCTGTGCTGTAGCCTCGTCGAAAGCGCCCTTCTTAACACCACCTTGGAGGTGCTTCATCATGTAAACGCCCTCACGAGAAAGGATGTTGCGTGCAGTGTCAGTGGGCTGAGCACCTACACCTACCCAATACATAGCTCTCTCGAAATTCAAATCTACTGTGGCAGGATCGGTGTTGGGGTTGTAAGTACCGATCTTTTCAATAAATTTTCCATCACGTGGAGCTCTTGCATCAGCAATTACGATAGAGTAGAACGCGTAGTCCTTGTGACCTCTTCTCTGCAATCTGATTTTTGTTGCCATTTTCTTAAATATTAATTAGTTAATGATTTGAATATGCTAATATCTCGTATTAGCGGGTGCAAAGGTAGTACAATTTGGGGGAACTGACAAGTTTTCTTGAAGTTATTTCTGCAAAAAAGACTAAAATGATGCGGGGAAAACACAAAGTGTGCTTGGCTCTTTCGCTCGTTTATTCGTACTTTACGACATAGTCGTTTAGGTACTCTCACTCGCGGGGAAAAATCAAAGCAAGCTTTGCTTTTTCGCTCGTTTATTCGTACCTTTGCAGGCTCTTAGTAATTATAAGGTAAAAGAACAATTTCAATGGCATTGAACAGACGTATCATATATGTGGTGTCGCTTGCATCGGCACTTTTCTTTTGTATGCCTCTCGTTGCGGAGGGACAGATTGTGAGGAAGATTATGACCCTGCAGAAGGAGAAGACTCTGCGCGATGGGTCTCACTACAAGGGGGAGATGATGCTGATGCGTCCCCACGGCTTTGGAGAACGTACGTACACTGACGGCACGGTGTATCAGGGGCAGTTTGAATATGGTCGCCGACACGGAGAGGGCACGATGACCTACACCAATGGAGAAAGGTACGAAGGTGTGTGGTGTAAGGATGTGCGCAGTGGCCGTGGTACTTATCATTATGCCGACGGCCGTCGCTACGAGGGCTCCTTCGAGCAGGATGTGATACAGGGATTCGGTGCATTGCACTACACGAACGGTGACATCTATACGGGCCTGTGGGAGAACGGCGAACGCCATGGAACGGGTGTGTACATCTGGGGCTGTGATGGCTCGAACTATAACGGTGAGTGGCATCGCGACCGTAAGCAGGGCAAGGGACGCTTGTTCTGGCTCGACGGGGCAAGCTATGAGGGCTACTGGAAGGATGACATGCGTGAAGGTGAGGGTACCTTCTTCTACTCGAATGGCGATGAGTATACGGGCCAGTGGAGCAACAATGTACAACATGGCAAGGGGGAGTATCGTTTTGCCGATGGCGATGTTTACGTAGGTGAATATGTGGATGGCCAGCGCTCAGGATATGGGGAATACACTCTTGTCGATGGAGCTAAATATGTCGGTGAATACCTGAATGGTGACATCGATGGCCAGGGACGCTACGAGATGCCCAGCGGGGAGACGTATGATGGCGAGTGGAAGCAAAACAGACGTCACGGACGGGGTGTGTGCCACTGGCCTAACGGTGATGTGTATGAAGGGGAGTGGGTTGATGACCTCCCTCATGGAGTGGGATGCATGACACTCGCCGACGGAACCAAGTATGCCGGTCAGTATAAGGATGGATTGAAGGATGGCCAGGGATGGCTGACCCGTCCTGATGGCACGAGCATTGAGGGTACCTTTGAGAATGATGTTCAGAATGGTACGTTCAAGGAATATGATGCCGACGGCAAATTCGTGAAGACGCTCACCTTTGTCAACGGTATGCAGCGTTGATTAGAACCTCGGAGAAAAGCGCAATATCACTTGCTGGGAGGTGTCGAGGGTGTTCTCCGTGTAGTGGAACGATGCTCCTATGTGGCATTGTACGTTGGGACGGTTGAGCAGGTAGAAACTGATATCCGTACGATTGTACAGGCTGCTGCGATAGTAGGGGTCGCCACGATGGAGCTGTGTCCCGTAGGTCTCGTAGTCGGAGAATTGGGGATTGCCTGCATAGAGGCGGTCGCGCAACTCGAAACGCCACTTGCGTAGTCTTACATCTCCGAGGAATCCCATGGGTGATTTCCATTGCATGTCCTTGCGATCCCGGTTGAGTGAGAGCATCAAGCCCATGTCGAAGCTGAGGGCATCGGCCCAGCTGAGCTGGCTCTTCTCGAAGCCCACGTGAGGATGAATCATCAGCTTGTCGTAGACGTGGAGCCCGTTGTAAGGGCGGGGTACGGAGAAATGTGTCAGCTGTACGTTCCAACCTATATAATAACCTTTGTGTCCGAAGCGTCCATCGGTGACGAGTTCGAAAATTTCGCGTTCGCCCACTCCTTGCTTGTTGATCCAGTTGCAGTAGAACTCGGCGTATCCATGGCTTGAGGTGTATTGTATCAATGCTCCGTGGAGGGTGGGAGAGTAGTAGCGTAGGGAGTCGTATATGAAGATGTCGGGCAGCTCTTGCTTGAGGCTGTGGCGTGGAAATGCGCCGAAGGCTCCGGAGAAATGTCCCTCTTCGTAGCGATAGTAGAAGGTTATGTCTTTCTGTGCTATGCCGCTCTCGCCAAAGTCCTTCACGCCCATAGCGCCTATCATGACGGTGTTGGAGTCGAATCGTAGGCCCACCTCGGCTTCGAGGCGTGAGCCGAAGAGCGTCTGTGAACGTTGATAGGGGCTACGCACTTCTCGGTTGTCGAAGAAGTTGAGGTTGTCTATGTTGTATACAAAGGTGGGCTTCTCTTTGCTCTTTTCTTGTGCTGTCGCCGTTTGGAGTGCTCCGCATAGCAGGCACAAGCAACAGCTTAGTAGCATATGGATGGTTCTGGGCATGGGGCTTTGTCTGTAATAGGGTTGGTCATTAAAACAAATAGGAGACGCACTAATACGTCTCCTATGGTAGAGGTACCTGGCGGATTCGAACCGCCGTAGACGGTTTTGCAGACCGTTGCCTAGCCACTCGGCCAAGGTACCCTTGGTTTTTCGGGTGCAAAGGTATGGCGTATTTTTTGAATAAACAAATTAATCGTAAGTTTTTTTTATTGTCGATGGCGTAAATTCTTCTTTAGAGAATGTTTTGAGGCGGTTGGTGGTGCCGGGAGATGTGAAATGGTAAATAAAATGGCTTGTTTGTTTTGTTCTCCTCTCGGGTTGTCGTACCTTTGCATATATTTTGGGTAATAATATATATGTTGTCCCAAACACAGTTTGTCATTCTGAGTAAAGCGAAGAATCTCGCAAAGTCTCTTGCTTAGTCCCTGCGTGGGATCCTTTCTGTCGTCAGAATGACAATTACGCTGAAATTTTGAGCGATTGGACAACAACTATATTATCTCCTATATTTTTAATTATAACTTATAATAATGTAATAGCAATATGTCGTTTTTAGGAAATCTGATTTGGATTATTTTCGGCGGGCTTCTCCTGTCGTTGGGATACCTGCTGTTGGGATTGCTTTATTGCATCACCATCATTGGCATTCCGGTGGGTGTCCAGTTGTTTAAGTTGGCCGGTTTGGCCCTTTGTCCCTTTGGACGTGACGTGGAGCCTAATGGTGGAAGTATGGGCATGGGCTCTGTAATCCTTAATATTATATGGATTGCCTTCGGTGGGCTTGAGATGGCGTTGGCTCATCTCGGCTTGGGAGTCTTGTTCTGCATCACGATCGTAGGTATTCCTTTCGGTGTGCAGCATTTCAAATTGGCTTTGTTGGCATTGCTGCCTTTCGGTAACTCGGTTCGTTAACGCATAAATATTAAAAGGTAACACATGGTTGTAGATATTCTTTGGATTGTCGCAGGATTGGTGATGATCCTTGTTGGCTCTGATTGGTTGGTGGATGGTGCGTCGGGTATCGCCCGAAAATATGGTATCAGTGAGTTTGTCATTGGTATGACTATCGTAGGTATTGGAACTTCCATGCCTGAGCTGGTGTCGAGTTTTGTTGCCGCTATCAGTGGCCATGGTGATATGGCTCTGGGTAATGTGACTGGGTCGAACATTTGTAATATACTTCTTATCTTGGGTGTGACGGCTCTTATCTCGCCCATCGGCTTCACTCGCACTAATATCCGCAAGGACCTCTTGGTGGCTATAGGCGTGTCGCTCGTGCTGCTGATTCTCTTGTATAATGTTTTTGGCTTGTTGGGCGGAGGCTCTGGTATCTCGCGTGTCGATGCCTTGCTCTTGCTCCTGGTGTTTGCCATCTTTATGGTCGACTCTTTCAGGTCTTCCAACAAGGGTGGGGAAGAGGAAGCTGAAGTGGAGAATGTGGAGCCTATGCCTATGGGTAAGGCTATCGTACTTGTTGTCGTGGGCTTGGCCGGACTTATCTTTGGTGGACGTTTCTTCGTAGAGCATACGGTGAACATCGCTGAGTACTTCAAGGTGTCTGAGGCTTTCATCTCCATCACGCTGATGGCTGTGGGTACTTCGCTTCCGGAACTTGCTACCTGTGTGGTTGCTGCCATGAAGGGAAAGAATCAGTTGGCCTTAGGTAATGTTATAGGTTCCAACATCTTTAATATTGCGCTTATCATCGGTGTTAGCGCCTTTATCTCTCCTTTCCAGATAGAAAGCATCTCGATGGTTGATATAGGCATGGTGCTTGCGAGTGTGGTTATGCTGTGGTTGGCGGCCTTTACCTTCAAGCGCAATAAGCTTGACCGTGTCGAGGGAGTAATCTTCCTGTTGGTCTATATTGGCTATATCATCTATCTGGCCTCGAATATCTAAAAAAAGTGAAAATATTTGTGCAACTCGACCTTTTGGTATATTTTTGTTAACGATTAACCATTAAATAACCAAGAAAACTATGGCAAAAGACATTATTTCAAGAATTGAAGACAGTATCAAGAAAAACTGGGATCTCGATGCTCTCACCGACTACAAGGGATGTACCTTGCAGTATAAGGATGTGGCGCGCCGTATCGAGAAACTACATATTATGTTCAGTGAGGTAGGTCTTGTCCCTGGCGATAAGGTTTCGCTTTGTGGACGCAACAGCTCAAACTGGGGTGTGGCTTTCCTTGCAGCCTTGACCTATGGTGCAGTTCCCGTGCCCATCTTGCATGAGTTTAAGGCTGATAATATCCATAACATCATTAATCATAGTGACTCTAAGTTGGCTTTCATCAGTGACAGCATCTGGGAGAACCTCAACGAGGAGGAGATACCTAATGTGCTTGGTGTAATCCAAATAGAGGACTATAACCTCACTATCAGCCGCAGCAAGAAACTGACTAATGCTCGTGAGCACTTGAATGAACTCTTCGGTAAGAAGTTCCCCAATCGCTTCGAGAAGAATATGGTGAGCTACTATCACGATAATCAGCCTGACGATTTGGCTATCATCAACTATACCAGCGGTTCTACCGGTTTCTCTAAGGGTGTGATGATCCCTTATCGTGCGTTGACCAATAATATGGCGTTTGCTGACCATGCACTCAACCTCAAGGCGGGTATGACCATCGTGTCAATGCTTCCTATGGCTCACATGTATGGCATGGCCTTTGAGTTTGTCTACGAGCTGACGGTAGGTATGCATATCTACTTCTTGACCAAGATTCCTTCACCGAAGATTATCTTCCAGGCGCTCAACGAAATCAAGCCTTCAGTGGTGGTGGCTGTGCCTCTCATCATCGAAAAGATTATCAAGAAGAATGTGTTGCCTAAGCTTGAGACTCCCAGCATGAAGCTGCTCCTCAAGGTGCCCATTGTGAACGAGACTATCCTTGCTAAGGTGCGTGAGAAGATGATCAGCTCGTTCGGTGGTAACTTCTATGAGGTTATCGTGGGTGGTGCAGCCTTCAATCATGAGGTTGAGACATTGCTCCATCAACTCAAGTTCCCCTACACGGTTGGATATGGTGCTACTGAGTGTGCTCCTATTATCTGTTATGAGGATTGGCAGAAGTTTGTTCCCGGTTCATGCGGTAAGGCTGCTTATGGCATGACCGTACGCATCAACTCTGAGGATCCGGCCAACATCCCCGGCGAGATTCTCGTTAAGGGTCCCAACGTGATGCTCGGTTATTATAAGAACGAGGAGGCTACGGCCGAGACTCTTGATGCTGATGGCTGGTACCACTCTGGTGACCTCGGTGTGATGGATGCCGAAGGTAATGTATTCATTAAGGGGCGTTCAAAGAATATGCTTCTCGGACCTTCAGGTCAGAATATCTATCCTGAGGAGATTGAGGATCAGCTCAACAGTATGCTCTATGTGTCTGAGTCAATCGTTGTTCATCGTAACGGCAAGCTCGTTGCACTCGTTCATCCGGATTATGACACTGCTAATAAGGAGGGAAAGAGTGAGCAGGATGTGGCTGCGCAGATGGAGGCTAATCGCGTGGAGTTGAACAAGAACTTGCCCGCTTATTGCCAGATTTCCAGTGTGCAGATTCAGAGCGAGGAGTTTGAGAAAACTCCCAAGAAGAGCATCAAGCGTTACTTGTATCAGTAATACTGAAGATGATAAAAATAAAAGGAGAACCTTTCGGGGTTCTCCTTTTTATTTTGTTTTTAATTGCGTTCCAATATTTCGAAATCGTCCGAATCGGTTAGCGATGGGAACTTGTCGCGGTATTGGCGTAGCTCGTCCATCTTTACCTCGTAGGTGACTACCTGCTCGGTATTGTCGTCGCAACGTGCTGCCACAAATCCAAAGAAGTCGATGGCTGCTGTGCCTCCATCATAGTTGCACATGGGGTCGGTGCCTACACGGTTTACACCGATGACCACGGCTTGGTTCTCTATGGCGCGTGCACGGAGCAGGATGTCCCATGCCATACGACGCTTGTCGGGCCAGTTGGCAACGTAGATTGCTACGTCATAGTCATCGCAGTTGCGTCCGAAGACGGGGAAACGCAGGTCGTAGCACACCTGTAGGAAGAAACGCACTCCACGGAACTCTACGATGACTCTATCTGTGCCAGCTTCGTAGTGCTTGTCTTCGCCTGAGTAGCTGAAGAGGTGGCGCTTGTCGTAGTGTGTCACCTTTCCGTTGGGCTCTACGAAGTACATGCGATTCTTATAGCCTCCCTCAGGGGCTATGCTTGCCACGCTGCCCACGATGGCGGCATCGCTCTCAGCTGCTACGCGGCGCATCCATTGAAGGGTGGGACCTTCCATGGGCTCAGCTATGCGCTTGGGCTCCATGCAGAAGCCTGTGGTAAACATCTCGGGAAGTACATATACATCGGCACCAGGGGTGCTCTTTATCCATTCCTCGGCACAACTCAGGTTTGCTTGGGTGTCACACCAGGCAAGGTTCATCTGTACTAGTGAAATCTTCATTGTTCTTTCTTTATGAGGGGTGTGGAGGATTATTTTAACTCAAAGAATGTGGTGAAGGCCTTGCAAGCGTATTCGTGATCGACTACAGCTGCTGTCTCACGCACTGAATGCATGCCCCACATGGGGTTACCCATATCTACGCCACGCATGGGGAGCTGCGAGGTGAGGATGTTGCCCAAGGTAGAGCCTCCTGCCATGTCGGAGTGGTTCACAAAGTATTGGCAAGGCACCTCGGCCAAGCGGCATATCTCTGCAAAGACCGCGGCTGACTCGGCATCGGTGACATACTTCTGGTTGGCGTTAATCTTGATTACTGGGCCACCACCCATCACGGGGTGGTTGGTGGGGTCGTGCTTGCCTGGGTAGTTGGGGTGCAAGGCGTGAGCCATGTCGGCCGAAATCATGAATGAGTGCTCAAGGGCACGGTAGAGGCCATCGGCATTGCTGCCATCGTTGGTTACCACGCGCTCCAAGAGGTTGCGCAATACGGGTGAGGCTGCTCCCTGCTTGGTGCCGCTACCGGTCTCCTCGTTGTCGAATACGGCAAGCACTTGAGTCATGGGTGTTGCGGTGCTGTGGAGTAGGGCATAGAGGCCTGCATGTACCATGGCAAGGTCGTCGAGACGGCCACATGAGATGAATTCGTTGTTCAAGCCTACGAGCTCGGCTTTCTGCGTGTCGTAGAGAGAAAGGTCGAAGTCAAGAATGTCGGCCATCGCTACGCCCAGTTCTTCGGCAATAACCTTTAATAGCAGATTGTCGGTCTCCAACTTGTTGTTGATGATGCCGATAACGGGGAGCATATCTACCTGCTTGCTCAGGTGGTTGCCCTCGTTGACCTGACGGTTGAAGTGGATAGCGATATGCGGAATTACGAGCAAGGGACGCTCTATCTTGAGGCGACGCACTTCGGGCTTCAAGGGATTGGTCGTGCGGAGGAGCACACGGCCTGCAAGTGATAAGGGACGGTCGAACCATGTGTATAGGATAGGACCTCCATAAACCTCGGTGTTGAGTTTTACTACGCCACCCTCGGTGTGCATCTCGGCTGCTGGCTTCACACGGAAGCAGGGTGAGTCGCTATGAGCGCATATGAGTTTGAAACCTGCCTCGGAAGGGTGTGTCGTACCCATGCGGAAAGCAAACACGGCAGAGTTGTTTTTCGTAATAAAGTATCCCTTGCCTGGAATCAGCATGGGGAAGGGCTTGCCTGCATCGAGGTGAGTGAATCCGGCTGCTCTGAGCTGTTCTTCTACGTAGCCTGCTGCAAGGAAATTGACGGGCGATGCATCGAGCAGTGCCATCAGGTCTTGTGCGATGTTGTTCATATCGGTAGTCTTTTATTGTTGTTTTATACTATATGTTATAAGGTATATCTCTGTTCGACAAAGATAATACTTTTGTTATAACTTTAAGGTATACTCAGCTACATTTTTCCCTTATTCCAACAAAAAAAGTTGGAAAACTATTGCGGAATAAATAAAAAGATGTACTTTTGCAGTGTACTATTAAAGTAGTACACGTAAGATAAACTAATTAAAAGATGTGAGTATGCTAAAGATTAATGACTTAACGTTTTCTTACAGCGGTAATGGCTGTAAGGTTTTCAACGATTTTTCGTTGGAGTTTGAGAAGGGAGCAGTGTACGGCTTGCTGGGCAAGAACGGCACCGGTAAGAGTACATTGCTTTATCTCATTACTGGTTTGCTGCATCCGCAGCAGGGTACCGTATTGTACAAGGGTGAGGATGTGCGTCGTCGCTTACCCTCTACGTTGAGCGATATGTATATCGTGCCCGAGGAATTTGAATTGCCTTCGATGAGCATGAAGCAGTATGTGAAGCTCAATGCACCGTTCTATCCTAATTTCAGTGAGGAGCAGTTGACTCGCAACCTCGCGCTGTTCGACTTCGATGAGAATATCCGCCTCGGCGACCTCTCGATGGGTCAGAAGAAGAAGGCCTACATGTGTTTCGCCCTGGCTGCCAACACCTCATTGCTTGTAATGGACGAGCCTACGAACGGACTTGACATCCCCTCGAAGAGTGAATTCCGCCGCCTCATCGCCAGCAACATGACTGATGAGAAGACCATTATCATCTCTACCCATCAGGTGCGCGACATCGACAGCCTGCTCGATCACATCGTCATTATCGATCAGTCGAGTGTGTTGCTCAATGCCTCGAATGCTGACATCTGCCGCCGTCTGCTTTTTGCCGAGCTGCCCATGAGCGAGCCCACTGACGGGGTGCTTTTCGTGCAGCCCTCCGTGTCAGGCAATAGCGCTATACTCCCCAACGAATATGACGAGGAGAGTCGTATGAACCTCGAATTGCTCTTCAATGGCGTATTGGCTGAGCGGGAGAAGTTTGCTCAAGTGTTTAACCGCTAACACCCACCACTATGAACAATACTTTCAGTTTCTCACGCTTCGGCAGGGTGCTGAAGCGCGACTTGGTGGAGAACCGCAAGCGATACCTCACGGCATTATTCATCTTCTTTATAGGGCTCTTGGGTTTTCAGTTGGCGCAAGTAAATGACTATTTGTTACATTCAAGTAGAATAGAAGGAATTGATTTTTTCAATAATTATATTGATACTGTAACCATATTCTTCTGTTTTGTCTTGGCCTTGGCTCTGTGCTGTTCGGCTTCCGAGATTAGCATTGCCATGAAGACCAAGGAGAAGGCAATGAATTATTTGATGATGCCTGCTACGAATCTCGAGAAGTTCCTATCACGTGTTTCTATAGCAATTGTTGGCGTTTTCATCATGGCACTTGTTGCCCTCATCCTTTCCGATGTCGTACGAATACTCTTTCTCCCGATTTTTGACAGTGAACATGTTGCAGAGTACTGTAGGTTTACCTTTCCGCAAGTAATCTCCAATTTGTTTGACCCTTTCAAAGCGGTGTTTGAGAATGGAAGTACTACCAATGCTGTGATTGTCAATGACGAAGTTCTTACCCCCGTATGGAGCTTTGGTATGTGCTTTATGGCTGTTGTGTGCATTGTTCTCTCGGGTCTTTGGAGTCATTCTGTATTCCTATTGGGTGGATGCATTTGGCGCAAGGGAGCACTCTTGAAGACTATAGCATCTGCAATGATTATAAGCCTTTTGGTTCTTTGGTTGCTTGTCAATATCGCTCCCAGCATTGATGTTTGGGCAGAAAACAGACTGGCTCCTTGGCTCGAACAAAGATTTGAGACGGAAGAAGATTTGCTACGAGTGGGATTCCCTATTGTCGCTTTCTTGAATCTTGCTTTTGTCGTCTTCAACTGGTGGCTTGCCTACCGCCTCTTCTCACGCAAGCAGATGATTTCTCGCACACATCTCTTTGGGAGCAAGCACCCTCATCATTTCTTTAAAAAGGCACACTCATGAAACCAATAAATAATACCAACTCGTTTAGTCTTAAGAGGCTGGGCGCAATGCTGAAGCGCGATATCATTGCAGACGGGATGCTTTATATCGCGATATTCCTCGGCATGCTTGCGTTGATGACCTACCTTCAAGTAGATTTCTTTAATGTTGATACAAGTGATAGAGTTTCGTATTTCGAGTACTGTATTGTTAATGGATACGTTGATACGGCTATCTCTCAAGTGGCGTTCGGAATATGGAGAATCTCGCTCCCAATACTATTGGGCTATCTCTTTATCATGACAGCGACTTTGTGTAACCCGATGGCTAAGAAAAAGAGTGCCATCAATTACCTGATGATACCCGCCACATGTGGCGAGAAGTTTGTGTCGCGCATACTCATTACGGTTGTTGCCACACTCGTTATGACGGTTCTTGTATGGTACTTGTCAGACTTGATACGCATGGCCATCGTATCCACTTTGCCTCGTTTTTCCAACATACCGGCCGAATGCAATACGTTTGTCGTGGATGACACATTGGCTACTTTTGGACGCTTATTTACGAAAAACTATATTGCCCGTGAAGAAGCCGCTCTTCCACTGGTCTCTAATTATGCCTTAGTAGTATTCTATATCTACTCCCATTCACTTGTGTTGCTTGGCGCGTCTATCTTTCGCCTTTACATTGCCCGTTTTGCTCCATTTATGGGGCTTGTATACTTGCTGTTTTTGACACTCGACAACACCACAATCTACGACGATATGGTGGGAATATATCCCGTGCCAACGCTTGTAGTGTTTGCCATCCTCACCCTTTTCAATTGGTGGTTAAGCTATTATTATTTCTCCCATAAGCAGATAGTGCGTCGTGCGGGCTATATCATCCGCAGAAAGGAGGCCGTATGAACTTCAAGGACACCAACCCGATATACCTGCAGATAGCCGAGCGTATCTGCGACGAGATACTGCAAGGCACCTACCGCGAAGACGACCGCATCCCCTCGGTGCGCGAGTATGCCGCAATGGTGGAGGTGAATGCCAACACCGTGGTGCGCACCTTCGATCACCTGCAGTCGCTCGAGATCATCTACAACAAGCGTGGGCTCGGCTACTTCGTGGCCAAGGGAGCCGTGCGCCGCATCACCAAGGAGCGCAAGCGCACCTTCCTCACCGAAGAGTTGCCCGAACTGTTCCGCAAGATGGACACGCTGAAGATATCCTTCGATGAGTTGCGCGAACTGTATGAAACGAGAGAGTGAAGACAGTAAATGTAAGTTAATAAAAGTATTTAGTTGTAAGATTGAGACTTGTGCCACGCTGGAGCTGTGAAGCCCTGGCGTGGTTTTTGTTGGAAGGTGAGTGGGGGAGGATTGGGTTTGTGTGAAATGTTCCTCACTTGCAAGTGACGAGCTCCTCGCTTGCAAGCGAGGAACGCCTCGGTAGCTACCGAGGAGCACCGCGTTAGCTACCGAGGTGGGTTTCTGCTATGGAAATAAAAAAAGGAATAGAGCAACTCTATTCCTTTCGTCGGGACGACACGACTCGAACGTGCGACCCCTTGGTCCCAAACCAAGTATACTACCAACTGTACTACGTCCCGAATGCTTTCGTAAAAGCGAGTGCAAAGGTAGTGTAAGATGTGGAGAAAAACAAATATATTTGAGGTTTTTTTTGGTAATGATATAGCTGTTTGCCCAAGCATCTTGTGTCATACTGAGTGAAACGAAGTATCCCGCGCTGGGACTTAAGTTGGGCATTAAGTTCGGCTTGTACCGATTTTAATCACTGCTCTGCACTGCTTGAAGGTAGGTTGTGCCTCGGAAAAATGCAAGTAAACTTGCTTTTTCGTTCGGCTTGCACTGATTTTAGCGACTACGTCGTGAAGATACGCTGCACCTCGGGATAAAAAATAAATAGATTTATTTTGTTCTCCTCTCGGTTTGCAGTATCTTTGCAAGATATTTGGTTTGGAATATAAAAACTACAAAATATAACATTATGAACATATCTTATAATTGGCTGAAAGAGTACGTCGATTTTACTCTCACTCCCGACGAGGTAGCCGCTGCGCTCACCTCGATTGGCCTCGAAACAGGCAGTGTGGAGGAGGTACAAACCATCAAGGGCGGACTCGAAGGCATAGTTATCGGCGAGGTGCTCACTTGTGAGCCTCACCCCAACTCGGACCACATGCATGTGACTACCGTGAACCTCGGACAGGATGAGCCCGTACAGATTGTATGTGGTGCTGCCAACGTTGCTGCCGGACAGAAGGTTGTGGTGGCAACACTCGGCACCAAGCTCTACGATGGCGACGAGTGCTTCACCATCAAGAAGTCAAAGCTTCGTGGCGTGGAGTCAAACGGTATGATTTGTGCGGAAGATGAGATTGGTCTTGGCACCTCTCACGAGGGAATCATCGTGCTCCCTGCCGATGCTGTACCCGGCACACTTGCCAAGGATTACTACAATATCAAGAGTGACTATGTTCTTGAGGTGGACATAACTCCTAACCGTGCTGATGCCTGCTCGCACTATGGAGTAGCTCGCGACCTCTATGCTTACCTCTTGCAGAATGGCTATGAGACTGCCTTGCGTCGTCCCTCTGATGAGGCTTTCGCGGTGGAAAACAACGAGCTCCCCATTGCCGTTGAGGTGAAGAACCAGGAGGCTTGTCCTCGTTATGCCGGTGTGAGCATCAAGGGTGTTACCGTGAAGGAGAGCCCCGAGTGGTTGAAGGATAAGCTCAACACCATCGGCCTCCGCCCCATCAATAATATTGTGGATATTACTAACTATATCCTCCATGCTTATGGACAGCCCCTCCACTGCTTCGATGCCGACAAGATTAAGGGTGGCAAAGTAGTGGTGCAGACCTTGACTGAGGGAACTCCGTTTGTTACACTCGATGGCGTTGAGCGCAAGCTCTCTGACAAGGATCTGATGATATGCAATACCGAGGAACCCATGTGCATAGCAGGTGTGTTCGGTGGCTTGGATTCAGGTACTACCGAAGAGACAAAGAACGTGTTCATCGAGAGTGCTTACTTCAGTCCCACTTCAGTGCGCAAGACTGCTCGTCGTCATGGCTTGAGCACCGATTCATCGTTCCGTTTCGAACGCGGTGTCGCCCCCAATATCACCATCTACGCACTGAAGCAGGCTGCTATCCTCGTGAAGGAACTCGCTGGCGGTACCGTAGCGATGGAGATTAGCGATAACTATCCCGCACCTATTGCAGACTTTAAGGTAGACCTCAAATACGACTTCGTAAACTCACTCATCGGTAAGGAGATTCCTGCCGAGACCGTGAAGAGTATCGTTACCAGCCTTGAGATGAAGATTGAGAACGAGACAGCCGAAGGTGTAGCATTGAGCATTCCTCCCTACCGCGTAGACGTACAGCGTCCTTGCGATGTGGTAGAGGATATCCTCCGCATCTATGGCTACAACAACGTGGAGATTCCCTTGGCTCTCAAGTCAAGCCTCACCACCAAGAATAAGGAAGACCGTTCACACCGTCTCCAGCAACTCGTAGCCGAGCAGCTCGTAGGTTGCGGTTTCAACGAGATACTCAACAACTCACTCACCAAGGCTGCCTACTACGACGGCAATGAGACCTTCCGTCCCGAAAACTTGGTGAACCTCATGAACCCCCTGAGCAACGACCTTAACGTAATGCGTCAGACTCTCCTCTTCGGTGGTCTTGAGAGTATTGCACACAATGCCAACCGTAAGAGTGCTGACCTCCGTTTCTTCGAGTACGGCAACTGCTACTATTATAATAAGGAGAAGAAGGATGCCGAGAAGGTGCTCGCCTGCTATAGCGAGGACTACCACCTTGGCCTCTGGCTTACCGGTAAGCGTGTGAGTGGCTCATGGGCGCATGCCGATGAGGATTCTTCTGTGTATGAACTCAAAGCTTATGTGGAGAACATCTTCGCTCGCCTTGGCCTCAATATGCGTAGTGTCGTTGTGGGTAACCTCACCGATGGCATCTATTCAGCTGCACTCAGCTACCACACTCGTGGCGGCAAGTTGTTGGCTACCGTGGGCATCGTAAGCAAGAAGATTACCAAGGCCTTCGACATTGATAATGAGGTATATTATGCCGACATCAACTGGAAGAATATGCTCCAGGCTATCAAGTCAGTGAAGGTGAGCTACACCGAACTCTCAAAGTTCCCTTCTGTGAAGCGTGACCTCGCTCTCTTGCTTGACAAGAACGTGCAGTTTGCCGACATTGAGCGCATCGCCTACGAGTGTGAGCGCAAGCTCCTCAAGGCAGTAGAGCTTTTCGACGTGTACGAAGGCAAGAACCTCGAGCCCGGCAAGAAGAGCTATGCTATCAGCTTCATCCTGCAAGATGAGGAGAAGACCCTCAACGATAAGCAGATTGATAAGATCATGAGCAAGCTCATCGCTTCGTACGAGAAGCAGTTGGGCGCGAAGTTGAGATAAAAGGGGCCTCCCCCTTACCCCTCCCAAGGAGGGGTGATTCGGGAATCGCGGTGTCTTGGAGTTCTCAGAGCGCTCCGACTTCTCAGAGATCTCC
>JAZKYH010000004.1:0-5994 GCA_045612065.1 Bacteroidaceae bacterium
TGCGTATAGAGCTTCTGTACATGCCAGCTGCATGAGCGAAAGCTGCGGAGATTGTCGAACCAGATAAGGTCAGGTCTCCACTGCCATCCTTCTATATGGGCGAAGAGCGGAGCATATGATGACATATGGACAACATCTGCATTCCTCTCCAGTGTCGTCATGAAAGCAGCCTCCAGGAGCGAAGCCTCGAAGTGGTTCCACTTCTTGCCTGCTCCGTGGCATGCATACTCGCCTGCGAACACCTTCGGACCCTTGCGGTCGTAGTTGTCATAACGGTTGCCCTGGCTGAGGAACCAACGCTCGGGACGGTAGAAATGCTCATCTACGAGGTCTACCTGGAGGCGCTTCATCTCGGGCCACAGGTAGTCGAAGTCGTGCCCCTCAGAGTTGGGACCTGATGAACCGATTATCTCAATCTCGGGATGTACCTCGCGCATGCGCTTCACGAATTTCTCCAAGCGCACCACATACTCCTGTCCCCACTGCTCGTTACCGATACCGAGGAACTTGAGGTTGAAAGGCTCGGGGTGTCCCATCTGTGCGCGGATCTTACCATATTCGGTGGTAGTGTCGCCATTGGCAAACTCGATGAGGTCGATAGCATCCTGTATGTAGGGGTCGAGCTCGTCAACTGCCACGTGGGCGTGCTCGCCATGGTTCTGGTATTGGCATGAGAGGCCTACGTTCACTACGGGCAGGGGCTCAGCGCCAATTTCCTCAGAGAGCAGGAAGTATTCATAGAAACCGAGACCGTAGGTCTGGAAATAGTCGGGGAAGAAGCGGTAGCGGAAGGTATAGTGCCAGCGGTTCTCGTTCAAAGGACGGTTCTCTACGGGGCCGAGGGTGTTCTTCCAGTTGTAGCGGGTTGCGAGGTCGGTACCTTCAACGATACATCCACCGGGGAAACGGAAGCATCCTGGCTTCATGTCGTAGAGCGCCTCCATGAGATCCTTGCGCAAACCGCCCTTGCGGCCCTTCCAGGTGTCTACAGGGAAGAGCGAGATGTGCTCGAGGTCCACGGGGTTGTTGCCGAGGAGGAAGATGCGCAGCTCAGCCTTTGGCTCGGTGAGGGGCGACTTCACGATCACCTCATACTGCTTCCACTCGTTGCCGCTCACGGTCATTTCGTGGGCAAGGAAATCCTGGCCTTCGCGGTTGGTTACGGGGATGGCTAGCTCCATGCGGATGCGTGCATCCTTGTAACCTTCGGGTACGCGGCCATAGAAGGTGAAGCGGTATTCCTTATCCTTCTCTACGCCGATGCCGAAGAAACCCTCGTTGAGCAGAGCGGTCCATTTGTCTCTGTGGCCAGAGCCGCTGAGGCGTACGTAGTTGGGGTTGCGCTCGAAGGGACCGTCATTGCGTACCTCTACGTTGCCGGCCACCTTCCATCCGGTGAAGGCATAGGGGAAGTCGAACGAGCGGTTTTTAACCAGCTCGGCATACAGGCCGCCATCGGCAGCATAGTTGATGTCTTCGATAAACAGACCGTACATGGTCTTCTGGATGGGAGCACCATTGCGTTTCATGTCGATGGTGAGCTCATGGTTCTGAGCGTTGGCCGAGAGGGCAAATGCCGTTGCGGCCAGAGCAGAAAACAAAGTCTTTTTCATGTGTTTCTTATTAGTAGTATGTTTGTCTTCGTATCAATATGTGTCTGCAAACTTACGTATTATTTTCGAATAAAACAACAAAAGTGAGGTGCTGTGTCCTATCCTTTGGGGTAAAATTTCGTTATCTGAGATTTTTTCATTACCTTTGCCCAGTGATATGTGATAGATTATCAATTAACAACTCTAATACAAACCAAAAACAATGATGACAAAACGAATCTTTTCACTTGCGCTCGCTGGTCTCATGACCTTCGGCGCTTTCGCGCAGAATGAGGAGGGCTTCGTATTCACCACCGTGAAGGAGAACCCCATCACCTCTATCAAGAACCAGAACCGTGCCGGTACCTGCTGGTGCTATTCAAGCCTTTCATTCATCGAGTCTGAGTTGCTCCGTATGGGCAAGGGCGAGTATGACTTCTCTGAGATGTACATCGTGCACAATACCTACCTTGATCGTGCTGACAAGGCCGTTCGCACCCATGGCGATATCTCATTCTCACAGGGTGGCTCATTCTACGACGTTATCTACGGTATGGAGAAGTTTGGTCTCGTTCCCGAGGCAGAGATGCGTCCCGGTGTGATGTACGGTGAGGCTTTGAGTAACCACAACGAGCTTTCAGCCGTGAGCGATGCCGTTGTTGCAGCTATCGCCAAGGGCAAGCATAGCAAGCTCCAGAGCGACAGCGAGGGCAATATGCTGTGGAAGAAGGCTATCGAGGCTATCCACGACATCTACCTCGGCGTACGTCCCGAGAAGTTCACCTACAATGGCAAGGAGTACACTCCCAAGTCATTCTATGAGTCTACAGGTCTCAACGCTTCTGACTACATCTCATTGACCTCTTACACACACCATCCCTTCTATACATCATTTGTTCTTGAGATTCAGGACAACTGGCGTTGGGCGCAGTCATACAACCTTCCCATCGACGAGTTCATGCAGGTGTTCGACAATGCCATCATGGAGGGTTACACCATCGCATGGGGTTCTGACGTGAGCGAGTCTGGTTTCTCACGCAATGGTGTTGCTACCATGCCTGACAAGACCAAGAGCGCCGATCTCGAAGGTTCTGACATGGCAAAGTGGCTCAAGCTGAGTGCAGAGGAGAAGAAGAATACTCCCAAGCCCTCTACCGAGAAGTGGTGCACACAGGAGGAGCGTCAGCTGGCTTACAACAACTGGGAGACCACCGATGACCACGGTATGCAGATCTACGGTATCGCTAAGGACCAGAACGGCGTAGAGTACTACATGGTGAAGAACTCATGGGGTGAGGCTGGTACCTACAAGGGTATCTGGTATGCTTCAAAGGCATTCGCTCGCTACAAGACCATGAACATCGTAGTTCACAAGAACGCTATCCCCAAGGATATCCGCAAGAAGCTCGGCATCAAGTAATCGGATAATACATATTATTCCTATATAATAATAGCGACGCGGAAAGCGTCGCTATTGTTTTTTTTGGGGGGGGTACTAACTGGCATTTTCTTTTTTTTGAACCAGTTTGTCATTGTCTATAACGGCGACCTAAAGGTTCTTACCAAAGCGAAGAGGCGTGTTCGCCGCCCGAGGGGAAAGCAAGGGCTAAAGGTAATCTTGCAAAGTCTCTTGCTTGGTCCCTGCGCGAGATCCTTCACTCCGTTCAGGATGACATGCCAAGGCGAGTTTTGTTATCGTATTCGTCATCGTTAGTTGCGATAGCAATGTACTCGCAGCATTCTTGTGTAGGGGGCGTTGACGAAAACGATGACGTTGATAATCATCTGGATGGTCTACATTGTAGAGCCTCAGTTATCGTTGTCGCATCTCGTAACTCAAAGCTCACTTCTCATCGCTCACTGCTCACAGCTCATTGCTCATCGCTCACTGCTCACAGCTCACTGCTCATCGCTCATCGCTCATCACTCACTTTTTTATCAAAAAACTTTGTCACGTCAAATAAAAGCAGTACCTTTGTGCCCGATTAGTCCGGAGGGGTCTGAAGAAGTGGTTGCAGTGGTTGCGACACACCTCCCGGAAAACTTTTAAAGTTTTATATTTAATGTACGCAATTGTAGAAATTAACGGACAGCAGTTCAAGGCCGAGGCAGGCAAGAAATTGTTTGTTCACCACATTCAAAACGTTGAGAATGGTGCAACGGTTGAATTCGAGAAAGTTCTTTTGGTAGAGAAAGATGGTGCTATCACCGTAGGTGCTCCCGTTGTTGAGGGTGCTAAGGTTGTAGCCGAGGTTAAGACCGAGCTCGTAAAGGGCGAGAAGGTTCTCGTGTTCCACAAGAAGAGAAGAAAAGGTTACCGCAAGTTGAACGGTCACCGTCAGCAGTTCTCTGAGATTGTAGTTAAAGAAGTTATTGCTTAACCCTTAAAAACATTTTGAATCATGGCACATAAAAAAGGTGTAGGTAGTTCTAAGAACGGTCGCGAATCAGCTAGTAAGCGACTCGGTGTAAAGATCTTCGGTGGTCAAGTTTGTAAGGCTGGTAACATCATCGTACGTCAGAGAGGTACTGTTCATCATCCCGGTGAGAACATGGGCATGGGTTCAGACCACACACTCTACGCACTCGTTGACGGTACTGTACAGTTCAAGAGAGGACGTAACGACAAGAGCTACGTTTCTGTAATCCCCGCTGCCGAAGCATAAGCATTTGCTCAAAGCATAAACGAAGAGGTCTAAGCAATTAGACCTCTTTTTTTTATTCCTCATCCCGCACAGCCACATACACAAACGTATGTCCCATGAACCGCTGCTCCACTAGACCGAAGCGGACAAACTGCGCCAACAGCTGTATGGCACGATAACGCGGCAAACGGCACAGACGGGAAAAGCGGTTGAGTGTGAGCGGCTCGGGAGCTTCTGCAAGCATCTTCAGCAACGACTGCTCACGTGCCGTGAAGGGAAGCAACGTACCACTGTCCCTATCCTCTTCGCGCCATAGCGCCATCTGCACAGGAGAGGCCACAATATTCTCATCGGCAATACGCACAAAGGCACACAAGCTATCATCATCCAAGCGGGCACGCACGGGACGCTGCGCCGAGGGTTCCACCTCAGCAATCACAATACCGCGTCCCTCAACGCGATGCACACTCATGTGACACGCCACAGGGGGTACACAATAAAGCGAGGCTGCAGCCTCGACCATGTAGATCTCCTCATCGCTGCGCACACCAGCAATCTTGCCATTATCCTTCACGCCAATAAGCAGACGCCCTCCGTCGGTATTGGCAAAAGCAGAGAGCGTGCGCGCTATCTTGCGCACATCGGAAATCTCGTACTTGAAATCCTGCTGCTGATGTTCGCCTTGGGCGATTAGATGGTGTAGCAAGTAACTTAAAAGATAAAAGATGAAAACTGAAAGATGAGGGAAAGGCGAAGAAAATCAACTTTCCACTTTAGTAAGTCCCATCTCCTTGGCCTTCTTCATCATATATTCATAGGCGGCATCGTGTTCATTGGGGATGACGCCATCAAGAATGGCATCCTTGATGCTCATCTTGAGAGCACCCACCTCGGCACAAGGCGAAAGACCAAAGGTACGCATGATTTCCTCACCATCGACAGGTGGCTGAAAGTTACGTATGCGGTCACGCTCCTCAAGATCTTTGAGTTTCACGCGTACAAGACGGAAGTTATCAAGAAAACGTTGCTTGCGTATCTCATTCTTCGAAGTGATGTCAGCCTCGCACAGCATCATCAGGTCGTCAATATCGTCGCCCGCTTCGAAGAGCAAGCGGCGCACGGCACTATCGGTAACCTCCTCATCGGCTATCACAATGGGGCGCATGTGTAACCCTACAAGCTTCTGCACATACTTCATCTTCTCGTTCATGGGCAACTTCATGTTGCGGAATATGGTAGGCACCATCTTCTCCCCTATGAAGTTATGGTTATGGAATGTCCACCCCAAACGTTGGTCCCAACGCTTGGTGCGTGGTTTGCCTATGTCGTGCAGCAAAGCCGCCCAACGAAGCCACAGGTTATCGGTTTGCCGGGCAATGTTATCAAGAACCTCAAGCGTGTGGTAGAAATTGTCCTTATGCTTGCGTCCGTTCACAGCCTCAACACCCTGCAAGGCTGCCAATTCAGGAAATATCAGAGGGAGCAAGCCGCAACGATCAAGCTCCACAAAGCCCTTTGACGGGATAGGCGAAGCAATAATCTTGTTCAGCTCGTCAATGATACGCTCCTTAGAAATGATCTTGATGCGTTCAGCATTACGTGCAAGCGACTCAAAGGTCTCCTCTTCAATGTAGAAGTTGAGTTGCGTGGCAAAACGCACACAACGCATCATGCGCAGAGGGTCGTCACTGAAAGTCACATCAGGGTCAAGTGGCGTACTGATAAGGCGGTCCTCCATGTCAAGCAACCCATCAAAG
>JAZKYH010000005.1:0-44953 GCA_045612065.1 Bacteroidaceae bacterium
TTGGGCTGATTATCCCATCATGTTCTCTATGGATAACCAATATGTGGTGAACAATGATAAAAACGGAAAGATGATTTGCTGGACTGGTGGTTGGAGTAAGCTCGACGACGAAGGTAGCAACCATAAGGTGACTATCGTAGGCAAGATTGAGGCAGCAACACTCTCAAGCATCGCTGCTGCTGTAGAGTTGTATGAGACACGCGGTGTTGCCATCCAGGCTCTTGAGGCTGCTATCGCTGCAGCACAGGCAAAGGTGGCTGGCTTGGGCGAAGGTCTTGGCTACTACTCAAGCACCGATGATAATGCCGTTTCAACTTTGGCTGCTATCGTTGAGTTCAAGAACGCTATCACGGACGGAACCACCAAGGAGCAGGTAGAGGCTAAGACGGCCGAAGCTAAAGCGTTCGTAGCAACATTCTCAGTTAATCTCCCCGAGACAGGTAAGTTCTATCGCTTCAGCTACGACTATGGCACTGATGGCGTGAAGTATGTACAGGCTGTGGCTTCTAATGCATCGGGCAAGGCTAATGCTATGGTATTGAATGAAAACCAGGGCGTAGAGTCTATCTTCTACTATGGTGATGGTAAACTGCTCTCTTACTCGGCTGGTCAGTATGTATATGAGACAGGTAATACTCGTGGACTCCAGGCTGTAGGTGCCGAGGCTGGTGTTGCTAAGTTTGAGGCTGGCTCAAAGGTAGGTAAGTTGTATATCTATGCTGGTGACTCCTTCCACGCTAACAAGGATGGCGGCATTTGCTTCGTTGACCATTGCGGTTCTGGACACCCCGACCAGGCTGAGGATAAGCACAACTTCATCGTCGAAGAGGTAACCACCCTCCCCGTGACTGTAACTTCTGCAGGCTATGCTACCCTGTATGCTCCTGTAGCATTGGAGATTCCTACTGGTGTGACAGCTTATACAGCTGAGGTGGCAGACGCATACGTAAGTCTTACGAAGATTGAGGGCAATGTTATCCCTGACAGCACTGGTGTAATGCTTCAGGCTGACGCGGCTGTATATGAATTCACCGTTACAACAACGAATGATAAGTTGGAAAGTGACTTTGTCGGTTCATTGCCCAAGTCTAATATGGAGGATGGTGTAAGAACCTATACCTTGCAGAATGGTGAGAATGGTATCGGCTTCTACCGCTTTACTGGCACAAAGCCCATCAATGGCTTCCGTGCTTGGGTCGAACTGCCTCTGTCAAATGGTGTACAGTCGCTCCGCATCCGTTTCGCTGATACCACAGAGATTGAAGGCACAGAACTCGATGCTCAGGGCTCACAGCTCATCTTCGACCTCGCAGGCCGTCGCATCGATAAGATTGTAGAGAAGGGTGTTTACATTGTGAACGGAAAGAAGGTTATAATCCGCTAAACGCAATTTGTGATTTCTGATTTATGATTTACTTTCCTCATTGTGGAGGGTAAATCATAAATTAGGACTCATAGACTAAAATCAGAAATCATAAATCTAAATTCATTAATCTTAAAATGGAAAAGAAAACATATATCAAGCCCGAAATGGAAGTGTTGGAGCTCGAAGTGGAAACTCCAATGCTCACAACAAGTTTCGAATTTAATGAGGATGGTGGCACTGATGACTCGCTTGCCAACAGCTACCGTCCCAACCGTCGTGGCCAGTGGGGTAATCTTTGGGGAACAGAGAAGTAATCTCACTCGATAAATATCCTTGAACAAGCAATCCCTCCCGTCATGCGACGGGAGGGATTTTTGTATTAGTCGATAATATACAGTTGTTGCTCAATGGAAAAGCATCCCAGCGATGGTGCCATTGCTTTCAGCGACCTAAAGGCTTCGCTCGCTGGCATGAACTTTGCCAGGCGCTCGGCTTGAGTTTATCGGCAGATCGTAATCTTGATTTTGCAGTTTTTAAGCTAAATCCTTTGTTATTCAGTAACTTTTGCATAATTTTGCAGGCTGCAAACTTTGTGTGCACGCATGTGCATGCACATAGGACCTATGCTGGACGTAAAACAAAAAACAACATAAAAAACTAATAACAAAACAATTATGAAGAAAAAGTTTACGATGCTTTTGGCCTCGCTATTATGTTTTGTGGGAGTGGCAAAAGCAGACTTTGCACAACAGTGGACGAAAACCACAGTATGGCAAACCGAAGGGTTTACTGCGCCGGATGATGTTACAACTTTGGCTACAGACAAAAGCTTCTCGGTAGCAATGATGGAAACCGCGGTAAATGTTACGAGTACTACTATTGGCGTTACATTTACTTGGGGACAGATTGGGAATTGCGCCTTGCAAGTACTTGGTGTTGATTTAGTGAGTGAGGGCGGAGAGGTGATAAAAGGAACCTATTCGCATCAGGCAGCTGGTGGCGGTGGTGCCAAGACTTATTCGCTTACAGACCTTACAGAGAATACTGTGGGTAAATTGCGTTATTTTGTGGGTTACAATAGTAATGAACGCTTGAATGATACGGGTGGTGATATTGCAGTTGTTGGGGCAGACAGATACGGCCTTGTTACTTTGACCATTAACTACACTTATGGTGATAGAAATGTATCTTCTGCTTCAGTGCAGGCAGCACCTGGCGAGAACTACGATATTCCTGTACTGACTTATACCAAGATTGCTGCTTGCAAGATTGGTGAAACAGCGCAGACTGTAACAAGTGGTGCTTGCACAATCACAGTTCCTGCAGAAGCTGCAACGATTTCTGTGGAGTTGGCAAACAACTTCCCCTTCGAGACTTCTTCCGACTACGACAATGCCACTTGGTATGTTCTTCAGATTCGTTCAAATAACAAGAAGTATGTTGTAAGAAGTGAGTCTGCTCCTTATGCAAATACAACCACAACTCCTACGACTGAGGATGCATTGTGGGCATTCGTGGGTAATCCCTTCGATGGCATTCAGGTGCTCAACAAGGCTGCTGGCACAGGCAAGACTCTTGCCCTTGATGCCAACAATAATGCTGTGATGACTGAAGGAGCTACTACTTGGAATATCACCAAGGGTAATGGCGGTTTCCTCCTCCGTAATGGTAATGAAGGTATCAACTATTTACATGACTATAATAGCACCTTAAAGATTTGGGCGGATAATGGTGCTGCTGCTGACCCCGGTTCTGCCTTTGTGGTGACCTCTGAGGCCGAGATGATTTCATTGGCCACAGCAGCATTGAATGCACAAAATTCTTTAATTCCTATCTATGAAGAGGCGAGCTATTATACATACTCAGATGGAGTATTAGCTGAGGCTAAGACTGCACTTCAGGGCGTGGCTACTCCTACAACAATCTTGGCAGCTTTGCAGTCTAAATCAACCGTAGAGTCTGTTCAGACTGCATTGGCTGCTGCAGGTAAGGCTACTACAGCTCCTGCTGCTGGCGATATTATTCAGTTGAAAAATAAACAATATGGCAAGTACCTCAAGGCTAATGATGCGGATTTGACCAGCGTCGAAAGCAGAAACGATTTGGCAACACTTTGGGTTGTTGAGGAAGGTACTGATGGAAATGTTAAGCTCAAGAACTATTCTACCAATGAGTATATTGGTGCGATTAGACAATCTGCAACAGTCGCTATGGTGGAGAGTGCGAACGCAAAGCAGTTTGCTTTCACAAATCAGGCGGATGTATACGCAGTGTTTAAGGAAACTACTGGTGGTAGTTATGCTTATGGACACATCGCAGGTCACAATGTCCTTGTTGGTTGGGAACCAGGTGCTAATGCTTCTCAGTGGCTTGTTTCTAACGTATGCCCCTTGTCAATTACCTATCTTTACAATGGTGCGGAGGTAAGAACATCTTCAGCAATTGTTGAGAAGGGTACTGTTTATACAGTAACCTCTCCCGTAGACTTCACCAAGCCCAGCGCTTGCGAGAAGGGCGAAGAGCCTTTGGAGGCTGTTGATGGCGTATTCTCATTTACGGTAACAGAGGCTACAACTTTGGTTGTAGAATTGGTAGACGACCTCCCCTTCACAAAGACCGTGCTCAATGCAGATGGTAGCTTCCCTGAAAATACTGCATGGTATGTAGTATTGCAGCACTCAAGCCCAGGCTACGCTTCAGCATGGAAGTATGATGTAGGGAATGGCGTTACTACCGAGAAAGCAACAATTTATACCGACAATCATCTGTGGTGTTTTGCTGGTAGCAAGGATGACCTGAAAATCTACAACAAGGCGGCTGGTAAGGGTTACTCATTGACCAATACCGATCCCGCTTCAATGGTTGCCGAGAATGCCGCCGTATGGAAGATGGTGAAGTCTGCAGCTGAGGCTTCATTCGCAGGTAAGAATCCTTTCTGTCTGCAAAAGGGTAGTGAAAGCTCGTACCTGAACATGCAGAGTGGTACGTTGAAGTATTGGGGCAGTAAAGACCAAGGCTCTACCATCAGAGTTATTGCTACACAGCCTCTCTCTATCAAGTATATGTTTAAGGATGCAGAGCTTGCAGACCTGAGCGTTAATGGTCTTGTTGAAGTTGGCTCTACACATACCATCGCCAATCCTTATGTAAATAATGATTACGTGACTGTCGCATGCACTGTGAACGGCAACCCCATTGAGGCTGTTGATGGTAATTGGTCAATAAATGTAACAGAGCCAACTTCTGTGATTGTAACTATTACAGAGAATCTCCCCTTCAAGACCTCTACAGACTATGCTACTGCTAATTGGCAATATTTGCAGATGAATAGTGCCTCTTGGAAATATATGCAGAAGAATAAGGATGACGACAATACAAGCAGCACAAATACAAATGCTATCGACGACCGTGCTTTGTGGGCTTTCGTGGGTGATGCGCTCAATGGATTCAAGATTTTGAATAAGGGTGCTGAGGGCTCTGTTCTCACCGTTGATGCTGTCAATGATGGTGCTGTGGCCTATATGAAGAAGGATGGAGACCAAACATGGACCATAGAGGAAGGAAATGGCGGATTTATCATTCGCCAAGGTGCTACAGAATGCCTTAATGACTATGCGGGCGGCGGTGTGATGAAGATTTGGAAAGCTGATGCCTCTCCTAATGGCGCAGGTTCTGCCTTCAGAACGATAAGCCTTGGTGTGACGGATTTAAAGGATGTGTCGTTCCCTGGTATCTTTACCTTACAGGCCGAACGCTCACCCTTGCTGTATGATGCTAATGCAGAACGTCCTATCAAGCTCAGCTCTGGTATGGCTAGTGGAATCAATGCCAATGAAAATGATGTCAATCAGCAGTTCATGATTGGAAAATCTGATACTGATGGCCTCTATTATCTCTATAGCGTGGGTGCAGCTAAGTTTGTTGATGCAACCTTGAACTTTACCGACTATCCCGAGGCTGTGCTTTCGTTCGAACGTAACGAAGGTAACTCCGTATTCCCCTGGTTCGTAAAGATTGACGGTAAATATGTGGTGCCAGGTGGTGGTGGTTCTGCAGGTAATAAACTTTTCCACACGGCAACCCCAGACAATGATGATGGCAAGCGATACCGTATCGTAAATGTGGGCGAAAATCGTGAATCTGCTCAAGCGTTAGCGCATTTAATAGAGGAAGCTCAATCTTTAAAGTCAAGATTGGATGAGCTTGTAGAAAAAGCTGTGGCAGTGAAAGAGGATAATAGCCAACTGACGGATTGGGAAGCCTTGGATGCAGTGTTAGCTGATGCAGAAGCATTTAAGAACAATGCTCCAAAGGAGATGAATAGTCTGAGAACAATCGTTAGCACGTTGCAAGAAACTTTGGATGGACTCCTTAGTGGGAACGTCACGATTATTACAGGCTTAGGTGAAAATAGCGAACATCCTGTCCTCATTTCGGCTTCTCGTTCTGCATGGGCTGTGGCAGACAATGGCAGAGGAATGACGACAATTGCAAAATTAGGTGTTGCGGCCGCTCCTTTAGACTTACAGCAACAGTTTGCAATTATTACTCCCGATGAAGGTGAAAACTATTATATCTATAGCGTAAATGCTAAGCGATTCGTCAAGAAGAACAATACCCTTGGTGCACAAGGTGATGCTATTCAACTCAACGATGCTTCATCAAAAGGGGAGAATAGAAGGCAATTCCAATTTAAAGGATTTAATCTTTATGTGAACGTTGGTGGCTCTAATCAGATGACTATTGATGGTTGGGATGAAGTTGATGAAGGTAATGCTTGTGAAATAGTACAGTACAATCTGTTGACGTTCGATCTTGAAGAGGCTTTGGATATCTTCCGTAATGGAGCAGATATTACTCTTACCTACAAGATTGGTGATGAGCAGGTGTCTACCACAACATATAAAAAGAAAGGGGAAACCTATAGCTTCAATAATCCTTATGAATTTACTACTGTCAAATCGTGCAAGAAGGATGGGGAAGACCTGGAAGCTACAGAGGGAACTTATTCCTTTGAAGTTACTGGTGATGCCAATATCGTAGTCGAACTTCAAGATAACCTGCCGTTCCGCTACGCCGCTTCTTATAATGAAATAGCTCATTGGTACTTCATGAAGATTCGTGACGATGGATTCACCTATTTGGGCTATGATGAGGAGAAAGCATACATTAGAGCAAATCAAAAATCTGTTCCTGCAGATTCTAAAGATGCTTATACTTGGGGATTCGTGGGTAATCCGTTCGATGGATTCAGCATTGTAAACTATGCTACAGGAGAGACCAAGGTGCTTTCGGCTCCCGTTGCTCCTAATGGTGATAAGAACGGAGATCAGTTGGCACGCATGGTAGAGGTAACTAAAGAGTATACAGGAAACCTCGTGTGGAACATTAAGGCTCCTAAGCATGACGATTCGAAGCCCGGTGTTTTCTATATTGAGCATCCTACAGCGACAAGTTACGCCTTCAATAGACAAAGCTATGACGGTGCATATGCCCTCTGTTACTGGAATAACAGAGATACAGGTTCGGCCATCCAAGTGGTAGAGCGTGGCGGATTCTTCAGCTTGAGTGACTTGAAAACAAATGTAGTGTATGCATTGCAGGCTGAGCGTTCACCCTTATTGTATGATGCTAATGCTGCAGATCCTACCAAACTCAGCTCTGGTATGGTAAGTAGTATAGTTGCTAATGAAAACGACGTTAACCAACAGTTCGTTATCGTTCCTTCAGAAACAGATAACCTTTACTATCTCTACAATGTAGGTGCAGGTCAGTTTGTTGATGGCGACTTGAACTTCACATACTATCCTGAGCCTGTGCTCTCGTTCGAGACTTATGAAGGTACTAATAGTTTGTCATATCCTTGGTGGGTAAAGATCAACGGTAAATATGTGATTCCTGGCGGTGGTGGAACTGCAGGTAATAAGCTCTTCCATACAACTGCTGGCGATGATGACGACGGTAAGCGTTATCGTATCGTAAATGCTGGTGCTTACGATGCTTCGGCTGTTCTTGCAGTGATAAAGAAGGTTGAGAACTTAGTTGAATCTACAGCAGACCTGAGCAACAGCAAAATATATACTGTGACTCCCAAGGATAATGCAACAACGGGTGTTTGGGATGTTAAATATGATGGCGAGAACGCAACAATGCTTGCTATCACCAAATTTACAGGAAATGCTGTTGATTCTGCAAACTCTAACCAACAGTTTGCATTCTTGACCGTAAATGGCGAGCATTATCTCTACAGCTATGGCGCGAAAAAGTTCGTGGCAAAGAATGAGGGCGGACAGATGTTGGCCGATGAGCTGTCTTCTGCATGTCGTGTCGAGTTCTTGACCTCTACCATTGCTTCTGAACAAAAGCTCTTCCCGCTCGTAGTGAAGGTTGGAGGAAGCCAGCTTCACTCAAGCTATCAGGGTCATTTGGCTGATAAAGGTGGAATTATTACAACATGGGATCATACAGAGTCTGGTGGTAATGCAGTGGCTATCGTAGCTGTTGACGGTACGGTTGATTTGTCTGAGGCAATAGCTAAAGTTGAAGCATATCAGCTACCCATATTTAAATCAGAGTTAAAGACCTTGATTGACGAGGCTCAGGCCTTGTTGGATAAAGGCTATCTTGATACCGAAGATGCTGGTATGTTGACCTCAGCTAAGGAGGCTGCAGAGATTGTTTATAATAATCCTACTGCGGCTGCATTGAAAGAGCAGATTGATCTCCTTGGCGAGGCTATCGCAACTATTGAAGCGATTACAAACGTAAAAGATGCCGATAATTTCAAGAATACTTATGTATATACATTTGTTACAAAGCGCGGTTGGGTAGGTGCTGATGCTAACAGCGATAATCTTATCGGTACTGTTAACTCTAAAGTTGATCCCGCTCCTACTCCCTCAGAGGACAATCCGATGTTCCAATGGGCGGTATACAAATCAGCTAACGAGAACTATTACCTTTATAATATAGGTAAGGGGATGTTTATGGGTATGCCAAGTGGTGAGACTATTCCTTTCGCTGCTACTCCTCAAGGTCAAAGCTTGACTTTCAAGAGACATGACAATGCTAATTGGGCTGATTATCCCATTATGTTCTCTCCCGATAATAAGGGTGCAGTAAGTCAAAATGCCAATGCTGGTTTGTTCTACTGGGCTGGTGGTTGGAATACTACGAATGATGATGGTAGCAACCACAAGGTAACTGTTGTGGGGCAGATTCCTGCGTCAAGCCTTACTGCAATAGCTGATGCTGTAGAGGCATACGAGGCACATGGTGAGGCTGTTCAGGGACTTCGTGAATACCTCAATTGGTTCATGACTTCTTATCATGATGCATGGGCTCCTACTGATTACAAATGGAGAGACCAGGCTGGTGTGAACAACTATACGATAGGACTTGATAATGCATTGACGTTGGAAGAGTACTATAACAATGCTAAGGCTGTTCTTGATGCCCAGGAATCAACAATTGATGCTCTGAATGAACAGAAGAGTCTCTTGGAAAGTGTCGTAGGCGCGATGACAATCAACCAACCTGAAGCAGGTAAATTCTATCGCTTGCGTTGCGTTGATAGTAAAAAATATTTGCAGTCTACAGTGAATACTACTAACAATCGCCTTACGCTGACAGGTGATATGGGAGCAGCTGCAATGTTCTGCTATCACGAAGGAGCATTGCTCTCCTACACGACGGGATTGTATATGGATCATCGTGTGTTTAATGCCGTAGGTGTAAAATCTGAAGTGACATTCTCTGAGGCTGTCAATGGCTCAAAGGGCTGTTATGTGATTAACGTGGGTGGTAGCTATCATATCTATGGAGCAGGCAGTGACCTTGATAGTGGTTCTGGTACTCCTGATAATCGCAACGGCTACAACTGGTGGCTTGAAGAGGTTGCCGAGCTTCCCGTAGGCATCAGCTCTGCTGGATATACCACTCTGTATGCTCCTGTGGCATTGGAGATTTCTGAGGACGTGGATGCTTATGTGGTGTCAGAGGTTCAGAGCGAATCTGTGCTCTTGACAAAGGTTACTGGCGTTGTCCCTGCTGAGACGGCTCTTATTATCAAGGGCGAGGAGGGTAACTACTCTTTCGGTATACGTACAGCAAAGGATGTTACAGCAACTATTGCAACTAATGCACTCAGAGGTACTGTTGCCAAGTCTTTGATCACTCCTGAGAATGGTTATACATGCTATGTGCTTGCTAAGAAGGATGAAAAGGTAGGTCTATACAAGGCTTCACTCAACAAGGATGCGAATGGCGAGACTGTAGCCGAAGGAGTTGCCTTCATCAACAATGGTTGCAAGGTATACCTCCCTGTGACTAATCCTCCTGCCGGACAGGCCGCACGTGCACTCATGTTCCGCTTCGGTGGCACTACCGAGATTGAGAATGTGGAGACAATGGACAACGGACAGCAGGCAGCAGTCATCTTCGATATGCAGGGTCGTCGCATCGAGAAGATTGTTGAGAAGGGCATGTATATTGTAAATGGTAAAAAGGTTATTTTCAGATAATCTTTTTACCATAGGCGAAATTCTTAGCGATTGGTCGCGAGTGCGCAGATGAAAATTGCGCCTCGCGGGTCGCTAATAAAAAGAATGAGCCAATGGTGAAAAAGTAATCTTCTAACGAAAACGAAGACGATAACGAGAACTTAAGTAAAGATTATATAGAAGTTCTGGAATCAGAAGCGCAGCGTAATGCAATGAGCGTCGTTACCGAAACTATTGTCTGCACTCCCGCACTTCTGACTCCTGAACTCCTTAAAAAAGCAATTATGGAAAAGAAAGCATATGTCAGACCTGAGATAGAGGTTGTAGAAATGGAAATTGAATCACCGATGCTTACCGGTAGCCAGGATGAAAGTCTGGGCTTTGGCGGTGAATTTGATTTTGCTGATACTGAGAAAGAACAGCTCAGTATCGGTCGTGGTACCCGTCGTGGTAAATGGGGTAACCTCTGGTATACGGAGGACTAATCCAGCGGCTATAATAGGTCGAAACTCCCTCTCGCTACTGGCGGGAGGGAGTTTTTATTTAGGAGAGCTGTCGTTCGAATGTCTCGTGTCATGCTGAACAACGTGAACCTTTAGGTCGCTGGCCCAAAGGGGAAAAGCAAGTTTCTCGCAAACGTCTCTTGCAATGCACCGCGCGAGATCCTTCGTGCCTCAGGATGACAGCATCGTTGAATAGTACAATAGTTATATTATCTCCTATAGGATCATATAAAGCGAAGAACGCCCCTTTCGGTGGCGCTCTTAGGCTTTATTGTGCTTTTATTGTCCTTTGTGTCTGTTGGCACGCTTGCGGCGTATCTCGGCCTTCATCTTGGCCGATGCCGAATGGTGCTGGCCGGTGATGTAGGCTTTCTTCTTGGCCTTGGTCTTTACCTTCTCCTCTTTGGGGCGGTCCGAGGCCACCTTCTTGAACATGATGCCTTTGGTGAATATATCGTCTCCGTTCATACGCTATGCCTCCTCTTCGTCATCATACTCAAAATCGTCGTCAAACTCGTACTCGAAGTCCTCCATCTCGTCGATGTCGATGTCCTCGTACTCGATGGTGATGTCGTCGTCCTGACCCATGGCACGCAACTCGTCCTGCAGCTTGTTCATGTCCTTGGCGCGGTGTACAAGGCTCTCCTTGCTCAGCTCGGTCTGTATGTTCTCCTTGTTGAGCTCGTTCCAGAGGATGTCTTTCAATACTGACACGCCCAATCCTGTCACTGAAGAGATGAACACGTGGGGGATTCCCTCGGGCAGTGTCTCTTCGAGCATCTCGATGAGCTCGTCGTCGAGCAGGTCGCACTTGGTAATGGCCAACACACGCTGCTTCTCGAGCATGTCGGGGTTGAAGGTCGCCAACTCGTTGAGCAGGATGTCATACTCCTTGCGTATGTCCTCAGCATCGCCAGGCACCATGAAGAGGAGTAATGAGTTGCGCTCGATGTGGCGCAGGAAACGGAGTCCGAGTCCCTTGCCGGCACTGGCTCCCTCGATGATACCTGGGATATCGGCCATCACGAACGACTTGCCGTCGCGGTACGACACGATGCCCAAGTTGGGTTCGAGCGTAGTGAACGGATAGTTAGCAATCTTGGGCTTGGCTGCCGATACGGCTGCGAGTAGGGTAGACTTGCCCGCATTGGGGAAGCCCACGAGACCTACATCGGCCAGCAGTTTGAGCTCCATGATGACGGTGAGTTCCTGCATAGGCTCGCCAGGTTGTGCGAAGCGCGGAGCCTGACGTGTAGGAGTGGCAAAGTTGAAGTTGCCCAGGCCGCCGCGACCACCGCGAAGGAGGATTACCTCTTGCCCGTGTTCGGTAATGTCGCACAAGTAGGCTCCAGTCTCGGCATTGTACACTACGGTGCCGCAAGGAACCTCGATGATCTTGTCCTCGCCATCCTTACCGCTGCTCTTGTTCTTCGAGCCATTGCCTCCATGGCCGGCAAAGGCGTGACGGTCGTAGCGCAGGTGTAGCAGCGTCCAGTAATTGCGGTTACCGCGCAGAATGATGTGTCCGCCACGTCCACCGTTGCCACCATCGGGGCCTCCATTGGGGTTGTACTTCACACGTCTCATGTGGGTACTACCACGGCCTCCCTTACCAGAGCGGCAGTAGATTTTTACGTAATCAACGAAATTTGTTTCAGCCACGATTAGATAGTAGTGAGCTATGAGCTATGAGCTGTGAGGTGGGAGCACTGAATGTGACGAGAAACTCCCAGCCCTCCATTCCTAACTCCTAATTAAACGATAGTGTTGATGTATTCGATAATCTTGTTTGCCATACCTTCGATACCCATATCTTCGGTATATACGATGCCTTTGTATACACCTTCACCCTTGAACCACTCGATGAGCGGAGCAGTCTGGGTGTGGTATACTTCGAAACGCTTCTTGATGGTCTCCTCATTGTCGTCGGCACGGCCTTCGAGTGTGGCACGACGGAGCAGACGATCCATGAGCAGGTTCTCGTCTACCTCGAGGTTAATCATGGTAGAGATTTTCTCGCCACGCTCCTCGAGCATCTTCTTCAGTGCCTCAGCCTGTGCGATGGTGCGGGGAAAACCGTCGAAGATAACGCCCTTGCTACCTTTGAAACTGTCGTACTTGCTGGCGAGGATGTCAATCATGAGCTCGTCGGGGATGAGGTTACCATGGTCGATGTAGCTTTGTGCTATCTTACCTAACTCTGTGCCCTTCTTGATCTCACCACGAAGTACGTCACCTGTAGAGATATGGTCCAATTTGAATGTGTCAACCAAGATTGCGCTGTTTGTTCCCTTGCCTGAGCCGGGAGCACCAAAAATAACGATGTTCAACATATATTGTTCTTTTTATAGATTGTATTTGAAAATGTAGGGTTATTCTACTACGGTGTAGATATCTCTTAGGTTGCGGCCGTAACCATCGTAGTCGAGACCGTAACCTACAATAAAGTCGTTGGGGATCTCCAAAGCCACGTACTCGACATCGAGGGGCACCTTGAGCTTTTCGGGCTTGAGCAGCAGAGTGCATACGTGGATTGATTCGGGAGCACGAGCTCCGAGGTTCTCAAGCAATTTCTGCATGGTGCAACCCGTGTCAATGATGTCCTCTACGATAACAATCGTGCGTCCGGTAACATCCTCTGACAATCCGATAACCTCTTTGATGACCCCAGTCGAAGAGGTCCCCTCATACGAGGCAAGCTTGACAAACGAAATCTCAGCGGGGATATTGATGCGGCGGAACAGGTCTGCTGCAAACATGAAACTGCCATTCAAAACACAAAGGAAGAGTGGATTCTTACCCGCTAAGTCGCTATTGAGCTGAGCTGCCAAACGGTCAATCTCACATAGAATCTTCTCCTCTGGGATTGATATCACAAACTCTTTGTCTTTTACCTTAATTGTGTCCATAACTTAGAACTATCAAGCGAAATTGCTACAAAAATAGAAAAAAAACCTTGATTACTCTCCAATATGTGTCTTGTTTTTTAGCCATTCGGAGGAAAAAGATAGAAAAAAGGTTAAAGAGTGGCTGCATCCGAGAAAAATGCACTACCTTTACAGCCTAAAGACAAAACGTTGTATAATATGAGATTCAGAATGACTGCCATGCTCTCGCTGGCTTGTTGCATAGCTGCTATGGCACAAACAACCGTCACGACTTACACGCCAGGGATATCTGCTGAGGGGGCAGCGTACTATCTGCCCAAGACTGTCATTAATGTCAGCGTCACTACGGAGAAAACGACTTATACTCCCGGTGAGTTGTGCCAATATGCTGAACGCTATCTTCGGATCAATAATATCTCCAATAAGGAGGAATGCTATTATACCATTCAATCGGCTGAGATTACGACTGAGGGACTCCCCGATGAGACCAAGCTCTATCATATTCTTTTCGCACCCAATAGTGTTGCTCCGTTGGTCAACCTCACAGAGAGTGGAATATTGCAGTCAATCAATATAGAGGCAACTGAGAGTGCTTCCGGGGATGTCGTGAGTCCTTCAAACTCTTCGGTGAAGAGGGAACTGTCGGCTCGTTCATTCATGACTGAAGAGATGCTGATGACAGGCTCGAAGGCTAAACTTGCAGAGTTGGTAGCAAAGGAGATATACAATATCCGTGAGAGCAAGAACCTTATCATCCGTGGCCAGAACGAGTATATGCCCAAGGATGCAGAATCGCTGCAAATCATCCTTGCTGGACTTGAAGAACAGGAACAGGCATTTACTCAGCTCTTTACGGGCGTTACAACCAGAGAGGTTACTACGCAAACCTATCAGGTGATTCCTGATGGGGCTGTTGACAAGCTTGTTCTTGGTCGTTTTTCGCGTAAGTTGGGTCTACTGCATGGAGATGACCTTGCTGGTGCTCCTATCTATATCGATATAAAGTGCAAACAGATTATTCCCGAACCTACCGCTGAGGCTTTGGCTCAGGCTGCAGTAGCGAAGTCGAAGAAGAATGCAAGCCTGCAGGACGGACTCGTCTATAATCTCCCAGGAAAAGCCGACGTGAAGGTCTACACCAATGCACGCTCTTTGGCTGAGGGCATGTTTGTATTGTCGCAGTTTGGTCGCACGGAGACTCTCTCTTCTACACTCCTGACCAAGAAGAGAAATATCAAGGTTACCCTTGATCCTGTTACGGGAGCTCTGTTGAAGGTGCAGGAATAAATGATGTGCGTTCGATAAAACATATAATTATCGCTAAAATAAATGCCCTGCCAACTGGCAGGGCATTTATTTTATTTGTATGCATCTCTTAGCATGCCTTGAAACTCATGTCGAGGCTCATTACCGAGTGGGTGAGTGCGCCTACTGATACGTAATCAACGCCACACTCTGCGTATGAACGGATGGTGTCGAAGGTGATACCGCCTGATGACTCAACCTCAATGCGTCCATTGACGATCTCCACGGCTTTACGAGTGTTCTCTACGTTGAAGTTATCGAGCATCACGCGGTGTACGCCATCGAGAGCCAACACCTGATTCAATTCATCAAAGTTGCGCACTTCTACTTCAATCTTGAGGTCCTTGCCTTTCGCCTTACAGTATTCCTGAGCACGTGTTACGGCTTGAGGGATGCCACCGGCAAAGTCCACATGGTTGTCCTTGAGGAGGATCATATCGAACAGACCGATACGATGGTTGCATCCGCCACCGATGCGCACTGCATCCTTCTCCATGATACGCATACCAGGAGTTGTTTTGCGGGTATCGAGTACGCGGCACTTGGTCCCTTCGAGCAACTTCACATATTTGTTGGTTATGGTAGCGATGCCGCTCATGCGCTGCATGACGTTGAGCATCAAACGCTCGGTTTGCAACAAGCTCTGTACCTTACCCTCTACTACAAAAGCAACATCGCCTGGTTTTACGTGAGCACCATCGTTGATGTATACCTCCATCTTCATCTCGGGGTCGAAGCGATGGAAGATTCTACGTGCCATCTCTACGCCAGCAATGATGCCCTCCTCCTTGATGATGAGGCGCTGTTTGCCCATAGCATCGGCAGGAATACACGAAAGGGTGGTATGGTCACCGTCACCTATGTCTTCGGCAAATGATAGTGCAATGAGTTCATCGATAAGTTTGTCCATAGTCGTCATATTAAGTATTGTGAGAATGTGTCACAAAGGTAATGCTTTTTTAATCATATTGCATCATTATATATAAAAAAGAAGGTCGTCATCACGACGACCAATCTTCCAACTTTAAAAATCTAATACCATGAAAAACACAATGCAAAGGTACGGGTTATTTACGTATTTGCAAGGGAAGGGATATATAAAAAGTGTAGAAAAAACACAAATTCTGTTCTTTCTACACTTTTTTATTTTGTTCGCTTGAGAACTGCAAACATTGGTTGGCAAAATGCTCTATTCTACGTAGAGAACCAATCCTTTAAGGTATTCGCCCTCAGGGTGATAGATGCTCACGGGATGATCGGCAGGCTGGGTCAACTGGTGCAGGATGCGCACACGGCGTCCCGACATGGCGGCTGCGGTAAAGACAGCCGTGCGGAAGTTGTCCTTCGTCACCACCTGCGAACAGGAGAAGGTGAAGAGGATGCCACCGGGTCGTATCTTCTCGAAGGCCTTGGCATTGAGCTTGCGGTAGCCCATGAGCGCATTGCGCAGGGCATCCTTGTGCTTGGCAAAGGCAGGCGGGTCGAGGATGATGAGGTCATACTGGTCGCCCATGCGGTCGAGGTATTTGAAGGCATCCTCGGCATAGGCCTCGTGGCGTGCGTCGTCGGGGAAATTGAGTTCCACGTTGGCGCGGGTGATGTCGATGGCACGCGATGAAGAGTCTACCGAGTGTACCAGTTCGGCACCGCCTCGCATGGCGTAGAAGGAGAAGCCGCCGGTGTAGCAGAACATGTTGAGCACCTTGCGTCCGTGCGAGTAACGCTCGAGCAGGGCGCGGTTCTCACGCTGGTCAACGAAGAATCCTGTCTTCTGTCCCCCCAACCAGTCTACGTGGAACTTCAAGCCGTTCTCCGTGGCGATGTCGCTGGCTGTTGCCAAACCGCCCTTGAGGAAGCCGTTACCGCCATCCTCTGAGGCCTTGTAGGCGAGGGTAGTCTCTGACTTGTAGTAGATGTTGTCGACGATGCCGTCGAGCACCTCAGCCAGTGCATCGGCAATCTCTTGACGGCTCACGTGCATACCTACCGAGTGGGCTTGCATCACGGCAGTGCGGTCATAGACATCGATGACAAGGCCAGGCAGCCCGTCGCCCTCGCCATGTACGAGACGGAAGGCGTTGGTTAATTCAGAATCGTTCTTTGCCCATTGTGGGAAGATGCTCTTGCGTACGTCGTAGGCTGCGCTCAGGCGCTGCTTCCAGAAGGTGCGGTCGATGGAGATGTCCTCAAACGAGAGTACGCGCACGGCGATGCTGCCTATCTGTATGTGTCCTACGGCAAGAAAGCGCCCATCGGCACTGACTACGCGCACTACGTCGCCCTCTTCGGGGCGGCCATCGATATGGTGAATGGCCCCGGAGAATACCCAGGGGTGAAAACGTCCGAGCGACTCTTCTTTCCCTTTCTTTAGATGTACTGTGTTATACATTATGGTGTGGAGTTTGGTGTTTAGTGTGTAGAGTTTAGAGTGTAGTGTATAGAGTTGGGTTTGTTATCCTCTTTCGCGATGCCGTCATCCTGAACGGAGTGAACCTTAGGATGGTTCATTGTGTGTTGGAGTCCCCCTCCTTGGGAGGGGTTAGGGGAGGCTATCTTCTTCCACTATGCGAAAGTTTTGTCCATGTTTCAGTTCTTCCAAATACTTATGTATGCGTACGCAGGCCCAGGCATCGGTGGCAGCATAGCCCTTCTGGCGGTCGGTGAGCACGTCGGCCTCCCAGTTGGTAAGGCGTTGCGACTTGGATATCTTTTTCCCGAAGAGCAGGGCATAGATCTTTTGCAGACTCTGTGCCTCGATGCCCATCTCCTTCACGTAGTGCTGCAGGTCGAGGAACCCGCGCGGCTCGAACTGGTGCTTGCGGTGGAGGTTCTGTATATCGTCTCTTAGCGAGAGGCCCACCTTGAGTTGACGGCCGTCTTGTAGGAGGTCTACCAGTACCTTGGGCATACCGATATAGTTGAGGCGGAAGAGGAAACAGGTGTCCTCGGTGGAGAGTTGCAGCAGTGACACCTCGTAGGTTTTACCCTTGGCAAAACTGGGGCGGGTCTCGGTGTCGATGCCCACGATGGGGAATCCCTTGAGGTAATTGACCGCCTTCTCCACATCGCTCACGGAATGTATCACGATGATACGGCCCCCGAAGAGTTCGCTGGGCATCTGGGCAATGTCGGCCTTGGCTATGTTGCTCTTGATGTCAATCATTCTTGGAATTCTGTGTCGGCGTCTTCTTCGTTATCGTCACCTGAGTATTTCACTTCGTGCAGGGCACGCATGGTGTTCACCAATGTCTGTCCCCAATAGCCGGCGAAGTGCTCGCGGCACTGTGCCAAGGCATCGTGCATGGTCTCGTTGAGGCCACTGCGGAACTGGCATACGAAGTCCTTCACCACCTGGTAGATGTCCGCGAGGTCCTCAGCGATGCTCCTGCGGATGGGCGTATCGCTATATTTCATCTCCTCCACGAACACGTCGAGGTAGTCGTCGCGGTCGGCAAGAAGTTCCTGGAGGTTGATGCGTATTACCTCGTAGTCGTCTTCGGTGACGAAGGCTTCGAGCCCGTCCTCGCCCATCACCTCACACTCGGGCAGCATCGATGCCTTTATATATAATAAAGGTAGAATCTTGAGTAGGGTGTCGACGAACTCGGCACGCTTCTGCCCTTCGCTGCGCTCGATGAAGGCACAGAACTCGGCGGCAACGGTGACAAACTCCACCGTATTGCGCTCGAATATCACTTGCGATTGCTGTTTCATTGTTTATGTAGTTCTATTTGAGCACAAAATTACACTTTTTCGGTGAGAGAATGGGTATCGCTCCTTACTTTTTTGAAGATAAATGGTGTCTTCTATTTTAGAACTGAGGTCAAATATTCAAATTGATTCAACTCTGTTGAATCTCTACCTCACTCAGTAGATAAAATGCCAGCACTCTCTCTACATTCACTCGTTGAGATTTGATATTTCTCTCGCCTTGCACTAACTTTGTAACCACAACAAGAAACAGAGTATTATGAAGACAATGTATGTATTCCTTGCTGATGGCTTCGAGGAGATTGAGGCCCTCGCTCCCATTGATGTGATGCGCCGTGCCGGACTCTCGGTGACGACGGTGTCTGTAACCGGTAACCTTATTGTGCAGGGTGCTCATGGCATTCCTGTGGTGGCCGATGCCGCTTTCGGCGAACTCGACTATGCCGATGCAGCATTGCTTTTCCTCCCTGGCGGACTTCCCGGTGCCACCAACCTCGAGGCTCATGCTGGCTTGGGCGCGCTACTTCAGGCCAAGGCCGGTGAGGAGGGTGTCATCCTCTCGGCTATCTGTGCCGCTCCGCTCGTGCTGGGTGGCTTGGGCTTGCTTCAGGGCAAGCAGGCTACCTGCTATCCCGGTTTCGAGGATACGATGAAGGGGGCTACCTATACCGCAGCCAAGGTGACCGCCGATGGAAATGTCTTCACTGCTTGTGGCCCCGGTGCCGCGTGGGAACTCGGCTTTACCTTCGTGGAGCACTTCTGTGGCGCAGCCAAAGCCGATGAATTGAGACAAGGAATGCAGTTCTGAACGAGTTGAAAGTGAAAAAGTACGCCATTATTGTAGCAGGAGGCAAGGGTCTCCGTATGGGCGGTGAGTTGCCCAAGCAGTTTATCCCCGTAGAGGGTCGTCCTGTGCTGATGCGCACGCTTGAAACCTTTCATGCGTGTGATCATTCTATACAGATTATCCTTGTGCTTCCGCGCGACCATCAGCCCTACTGGCAGGAACTCTGCCGTGAGTATCAGTTTACCGTGCCTCACCGTCTTGCCGATGGCGGTGCCACCCGTTTCCATTCCGTGCAGAATGGCTTGGTGCTTGTTGATTCCCCCGAGGCGCTCGTGGCGGTGCACGATGGTGTGCGCCCCTTCGTGTCGCATGAGGTCATCACCCGCTGTTATCAAGATGCCGAATTGCATGGCGCCGTAGTGCCTGTCATCCCTGTTGTGGAGACCATTCGTCATCTCCTCTCTGAAGGCAGCGAGACGGTCTGCCGCGATGCCTACCGCCTGGTGCAGACCCCTCAGACCTTCTGTGCCTCGCTCTTGCGCCGTGCCTATGAGCAATCCTACAGCGATGCCTTCACCGATGATGCCTCTGTGGTGGAGGCCTTGGGACATGCCGTACACCTTGTTGAGGGCAACCGCGAGAACATCAAGCTCACCACCCCCTTCGATCTTGTCGTGGCGAGAGCTCTGCTGGTCGAATAATTCGAATTCTATGATACCTTTTGAACTTGCAGCCAATCTCCTTGATTAAATGAAGGTTGGCTGCAGATGATTTCACTCCTTAACAACAATAAACTCCACCTCCTTGAACAGGTAGCTATGCTCTTGGCTCTGTGAGTCCTCGAGGATGAGGTGGCCGTCGAGGGCTACGGTGCGGAGGGTGGCCGTGAAGGACCCACAGGCATCGCGGTAGGGGGCGTATTGGTTGCGGCGGTAGAGGAGGTGGGTGTAGCGCTCGTGCAGCGCCGTGCGGCTGAGCGTTGGGGTAGGGGAGGTGTACTGCGTGTATAGCTCCATGAAATGGTCGGTGATGGCTTGAAGCAGGTTTTTGCGCTCTACCTCATGGCCGAGAATCTGGAACAGAGATACGGGGTTGGGAGCATTGCTGGTGAACGCCGCTTGATTGACGTTGAGTCCCACACCGATGATGGTGCGCGAGATGTGCATGCCCTCGATGTCGTGCTCAATGAGAATACCGCATATTTTGTGGTCCTTGTAATAGATGTCGTTGGGCCACTTGATGCGGATGTCTGTAGTGTATTGGGCGAGCACATCGCAGAGAGCTACGGAGATGAGTTCACAGAGAACGAATTGTTGAGATACGGGTACTTCCTCTGGCCTAACGACGATAGAGAAGAGGAGGTTCTTCCCTGCTGCAGACTCCCAAGTGTTGCCACGTTGGCCTCGGCCTGCAGTTTGGTGGTCGGTAGTGATGAGCGTAGTGCTGCTGTCTATGGGTAGTGCACGAGCGTAGTTGTTCGTGGATTCTGTCTCGGCAAGGTGGATGCGGTGTAGCTCAGAGGTGTTCATTCGTTTATTTCTTCGAAATCGACGTATTCGCCATCGGTTTTATCGAATACCTTCTCGCGTTTCTTGCCTCCTGAAGGTGGGGACTGATGAGTGTGCGATTGCTGAGTCGATTGGCGTGATTGTCCTGTATGTCCGTTAGGGTATCTGGAATATCCGAAGAGCCCGAGAATGAAATTGAGAATGCCGCGTATGATGGATGTGCCGATAGATATGATGACTACGGCAACAAAGCATACCATAAGGAATAATCCTAAAATCATAGTTTTTTAGTATATAGTTACGGTAAGGTTAAGACAAATGGTGTGCCAAAAAGGTTCGCTTAGGATGGTTAGCCCTTTTTCTGTGTCAGAACTGACAGAATGATGTACCAACCGATGACAGCTGACAACCCCTTGAAGCCCAAAAGGAAGAGTAGGGTGATACTGACAAGGAGGAAGATATAGGCGGTGCGGTTGGCTTTCCATGCGAGACTCTTGAACTTGAGTGAGAACATCGGAATCTCAGCTACCAATAAATAAGAGAAGAGCATGACGAGGGCTATCACAAGCATCCATCCATAGGGATTGACTACGACGATGTCGTGCGAACCCAATATAAGACCGCCCCAGAAAAGCGCATTGGCAGGCGTGGGTAGGCCGATGAATGAACTGGTCTGACGTTCGTCAACATTGAACTTGGCCAGGCGCAAGGCGGAGAATGCCGCTATGAGGAATGCGAAGAATGGCATCGCAAAAGCAAGCAACATGTCAAGGTTCACGTCGGCACATTCGCGCAGCCAGCTGTACACCATTGCTGAAGGAGCAAAGCCGAAGGTGATAACATCGGCCAGCGAGTCGAGTTCCTTGCCAATGGGTGAACTCACCTTCAAGGCTCGTGCGGTGAGCCCATCGAAGAAGTCGAATACAGCACCGGCAATGATAAATGCGAAGGCAAACGGATACATGCCCTCAAATGCAAACATGGTGGCTACGCAACCGGAGAGCAGGTTGCAGCAGGTAATGATGTTGGGAATGTGGCGACGCATGGCCTTTTACTTTAATTTGGCGATTATCGTTTGGTTACCAGTGGTTTTCTGATCCATAGTGACACAAACCTCAGTGCCGAGGGGCAGGTATACATCGACACGTGATCCAAGCTTGATGAAACCAAAGTGCTGGTCGATGAAGCATTCTTCACCAGGCTTGGCGTAGGTCACGATGCGGCGTGCCATGGCACCAGCAATCTGGCGTACCATCACTTCTTTGCCGTCAGGAGTCTCCATGACTACCATCGAACGCTCATTGTCGGTGCTGGCCTTGGGTAGGAAAGCACGATGGAACTTGCCATTCTCGTGGCGAACCTCCTTGACAATGCCGTCTACGGGATACCAGTTGGCATGTACGTTGAGGGGACTCATGAAGATAGAGAGCATCAAACGACGGTCGTGGAAATAGTCGGGCTCCTCGACCTCTTCGATAACCACAATCTTTCCGTCAGCTGGAGCTACTACGATACCCTCGGTCTCCTCGCCTGGGAAACGACGGGGCGGGCAACGGAAGAAGTTGACTAACAAAAGATATATGGTGGTGCTGAATACGGCGTAAAGAATGAACACCCAACGCAACTCAGGGTAGGTGAGATAATAGACTACGGCATTGGTGAGCAGCCAAACAAAGAATCCGACTGTCAGTTGGTGGGTTCCCTCTTGGTGGAGGCGTATTTTACGGAGTTTTCGCATAGTATTGTATGTTAATTTGCACAAAGATAGTGCAGAACAAGTGAATCAAACGGGCTTTGTTCCCAACAAGTGCGGCCTATCTTCGCAGGTTTATAAATGCAAATGTAGAAATTATATGTCATAAATGCAAGGGAAAAGGCAAGAATTGAGTGATGTATGCCTAAATTGGGTCTGCCCTTTACAAAAATAGGGACTACTCTTTGGAAAAATTGAGACAACTCTTTTTGCGTATGCGATGTGGTGGAAAACTTTTGGATAAATAATTTGCGGCAAATGATGCTGAATCGTGAGGAATTGTGTAACTTTGAAGCGAATATGGAAACTATGGACACAAACATCCCCTATCACATACCTGTAATGTTGCACGAAACGGTGGACGGATTGAACGTTGCTCCTGGAGGTGTGTATGCAGACATGACGTTCGGTGGAGGTGGTCATTCGCGTGAGATACTGCACCGCATGAATGCTACGGCTCGATTGTATAGCTTTGATCAAGATGCCGATGCCGAGCGAAATATCGTAGATGATGAGCGCTTCACTTTTGTACGTAGTAACTTCCGTTATCTGCGTAACTGGATGCGTTATCATGGTGTGGAGCAGCTTGATGGAGTCTTGGCAGACCTTGGCGTGTCGAGCCACCAGTTTGACGAGGGCGAGTTGGGCTTCTCATTCCGTTTCGACGCCAAACTTGACATGCGTATGAATCGCCGCGATGGGCTCACGGCAGCGGACATCGTAAATACCTATGACGAGGAACGCTTAGCTGAGATATTTTACCTCTATGGCGAACTGCTCAATAGCCGAAAATTAGCTTCGGTTATTGTGAGGGCTCGGGCACAAGCCCCTATTGAGACCACGGGCCAACTCTACGAAACGGTAAAGCGTCTCTTCGGTCGAGACCGAGAGAAAAAAGAGATGGCTAAACTTTTTCAGGCTCTGCGCATCGAGGTGAACGAGGAGATGGAAGCGCTAAAGGAAATGTTGCGGTCGGCTACCGAATTGCTGCGCCCAGGAGGTCGTCTGGTAGTACTTACCTACCATTCGCTCGAAGACCGTTTGGTGAAGAACCTTATGAAGACGGGCAATGTCGAAGGCAAGGTGGAGCAGGATATCTACGGAACCAAACCTTCGCCTTATCGCATGGTGGGCAAGGTGGCTGTGGCAAGCCGTGAGGAACAGGAGGAGAACCCTCGATCTCGTAGTGCGAAACTGAGGATTGGTGAAAAGCGCTGAAGGAAGAATATACTGAACTGAGAGGACATGACTACAAAACAGAAGAAAAAGAAGGGCATAAAATCGTGGTTTGATGGTGATATGCTGCTTAGCCCACTGCTACAGCGCCATTTGGGACTCTTCCTTTTGGTGTTTGTGCTTATTATCGCATACGTGAGCAATCGCTATGCCTTTCAGCGTGAGCAGGTGGAAATCAAGCAGCTGCGCGATGAATTGAATGATGTCAAAAATGAGGCGCTGGCACGTTCGAGCGAATTGATGGAGAAGAGCCGCGAGTCAAACATCCAACGTTTTATAAAGGAACAAGGGAGTGAACTGCAGATTCCGACCAAGGCTCCTGTGATAATCAAAAAATAACCTATGCAGAACCCTCAAGATAAGAAAATCATTTCGCGTTATTTCTCCATCATCATTATCATGGTTGCAGTAGGCATAGCCATACTTGGAAAGGCCCTGTTTACTATGGTATTTGAGCGTAATTATTGGGAGGTGGTGATGAACCGCTCAATAGAAAGTGGTGTTGAGATTCCTGCACGGCGTGGAAATATCCTTAGTGATGACGGGCATCTGCTGGCCAGTAGTGTGCCGCAGTATACGTTGTATATGGATTTCTATGTGAATGATAATGACGACGATAGTCGTATGAAAGCGCAATACCGTCGTGATACATTGATACAAAATAATCTGGATGTCATTTGCGAAGGGCTTCATAGTGTACTTCCCGGTAAAAGTGTCGAGGAATTCAAGCGTACTTTCCGTGATGGCATGGCGGCAAAGAATGCGCGTCTCAAAGGCTATCGCCACTGGCCTATATACGGAAACAAACGAATATCGTATGCCCAATACAAGGAGATAACGAAACTGCCCGTATTAGGAGAGAATATGGGTGCTATTGGTTTGTATACTGAAAGCAACATCGAACGCAAGAAAATCTATGGGTCGTTGGCGCGTCGAACTTTGGGTGATGTTTATGCCAAAATAGACTCGGCCAAGAATGGTATTGAGTTGGCTTATGACGACTACCTGCGGGGTACCCCGGGAGTAGGGCATCGTCAATTGGTCAATAGAAAACGGCTCACTATCGTTGATGTGCCTGCAGTAGATGGTAAAGATGTACAGACTACGCTCAATGTGGAGATACAGGATATCGCGGAGAAGGCTTTGCTTGATATGTTGAACAAGCAGAATACACAATATGGAGGCGATGCCCGTACGGGTGTGGTCGTAGTGATGGAGGTGGCTACGGGTGATATTAAAGCTTTGGTTAATATGAGCCGTGCTGGTGATGGATATTACTATGAGCTTAAGAACCATGCTCTCGCCGATATCCTTGAACCGGGATCTACCTTCAAGACGGCTTCATTGTTGGTGGCTCTTGATGATAAGAAAATCAGCATTAATGATTCGGTGGATGCTTGCCATGGCCTGTATAGATTTGGTACGGCTACGATGAAGGACCATAACTGGAATAAGGCCAGTGCCTATGGCATGCTCAGTGTGCCGCAAGTGCTGATGTATTCGTCCAACGTAGGTACTGCTCGTCTTATCAATGAGAATTACGAGAAAGAACCCGAGAAGTTTGTAGAGGGACTTCATCGTATGGGGTTGGCTACACATTTCCCCCTGTTGCCTGGTACGGGAGCTCCTGTCATCCGTAAACCTAATGCCCAGAGAACCAATTGGTCGAAGACTGCTCTTCCTTGGATGTCTATCGGCTATGAGACGCAGATCGCTCCTATCAATATCGTAGCATTCTATAACGCGATTGCCAATGGCGGAACTTTTATGAAACCTCGTCTCGTGTCGGCTATTCTTGAAGATGGTAAGGTAGTCGAGGAGTTTGAACCTGAGGTGCTCATTGATAAAATTGCTTCGAAAGATGCCCTCGAAGATATTACAAAGATGCTAACAATGGTGGTTAACGAACCTACGGGTCTTGGTCGTCAGGCAGGCTCAGACAACTTTACAGTTGCAGGTAAGACTGGTACGGCCCAGATAGCCTCGGGTGGACAGCTTACGGGTGGTGGCCATCAATTGAGCTTCTGTGGTTTCTTCCCTGTTGAAGAACCTAAATATACTTGTATCGTTTCCATACAGACAAAGGGAGGACTTATCTCGGGTGGTGGAGTTGCTGGTGTCGTCTTTGGCGAGATTGCCAAGCGTGTGATGGCACACGATGTGCATCGTGACATCAAAGAGTTGGCCGATTCGACGGCTAATTTTATCCCTACTGTGATGAAGGGCAATATTGCTGCTGCTCGTTATGTGCTTAATGAACTGGATGTGCCTATTGAATGGAATGCATCGACTTCGTATCGAGAAGGTAAGATGGTGTGGGGTAGTGCTGAGAGTCGTACTGCCGATGTCGCATTGGCAAGTATCGATTTTAACCCATCACAGGGTAAAGTTCCTAATGTGAAGGGACTTGGTGCAAAGGATGCTGTGTACATGCTCGAGGAGTGTGGTTTGAAAGTGCGTCTCTCGGGAAAAGGTAAGGTGCGCTCACAGAGTGTGCAGCCTGGTAGTGCTGTGCGTAAGGGACAGATAGTTGAATTGATACTGAAATAAATTAGAATACTATGTTACTCACTGAACTCATCAAAGATATTCGTGTAGAAGAAATCATAGGCGATGTGCAGCGATGCATTGCAGATGTGCATATTGACTCGCGTCGCATAACGGAGGATAACCTCTTTGTAGCCATGCGTGGTACGCAGGTCGATGGACATAAATATATACAGAACGCCATTGAGAAGGGAGCGACTGCTATCGTATGTGAGGAGTTGCCAGAGATTCTTTCTGACAGTGTGACCTATGTTCGTGTATCTGACAGTGAAATGGCGGTAGGTCCTATAGCCACAGCTTTTAATGACTACCCTACCGAAAAAGTGAGACTTATCGGTGTCACTGGGACCAATGGTAAAACAACCATTGCCACCTTACTGTACGATATGTTTCGTGCGATGGGGTATAAGGTGGGCCTTATATCTACCGTGTGTAACTATGTTGATGGTGAGGCTATCCCTACAGAGCATACCACACCTGATGCAATCACGCTCAACGCTTTGCTGGGGCGTATGGCGAATGAGGGTTGCAAATATGTTTTCATGGAGGTGAGCTCGCATTCGGTGGCTCAGCACCGTATTGGTGGACTGGAGTTTGCCGGTGGTATTTTTACCAATCTTACACGAGACCACATGGACTACCATAAAACGGTGGACAATTACTTGCGTGCCAAGAAAGCCTTTTTTGATGCGCTGCCGAAGAACGCTTTTGTTGTTACTAATGCGGACGATAAGAATGGTCTGGTGATGACACAGAATACACGTGCTAAGGTCTATACCTACTCACTTCGTAGCTTGGCTGACTTTAAGGGACGTATTCTTGAGCACTATTTTGATGGTATGTTGCTTGATGTCAATAACGTGGAGGTCTTTGTTCAGTTTATTGGCCGATTCAATGCAAGTAATCTACTTGCGGTGTATGGTGCGGCTTGTCTTCTCGGCAAGCGCCCTGAAGAGGTGCTCACTGTGTTGAGTACTTTGCGGCCCGTGAATGGACGTTTTGATGCACTTCACTCTCCTAAGGGCTATACTGCAATTGTGGACTATGCGCATACGCCTGATGCAATCACCAATGTGTTGAATGCCATTCATGAAGTGCAGGGAGGAAAGGGTAAGGTTATCACCGTGGTCGGAGCTGGTGGGAACCGTGATAAGGGAAAGCGTCCTCTCATGGCACAAGAGGCGGTCAAAGGAAGTACCCGTGTTATTATAACCAGTGATAATCCCCGCTTCGAAGAACCACAGGATATCATCAATGATATGCTTGAGGGGCTTACTCCCGTGCAGCGAACGAATGTTCTCACCATTGTTGAACGTCGTGAAGCCATCCGTACGGCTTGTATGTTGGCAGAGAAGGGGGATGTTATCCTCGTTGCTGGCAAGGGGCACGAGACTTATCAAGATGTGAAAGGCGTGAAACATCATTTCGATGATAAGGAAGTGCTGCGCGAAGCGTTCGGAATCTAATATGATTAACATAATAGGGAGAGGGGCAATGCTTTGCCCCTCTCCCTATATCCTTGATATTATTACCTTACTATTTCTTGGTAGCAACTACTTGATTGTCATTGCCAACATCAATGCGTGAATAACGGTCCCATCCTACTTTGTTGAGTCCCTTTTCGTAAAATGCTTGTAGCTTTTCAAACTTATGTGCATAGTTCCCAGGACGGCCTAATACGATGATATGGTTGCCCACGCGAGGAATCAATTCAATCTCTTTTCGTGGAGTGACGTAGATTTGTTCTATCTGTGCATTCCATAATTCCTCATTTTGGAGGTATTGAGCGAGGGGAAGCAACTCTTTTTGGGCGAAACTACGTGTGATGTGTCCTGTTGCCACTGGAACATATACGGCCTTGGCTATATGTTCTATTACTTCTCCCTCTTCGTCAAGGTAGTAGCTGTCATTGTTTTCCGATAGTACGCGCAAGATAGGGCGTCGACATGTTACCTCCACTACAATTTGTCCATTTATTGTCTTGTAACATTCGCTGGAGGAGATGAGCGGAGAACTCTCCAGAACTTTTTCTATGGAACGTAGGTTTACCTTGTCAAGCTGTTGGCCTGTGGGGTCGAGATGATTCTTGGCAAGCATGGTCGTGATGTCTTTTGTGGTCATATATCCAGTCTTTAGACTATCACGTATTTCCAATTGTATGCCTCTGCACACCTCCCCCTCAGGCCTGTTGCAGAAGCCGACAGCGGCGAACGCAATATAGCCTATCAGTAGGATGAGCACGATGGTTGTCAGTATCTTTTTCATGCCTCTCTTAATATTTGCGTTATCTCTGCTGCAAAGTTTTCAATATCGCCTGCTCCTAAGGTTACGAGAACCTCTAATTCGTTTTTTTTCGTCTCGACAGTGCGAAGAACCTCCTCTTTGTTTATCAACCTCTTCTCTACTTGCGGAGCAAGATTGTCGTAAATGAGTTCGCTGGTAACTCCGGGTATGGGCTCTTCGCGTGCTGGATAGATGTTGGTGAGGATGACTTCATCGAAGAGTGAAAGGCTCTCGGCGAACTCTTTGTAGAAGTCTTGTGTGCGTGAATAAAGATGTGGCTGGAATATTACAGTGACCCTACGTCCGGCATATAACTCTCGGATAGAGAGTGCACTTTGGCGTATCTCGGCAGGGTGATGGGCATAGTCGCTAAGGTATACCTTCGTGTCGGTTTTCAGCTTGAAATCAAAACGACGTTCCACGCCTCGGAAACTTGCCATGCCCTTGCGCAGTTCCTCTTCGTTAGCACCGCATAGCCAAGCCATCGCCATAGCAGCAATGCCATTGTCAATGTTTACACTGAGGGGGACACCCAATGAGATGTCTTTAACAATTCCTTCAGGATGTACAAAGTCGAATATGATTTCTCCGTTTCCGATGCGAATGTTTTGGGCATGAAAGTCTCCTTTCTCCCGTGAGTAGCTATAGGTGCATACTCCCTTTGGTACGCACGGCGTAATTTCCAACCCTTCGTGCATGATGAGCGCTCCACCTGATTGTATCAATGATGTGTATTTTTCGAAGCTCTCCCAATAGGCCTCTGGCGTACCGTATATATCCAGATGGTCGGGGTCGGTAGAGGTGATAATCGTTATGTAGGGAGAGAGTTGGTGAAATGAACGGTCATATTCGTCTGCCTCAATAACTACATAATCGCTTTTGTCGGAAATCAGCAGATTGGTTCCGTAGTTCTGAGATATACCGCCAAGGAATGCAGTAGTGCCTATGTGTGATTCATAAATTAGATGAGCCGCCATAGACGAGGTGGTGGTTTTTCCGTGTGTGCCAGCTACGCAGAGCCCTTTACGACTTCTGGTGATGGTGCCCAATACTTGTGCGCGCTTCTGTATCTCAAAGCCTTGAGTGCGGAACCATGTGAATTCGCTATGGCTCTGTGGAACAGCGGGTGTGTAGACGATCAAAGTGTGCTCTTTATCCTTACAATTCTCAGGAATCAGTGCAATGTTGTCTTCATAGTGAATGGATGCGCCCTCTTCGTTGAGTCGCTCAGTGAGTTCGCTCGCTGTGCGGTCATAGCCTGCCACTACTTTGCCTAACGATAGGAAATAGCGTACCAAAGCACTCATGCCAATGCCACCGGCACCGATGAAGTATACTGATTTTATAGCGTCGATATTCATATAATTGGTACTTTTAGGGTGATTTTCAAATAATGCGTAAAGGTAGTGCAAAAAAATGATTAAGCGAAGACGATATGCTGTAATTTGTATGGTAAGTGTATAAATAGTTTTTACTCCGTTGGTCTTTGTTAATTATTTTAGTATCTTCGCACAGGAATTCGTGGAATGTGGTTCCCTTTGTTTAGAATGTTGCAATATTAATTGTCGGTATGGATTTTTTGAATCGGATATTTCGTGGTGACAAGGTCGTATGGATTGTTTTTCTGTTGCTTTTGCTCGTATCGGTAGTAGAGGTGTTCAGTGCGGCGAGTATGCTTACTTACGTGGGAAATCGTTCCTATTTGTGGGCTATCCGTGAGCATAGTGTCAATCTTTTGTTAGGCCTTGTTGTGGTGTACATTGCCCATCTGATACCCTATCGTTACTATAAAGCTGTTCCTATAGCATTGGTTCCGCTGTCAGTAGGCATGTTGTTGTGGGTGTTGCTCTTTGGAGAAAAGGTGTACAAGGCAGCCCGTTGGATTGATTTAGGCTTTGTGACAATTCAACCATCCGAATTGGCAAAGGTCGGTGTGGTGATGGGAACGGCTCTTATCCTTTCGCGTACACAGACCAATGATAATGAAGCTCATCCGAATGCTATAAAATGGATATTGGGAATGGTCGGTATCGTGTGTGGATTGATTATATCAGAGAATCTGTCTACGGCAGCTTTGCTCTTCGGAGTCGTGCTTCTCATGATGTATGTTGGCCGTGTGCCTCTGCGCCAATTGGGAAAACTTGTTGGGACGATAGGAATAGGCGTTGCTCTATTTGCTTCATTGCTGTTCTTGCCATATAAGACTTTGGATAGCATGCCTGGCCTTAATCGACTCACAACGTGGAAAGCGCGTTTTGAACGTTTCTTCGAGCCTGCTGCAGAGATTCCTGCGTCCCAGTTCAAGATTACTAATGAGAACTATCAGGAAACACATGCCAAGATGGCTATTGCATCGAGCAATATTATTGGCCGTGGCCCTGGAAATTCGGTGCAGCGTGATTATTTGCCTCAAGCCTATTCTGATTTCATTTATGCTATTGTCATAGAGGAATTGGGACTGGCAGGAGGGGCCTTTGTGTTGTTGCTCTACATCATTTTGCTCGTGAGGGCGGCAAAGATAGCGCAAAAGTGTAGGGGATACTTCCCCGCTTTTCTTGTCATGGGCTGTGCGCTAATGCTTGTGGCGCAGGCTATGCTCAATATGCTTGTGGCTGTAGGGCTTTTCCCTGTTACAGGGCAGCCCTTGCCGCTGATAAGTCGTGGTGGTACGTCTACCATCATCAATTGTGGCTATATAGGCATGATACTCAGTGTGAGCTATTATACTGAAAAAATGAATCGTGATGCACAATTGGCAGCGGAAGAGAGTGCAGAGGAGGATATTCCTGAGATATTGAGAGAGGGTAGTGCAATGTAAATAATTGAAACTATGAATAACGAAAACATTAGATTGATAGTCAGCGGTGGCGGTACTGGTGGTCACATCTTTCCTGCCCTGTCGATAGCGAATGCGGTAAAGGCAAAATGCCCTCATGCCGAGATTCTCTTTGTCGGTGCAGAGAACCGTATGGAGATGCAGCGTGTGCCTGCTGCCGGATATGAAATTATCGGGCTGCCTGTGAGTGGATTCGACCGTAAGAACCTGCTGAAGAATATTGCCGTGTTGTGGCGTCTGATGAAGAGTCGCAGCAAGGCACGCCGTATCATTCGTGACTTTGCTCCTCATGTGGCAGTGGGTGTGGGTGGCTATGCCAGTGGCCCTACGTTGAAGGAGGCCGGGGCAATGGGAATCCCTACATTGTTGCAAGAGCAGAACTCCTATGCTGGAGTGACCAATAAATTGTTGGCCAAGCAGGCCGATTGTATCTGTGTAGCCTACGAAGGCATGGAACGCTTCTTTCCCAAGGAGAAGATAAAGCTTACGGGCAATCCTGTGAGGCAGAATCTTCTTGAAGCTAACATCACCCACGATGAGGCTGTGCGTACGTTTGGTCTTGACCCGAGGAAGAAAACGGTACTTCTCGTAGGCGGAAGCCTCGGAGCGCGTATGCTCAATGAGAGCATGCTTGGAGCATGGGAAACGCTCAAAGACGCTGATGTGCAGTTTATTTGGCAGACGGGTAAGTATTACTATGAACAGATTACTACGCAGTTGAGTGGACGTGAATTGGAGAATGTGCATGTGTGTGACTTTATCAGTAGCATGGATGCAGCCTATGCTGCTGCGGACCTCGTAATCTCGCGCGCTGGTGCAGGCTCCATCTCAGAATTCTGTTTGTTGGGTAAGGCGGTAGTGCTTGTTCCGTCGCCCAACGTGTCGGAGGACCATCAGACGAAGAATGCGCTTGCGCTTGTCAATAAGGATGCTGCGCTCTATGTTAAGGACGTAGATGCTCCACAAGAGTTGATACCCCTTGCGCTTGATGTGGTGAAGGATGAAGCGAAATTGGCCAAATTGAGTGCCAACATCTTGACAATGGCCTTCCATCACTCGGCCGAGGTTATCGCCGATGAGGTTATTGCATTGGCTTTGAAGTATAAAGAGAAATTGAAGAGGTAACTTCATGATACGCAAGTTGCTACAGTCCTTGGGTAATTACCTGTTGCTGATGTGCCGTACGTTTACACGGCCGCAGCGTAGTCGTATCTTCTGGCAACAATATGTTAGGGAGTTTTACCAACTGGGTTATAACTCGTTGTTTATTGTCATTCTGATGTCGTTCTTCATCGGCGCATTGCTGTGTGTGCAGATTAAGATTAACATTTGGTCGCCTTGGATGCCGCGCTTCACCATCGGTTATGCTATGCGTGAGGTGATATTGCTGGAGTTTGCTTCAAGTATCATCTGCATTATACTGGCTGGTAAAGTCGGCTCAAATATAGCCTCGGAGATAGGCACAATGCGTGTGACACAGCAGATTGATGCACTTGATGTAATGGGAGTGAACTCGGCAAACCATATACTCCTGCCCAAGATATTGGCCATGTTGAGTGCTATCCCTCTGCTTGTGACTTTCAGTATTGCCTCGGGTTTCATCGGGGCATATGTGGTGTGCTGGTTGGGCGGTTTCCTTTCGTTGGGTGACCTAACCTATGGCTTGCAGCACTGCTACGAAGGGTGGCACTTGTGGTCGGGTTATGTCAAGTCATTCGTGTTTGCTTTCATCATTGCGAGTGTGAGTGGCTACTTCGGTTACACCGTTCATGGCGGCAGTATTGAGGTTGGTAAGGCGGGTACGAACTCGGTGGTGGTAAGTAGTGTGTTGATACTCTTTACCGATTTGATTTTAACAAACCTCTTGATGGGATGATTACGATTACCGATATACACAAACATTTTGAGGACCAAGAGGTACTTCATGGTATCAGTGCCACGTTTGAGGATGGTAAGACCAACCTTATTATCGGGCGAAGTGGTTCGGGAAAAACGGTATTGCTGCGCTGCATTGTAGGTCTGCTCACTCCGAGTCAGGGGCAAGTGCTTTACGATGGTCGTAATATTCATAGTTTGAACAAGCGTGTTGGTGCTCTGCTTCGTCAAGAAATGGGTATGCTATTTCAAGGTGCAGCTCTGTTTGACTCAATGGATGTGTTGCACAATGTGCTCTTCCCTTTGGAGATGTTCTCTCCCAAGACTTACCGTGAGCAGTTGCAGCGTGCTCGTTTCTGCCTCGACCGCGTAGGCTTGATAGATGCAGAAGGTAAGATGCCCTCTGAACTAAGTGGAGGTATGCAGAAACGTGTGGCCATAGCCCGTGCTATTGCTTTGGAACCTCGTTATCTCTTTTGTGATGAACCGAATTCGGGACTTGACCCCATTTCGTCTCGTCTCATTGACCAACTCATTAGCGACATTACCCATGAATATGGAATCACTACGATTGTAAACACTCATGACATGGGTTCGGTACGCGGTATTGGTGAGCAGGTACTCTTTATTCATGAGGGACGGGCTGAATGGACTGGAACAGGAGCCACTATTGACCAAACCGATAGTGTGCACTTGCGCGAGTTTCTCGATCATGCATAGGATGAGTGAAAATATAGAACAGTATTTTCGTATATCCGCGAATATCACTACTTTTGTCCAATATTTGTAAGACTATGAGCAAAACCATAGATAAAAAGAAACAAGAACCTCAGCAGGGAAAGAAGCCGTTGCGTCTCTTGCTGATTAATGTGTCTGCCATGGCTGTCGTTGTGGTGGTGGCAGTATTTATTACTTTCCGTTGGATTGACAGTTACACCGAGCATGGTGTTGCCCTCGTGGTGCCCGATGTTACGGGTATGGAGGAGGCGGATGCTATAACCAAGTTGGGACAACATGACTTCGTGGGCGTGGTAAGTGACCACGTATATATAAAAGGTGTAGCTCCGGGAGAAATCACAGCGCAGCGTCCTGCCGCGCAAGCGAAGGTGAAGCGTGGCCGTAAGGTGTACCTCACCGTGAGCTCGGGCAATCAGCCTATGATTGCCATTCCTGACATTGCTGACAATAGCTCGCTTCGTCAGGCCGAGTCACGCCTTCGTGCCGCAGGCTTCAAATTGGCTCCGAACGATACCATTGCTGGAGACCTCGATTGGGTCTATAGCGTACGCTACAAAGGCCGGGAACTGCAAGGTGGAGAGCTGATTCCTGAAGGTGCCGAGCTGACACTTGTTATCGGTGGCGGTGATAAGATGGAAACCGAGACCTTAGGTGTACCTGCCGTAGAGGATGGTTGGTTTTAAGCATTAAGGATAGTGATGTACGGAACTGATGACATTGAAGACCTCTTGGGAGACGAACTGGATCTTGACTCCGTCACGAACGAGGATACGGAGCTCTATGAGCACTTCCGCGTAGTGGCAGACAAGGGACAGGAAATGGTGCGTGTGGATAAATTTCTCATCGACCATCTTCCCCACGCTTCGCGCAATCGAATACAGAAGGCTGCTGAGGCGGGTTGTCTGCATGTGAACGGAAAGCCTGTAAAGAGCAATTATCGTGTGAAGCCGCGAGACATCGTCACCCTGATGATGGACCGCCCCCGCATGAGTAACGATATAGAGCCGGAGGATATTCCGCTCGATGTTGTTTATGAAGACGATGACCTCATGGTTATCAACAAGCCCGCAGGGCTGGTAGTACACCCTGGCTGTGGCAATTATCACGGTACGCTGGTCAATGCCATTGCTTGGCACTTGCGCGATAATCCCAACTATGACCCTAATGACCCGGGTGTGGGGCTTGTGCACCGCATTGATAAGGATACCTCGGGACTGCTCGTAGTGGCCAAGACTCCTGATGCGAAGACGGCTTTGGGCATACAGTTTTTCAACAAAACGACCAAGCGCCATTATAATGCCCTCGTATGGGGTGCGCTGAAAGAGGATACGGGTACTATACGCAGTCAGATTGCCCGTAACCCCCATGACCGCTTGCAGATGGCTGTCTTCACTGACCCGGCGATAGGCAAGCATGCCGTCACTCATTATAAGGTGTTGGAACGCATTGGCTACGTTACTCTCGTGGAGTGTATTCTTGAGACGGGGCGCACGCACCAGATTCGTGTACACATGAAACATCTCGGTCATCCGCTTTTCAATGATGAGCGCTACGGTGGCAACGAGGTGCTCAAAGGCACCACTTCAGGAACATATCGTAAGTTTGTGGCCAACTGCTTCGACACTTGTCCGCGTCAGGCATTGCATGCCCGTACTCTTGGATTTGTGCATCCACGCACCGGTGAGGAGATGTTCTTCACTTCAGAGCTCCCTGCCGATATGGTGGCCTTGCTCGACCGTTGGCGTACCTACGTGGAAGGTAGGGCAGAGGGGTGAAAATCCACTGTGGAATGATGGATAGAACTGAAACTTTTTGTCAAGCTTTTTCATATGCTTGGCAATTTTTTTTCACCAAAGTGATTTTTCTTGTTCGCACTTGCGAAAAAATATTTTCGCAAGTGTGAAAAACGGGTAAGTCAAACGGGCTGTAAGTGAAAAAGTTTGCGTACTTTTGCAAAACGATAGTATACGATTAATCTTAAAGACTATGCAACCTGCTCAAATGGATTTCAAGGAGGCCGTGAAGGCATGCTTTTCGAAGGCTTTTACATTCACTGGCCGTGCACGCCGTTCTGAATACTGGTACTGGTGCCTGTTTGTTTTCATCGTGTCGATGCCCTTTGCGATTCTCCTTGAATTTGTGCCCGAAGACGTGTGGGCGCTGATGCTTCCTCTGAGCATGGTGTATTCTGGTTGGAGCATCTTCTGTTCCATTGCCTCCTTTGCTGTGGCTATTCGCCGTCTGCACGATATCGGCCGTAGTGGTTGGTGGTATGGAGGCATGGTCATTTATGGTTCCATATGGGCATTGATAATGGTTATAGGCGTGTTCGTCGCTTTGTTGTCTGCGGTTGGAGATAGTGCTGAGCCTCAATTTTCTTCCTTGATTCCTTGGCTGGTGGTGGTGCTTATCACGTACATCCCATTTTTGCTATACGGCATTGTGCTGTTGGTATGGTTCTGCACGGACAGTACGCCCGGCCCCAACAAGTATGGCGAGAACCCCAAGGGGGTGGGAACCGTCGTTGAAACTATTGTTCCGAGTGAAGAGATGGAAACAGAAAATTAATAACATAAAACATTAAATAATAATGAAAAAGAACTTTTTGATATTGTCGCTTGCAGCCATGGGTGGTATGCTCTCTGCATGCAGCGAACAGTGCGAAACTGCAAACTTCGCAGCCCAAGAATCGACTGAGTTGGCAAATGTATATCGTGCACCCTCCTTTGCCGAGCTCGACAATTCGAAGGCGTTGAACGGCACTCCTGCAGTGAATTTGAAAACGATATTCGAAGCCACAGGTCCCAAGATTATTACCTCGATGGGTCGTGGTATGAATATTACAGATGCTCAGTATCAGGAGATTGCAGAGTTTACGACCAATCTTGTGAGTGGTAATAAGACACAGACTACGAAGTATCAGACGATATTCAAATGGATTGTGAATAATGTGACATACAACCACACCAACGTCAATTATTCCAACGACCCCTACGAGGTGTTCAAGAACAAGATATGCGTATGCCAAGGCTATTCGAACCTGCTTGTCGTGATGTGCTATTCGCAAGATATCCCCGCTGTAGTGGTCAACGGACTCATTTATGGTATGGGACACGCATGGGCATATACTTGTCCTGGTGGCAACTGGACCGTCAGCGACCCTACCAATAATGGCTCTTGGCCGATGAGTGACCCCACTAAATACACTCACCTCGTTCCCCGAGATGCTGACGTGGACCTCTTTGCCGATGACGTTGCGGTGTATCGCTACAATGACTACTCGCTCAATGTAGATAGAGTGATTACTACGGAGAACCCCTTAGTGGTGCCCTATAGTGCGGGAGGATTTGTTATCAACTCGTTCAACCCCACAGAGGCTCTGCCTGAGGAGATTGCAGAGGTGTACATCGGTGAGAACATCAAGACCTTTGGTGAGACATACGACATGAGACTCAAAATCAGCAACTATGGCAAGAACCTGCAAGCTATCCACGTAGCCGAGAAGAATCCCTCCATGCTGAGTCATAAGGGTATTGTATATCGCAAGAATGGTGACGAGAATCAACTCTACTACATCCCCGGCGGAGCGGAGTATCTGGAATTCCTCCCCATAGAGAAAGTGGATAAGGAAACCGTCAAGGACCATAAGAATGTGAAGGTGATATACTTCCCCGAAGGAACAAAGAGTTTCTCAGGCTCGTCCATAGAAAATTGCCCCAAATTGGAGAAAGTATACATCCCCGAGGACGCAACATTCCCCAGCAATGCACTCTACAGATGTCCTAAGACCGTAGAGGTAATCCGTGGCAGCATCCCCAGCAGCATCAAGCATGTGACAATGTAAAATCAACAGAACTATAATGACAACCAACAACCGCACCATAGCCATCGTTGCCGGTGGCGACTCAGGCGAATACGAAGTATCGCTGCGCAGTGCCGAGGGCATAACTTCGTTCCTCGATAAGGAACGCTACGTTGTCTATACCGTTATTATTCGCGGTACGGACTGGAATGTGCAACTCCCCGACGGCACAACTTCTTCCATCGACCGCAATGACTTCAGCTTTATGCACAATGGCGAGCACGTTAAGTTTGACTATGCCTATATCACTATTCATGGCACTCCGGGCGAGAATGGCCTTTTGGGCAGTTATTTCGAGCTCATCCGTATGCCGTATTCTACATGCCCGCCATTGATTTCGGCTATGACGTTCAATAAGTTTGTGCTCAACCAATACCTGCGCAGTTTGGGCGTACGCGTGGCCGAGTCATTGACTTTGCGCCGTCAGGACGTTATCACCACCGACGATGTGGTGAAGGCCGTAGGATTGCCTTGTTTCGTAAAACCTACATGTGGAGGTTCCAGCTGTGCTACCACAAAGGTGAAGACTCCCGAGGAGTTGTTGCCTGCCGTAGAGGCTGCTTTCGGTGAGGCTGATGAGGTTATGATTGAGGCTTTCATGCAGGGTACGGAGATTACTTGCGGATGTTACAAGACCCGTGAGAAGAGCGTGGTATTCCCCATTACTGAGGTGGTGGCCCATAACGAGTTTTTCGACTACGATGCCAAGTACAACGGCCAGGTGGAAGAGATTACTCCTGCCCGCATCGATGAGGGCATTGCCGAGCGCGTGCGTACGCTCACCTCGCTGCTCTACGACATATTGCGTTGCCACGGCATCATCCGCATCGACTACATCATTACGGAGGGCAACAAGTTGAACTTGCTGGAGATAAATACCACGCCGGGTATGACTGCCACCAGTTTTATTCCTCAGCAGGTGCGTGCCGCAGGACTTGATATTAAGGATGTACTGACAGAAATCATCGAGGAGAGTTTCGCGTAATTCTTCCTTTGAGTAATATGCGAGGCAGCTACCCCATTTCGGAGTGGCTGCTTCTTTTTTTGGGTGTGTATAGCATTGTCCTATAATAAGTGTTTTTTAGTGTAGGTTTATCAATGTGTATTGGTATTGCTTGATCTTGTTATCCTATTGGTAATAATTAGATGATGAAAAGTGAAAACTCGACGTCTCCGCTTGAACCTTTTTTGCGAATATTCATTAATTAAAGCAAAACTATTAAATCCCTCTGTGCATCATGAAACAGGAACAATCACGACGCATACAGACTTCGGTGCTCAACGCGGCCGAGAAGCGTGTACTCGTATGGCTTGCCCAGCGACAGCCTCGGTGGATGACTTCGGACATGCTCACTGCCATCGGTGTGGTAGGGGCTGTTGTAGTAGCTGTGGGCTATGTGCTCTCAAACTATCACGTAGGGTGGCTTTGGCTGGCTTCGTTAGGCTACGCTATCAATTGGTATGGCGACTCGCTCGACGGGACTTTGGCGCGTGTACGTGGCACGCAGCGTCCTATCTATGGCTTTTACCTCGATCATAATATTGACGGTGTCACTATGGCCATCATGTGCATTGGCGCGGGGCTGAGTTCGTTGCTCAACCTCTATGTTGCCATGAGTGTGTTGGCTGTATACTTGCTGTTATCCATTTCGGTGTATATCAATGCTCATCTCAAAGGGGAGTTCAAGCTGACTTATGCGGGTATGGGCCCTACGGAATTCCGTCTCATTATGGTGGTGGTGAACACGCTGTTTGTCCTCATTACTCCCTTGCGTGAGTGGAGCATACCTCTTACCCTAAGTCACATGACCATTCGTTTGGGTGCACTTGACATCGTTGGCCTTATTATTTTTGTCGTGCTCGTTCTCATTTATGTGAACAACTTCGTGCACGATGCCGAGGACTATGCCAGAGTAGACCCCGTGAAACCATATTAGCAGAGACGTCTATCGGGGTAGACAAGGTTTGTAGTCAAAAAACGAAAGGAGGAATCATGCCGTTATTCACTCTGCACGACTTGGAACAGGTCTCTCCGCTTTTTCGCGGGAAAGTGGGGCGCACGGTGGGGCGCGGTGTATTGAGAATGCTCGCAGTCGACAAACTCAATGCGTTATACGATGCCCACAGCCATCTGCAAGGCCATGACTTTGCTTATAGTGTGCTCCGAGATTTGGGCATTGAGTACAACGTGTTTGCCGTAACCTCGGAAGTGCCAGCCCAATTGAACTCGCTGCGTCGTGGGGTGCCGTTCATAACCATCAGCAACCATCCTTATGGGAGTATTGACGGAGTCATTCTGGCCGACTATTTCGGGCATATCGGCCTCGACTATAAGCTCATGGCAAATAAAGCTCTGGAGCGTATAGAAGCCTTGTCGCCTTCGCTAATTCCTGTCAATCCAACAGGGGCAGAACGTCATGCTCCCACAGTGGACAGCATCCTTGGCATACGTCGCGCTTTTACGCATTTGAATTCGGGAGGGGCATTGGGACTATTCCCCTCAGGGGCGGTCAGCGACCTCAGTCTGCGCGACCATTGTGTGCGCGACCGCGAGTGGCAACTCCCCATTATGCGTTTTGTGGCGAAGGCCAAAGTTCCCATACTGCCCGTCCGCTTCTTTGGCGGTAACTCGTACCTCTACTACCTGTTGGGACTTATCGATTGGCGCATACGCCTCCTTCGTCTTCCTGCCGAGGTGTTCAACAAGGCAAATCGCCCTATAAGCCTTGGCTTAGGTCCGCTCATAAGCGTCGAGGAACAGCAACGATACCTCGCTGCACATTCCGTGGAGGAGTTCGCCCTATGGCTACGAAACAAAGTCTATGGAATGGATATTTGCAAGTGATTCTTTTAGTATTGGCTATAGTGTTTCTCGGAGTTAGCACTTGCCAAAAAAGAGAAACATTTGTTTAATGAGGATGTCCTTCAAGCTAAAAATAAAAGGAGAGCATGTAAAATGCTCTCCTTCTTCTTATTTTATTTGGTTTTAGAAGCAGTACTTAATGCCGAAGCCGAAATTATAGAAACCTTCCATGCTGTTCAGATGAAGAACGTCGATTGAAGGACGATAATCAAGAGAGAATGCCAAGGGGATGTCGGCGATTTTGTACTCAAGACCTACAACAGCTTCTGCACCTACAGCAAGGCTGTTCTCAAATGCGCCCAAGAAAGCACCTACACCATAATAGAGGTTGAAGCCTTCTGTGATAACGGGCTGCTGCCATTCGTATACGCCATCAACTCTCAAGTGGTTGCCAAGACCCCATGAAGCACCAAACTCGAGAGCGTTGTCGCCATTGTTCTTCTTTGCTGTCAAGCCACTGAAAGCACCGCCTCGAACACCGATTGCCCAGTTATAGTCCTGCGCACTTACGCCCAATGTTGCAACCAAAAGGGCTGCGATAGCCAAAAACTTTTTCATAATCGTTTTGTTTTGTTAATTAAGTTGTGTTAAAAAAATCACGAGCAAAGGTAGCGGATAAAATCTAATCTGCAAATATTGCACAAAGTTTTTTATTCGAATTTTAGTTAAAAAACGTCATTGCCTGCTCCAACTTCTCTCGTATGCGGTCGTTGCAGAGGTTGCCTATGCTGCCTTCGTGGGTGTGGTGTACCTCGCGGGTGGGTTCATAAGTGTGGTTCTGTACCTGCATGCCCACTTGGCGGTAGGCCTCGCGGAAGGGGATGCCCGAGAGGGCAAGGCGGTTCACATCCTCCACGGTGAAGAGGTAGTCATACTTGCGGTCGCTGAGGATATCGGTGTTCACGCGGATGTGCTGCAACATCATGTCGCACATCGTAAGGCACGACTTGAGTTCCTCGATGGCGGGGAACATTACATCCTTCAACAACTGGAAGTCGCGCTGGTAGCCTACGGGGAGGTTGGTAGTCATCAGGGCCACCTCACCGGCTACGCTCTGCAAACGGTTGCACTTGGCACGCATAATTTCGAATACGTCGGGGTTCTTCTTGTGCGGCATGATACTGCTTCCTGTGGTGTATTCATCGGGGAAACTGATGAAACCGAAATTTTGGTTGATGAAGAGGCACACGTCCATGGCGAAGCGGCCGAGGGTAGAGGCCACAGCACCGATGGCATAGGCCGTAGCACGCTCGGTCTTTCCGCGGCTCATCTGTGCTGCTACGACATTATAGTGCATGGTGTCGAAATGTAGCAGTTCGGTGGTCATCGTGCGGTTCAAGGGGAACGATGAGCCATAGCCTGCTGCCGAACCAAGGGGGTTCTGGTTGGCTACCTTATAGGCAGCCGCCACCATCTGGAGGTCATCGACCAACGTCTCAGCATAGGCGCCAAACCATAGGCCGAACGATGAGGGCATGGCAATTTGCAGATGCGTATAGCCCGGCATCAACACCTCTTTATATTGTTCGCTCAATGCTTGTAGGCGGTCGAACAGGTGACACACCTCCTCGGCAATGTTCTTAATCTCGTCACGGAAGTAGAGCTTGAGGTCTACCAGTACCTGATCGTTGCGTGAGCGGCCCGAGTGTATCTTCTTGCCCATGTCGCCAAGGCGCTGGGTAAGTAACAACTCTACTTGTGAGTGTACATCCTCGATGCCCTCTTCGATGGTGAACTTGCCGTCGAGTATCTCTTGGCGAATCTGCTCCAATGCAGCGAGCAGTACGGGAAGTTCCTCCTTCTCGATGAGTCCGATGCTCTCAAGCATACGGATATGTGCCATGGAGCCTTCTACGTCGTAACGTGCCAGGCGGAGGTCCAATTCGCGGTCCTGTCCCACGGTAAAGGTCTCTATCATCTTGTTGGGCTCAAAGCCCTTGTCCCAAAGTTTCATTTTGATTTATGATTTATTTGTGATTTCTAATTTATTATTTCAGTTAGAGAAAAGGTCGCTCTTTACAAATTTTAGTCTGCAAAAGTAGTGCAAGGCGAACGGAAATACAAATTTATTTGTGAATTACTGAGCCGCAGCCTATTTTCAAGCTGCGCGACAGACTAAAAGTAAAGTAAAATTTCTGTTTGGTGAAATTTTGTGCTACTTTTGCACTTCGAATAGCAATGCATCTAATAATACATATATATAAAGACTATGGCAGAAATTAATCCCAGCAAGACTATTGTCGTATCTTACGACATGTATACAGAGTATGAGGGCGAGCGCGAACTCGTGGAGCAGGCTACCGCTGAGCATCCTTTCCAGTTTACCACAGGTTTGGGCTTCACTTTTGAGGCTTTCGAGGAGAAGTTCAAGGACTTAAAGGAGGGCGACACCTTCAATTTTACTCTTACCAAGGAGGAAACCAACGGTGACCGTCGCGATGACCTCGTGTTTGATGTAGACAAACAAATCTTCTGTGTCAACGGTAAGTTCGACGACAAGCAAATCTATCCCGGTAACGTAATTCCCCTTATGAATGCCGATGGCCAGCGCATGAATGGTCTCGTGGTAGAGGTGAAGGACGAGGCGGTGACCATCGACCTCAACCATCCCTATGCAGGTATGGGGCTTGCCTTCGAGGGTAAGGTGCTCGGCATGCACGATGCCACCAAGGAGGAGATACAGGCACTCATCAACATCATCACCGGTCAGGGCGGCTGCGGATGTGGCTGCGACAGTTGCGGTGGCGGTTGCGACGGTTGCGGCGACCACGATGGTGGCTGCGACTGCGGACATTGTCATTGATTTAGTGAAGAGGGAAGAATGAAGAGTTGCCTCCGGGTAGCCTCTAACTCTTCCCTCTTCACTCTTCACTCTTCACTCTTAACTCTTCCTTTATGAACACGTTCGGAACCCTCTTCACTCTTACTTCATTCGGAGAGTCGCATGGTGCGGCCATCGGAGGTGTGGTCGACGGGATGCCTGCCGGTATCACCGTTGATATGGACTTTGTGCGTAGCGAGATGCACCGCCGTCGCCCTGGGCAGAGTGTTGTCACCACGGGACGCCAAGAGCCTGATGAGGTAGAATTCCTCTCGGGTATTTTCGAAGGACGCACCACGGGTACTCCCATCGGGTTCATCATACGCAACACTAACCAACACTCCAACGACTACGACAACTTGCGCGAGGTGCTGCGTCCCTCTCATGCCGACTATACCTATTGGCAGAAGTATGGCGTGCGCGACCATCGTGGAGGAGGACGCTCATCGGCACGTGAGACTGCTTCGCGCTGTGTGGCTGGCGCATTGGCCAAACTGGCCTTGCGCGAACTGGGTATCCATATCCAGGCCTATACCTCGCAGGTGGGGCACATCGCCTTGGGAAACGACTATACGAAATATGACCTCTCGCTCACCGAGACGAACATTGTGCGTTGTCCCGACCCAGAGAAGGCGCGTGCTATGGAGGAACTTATCTTGAGTGTGAAAGGCGAGGGCGACACCATCGGTGGCATTGTTACTTGTGTTATCACAGGTTGCCCCATAGGGTTGGGTGAACCGGTCTTCGGAAAGTTGCATGCCTCATTGGGTGGCGCTATGCTGAGCATCAATGCCTGCAAGGGCTTCGACTATGGCCGCGGTTTCGATGGCATTGCCGAGCGTGGCTCTGAGCAGAACGACCCATTCATCAATACCGAGGCGGGCATCACGACTGCAACAAATCGCTCTGGCGGTATACAGGGCGGCATCAGTAACGGGCAGCCCATCTATTTCCGTGCAGCCTTCAAGCCCGTAGCCACCCAATTGGGTGAGCAGACGACGCTCGACATTCACGGCCGCGAGCAGACTCTCAAGGCTAAAGGTCGTCACGACCCCTGCGTGGTGCCTCGTGCCGTTCCCATCGTTGAGGCTATGGCGGCCATTACGGTATTGGATTGTTATCTGCAATTTTGTGCTTCGCATAATTTTTGCGGGAATGTCGTTCTCCGGAATTAAGAGAGAATCGGTTATATACTATCTTATATATATGTACATGACCTCAGTGTACGATGAGAGCTGGCGCGCTGCGCTGGCTCTTGTTGTTTATGGACTGAAAATGCTAAAAAGTTGTATTTTGCAACATGTATCTGTCAATTCTCTATCATTTGTTAAAAAATGCATCGGTGTACCATATTTGAAAATCAGCCGTTTGCATTTCATTTGTAATTTTTCTCGTAAAAAAGTTTCAATAATGTTTGGTCAGTTTGTTGAAAGTGTCTACCTTTGCATCCGCAATCGAGAGGGACACCCCTTGAGATGATGAAGAGAGAGTTCTTTGAAAATATTTTCCATACAGACAAGTAGTACAAGAAGCTGTCTTGTGATGTCGTCACGAGACAGGGTAAATTGAA
>JAZKYH010000006.1:0-49511 GCA_045612065.1 Bacteroidaceae bacterium
TCTTCACCTTCGTTGCCTCCTTCGTTACCACCTTCGTTGCCTCCTTCGTTACCTCCTTCATTGCCACCTTCGTCGCCGCCTGCAGAACCTTCGAAACGCGTTCCGGTAAGACCATCGTAGTCAGATTCCTGAGCGAAGATAATCTGCATTGCACCCTTGTTGATAGAAGAGATACCCTTGATAGTACCTGAACCCTGAGGAACAGTCTGAGCACCATAAGTAGCATACTTAGATGAGAAGATTACGAATGAGTTACCGTTTGCATCCTCTACGCTGATGCTTGTATGGGCACCACCCATAACGAATGTCTTGCTGAGATCTGCTGCAGCAACCTGAACGCCCTCGATCGCAACATACTGACCCTCGTACTTGTTTGCGAGGAAATCAGCGATTGTAACAGTCTTCGGAGTCACTGTATTGCCTGAAGAAATCTTTTCAATCTTCTCAAGAGCAAGTCCGCTTACCTGTACTGCACCATTATATTCACCTACAGAAACACCTGAAACGTCGACTCTAACCTTGTCACCAAACTTGAATTCGTGGTTTGCTGCAAGATAGAACTGAAGGCCTGCAGTCTCGTCCTGGATATACATACCCTTCTTTGAAGTAAGGTTGTTGAGGTCCATGTTTGAGATGACAATACCCTCGATTGCAGTTGCTGCAGATCCGCCGTTAGCGAGGAACTCAGCGATAGTAACCACTGAAACCTCACCAGCAGGAGGTGTTACAGGATCCTCACCGCCTTCATCGCCGCCTTCATTACCCTCGTCGCCGCTTTCTTCGCCATAATAAACAGTCAAAGAGCTCAGACGTACCTGTCCACCTGAAAGCGCAGCTATTGTATAGCTGTTTGCTGGTTCAGAGAGAGTGACCGTAATCTTATTTCCATCTGCAGAAACGGTACCGTTGGTTATAGAACTTTGAAGCGCTGTCGCATATTTACTTTCAGAACAAGCAAAATCAATTTTTCTAATTGGCGAGCCATACTCCACAATTATCTCTGAATTCTTATAAAATCGTGCAGGGTTAGCATAGTCCGCAACAGCATTAGTTGACCCTCCCTTATTATTAGTAAGTACTATGCCATTCTGTTCCCAGACCTGCTTTGATGAATCAAAGACAGTACGCTGAGCTTTGTCTGCAAAAGACAATTTAGCCTCTTCGGCCATCATACTCATACTAGCCGCAAGCATAATACAGGTTGCGACCCACTTTTTCATTGAAGTAAATACCTTCATAAGCATTTGTTTTTAGTTGTTAATAAATGATTTATAGAAATTCTTAGTTTTCTCTTTTAATTCTTGCCGTAAAATTACTGCTTTTTTTTATTATGTCCAATACATTAACGTGAGTGCGATATGAGAATATTTGTCCCGCTGCCTATACCGAGAGTTGCCATGGCCTCTTATATTCCCTCTTCTTGCCCATGACGCTCAATAAGAAATGGAGCCATCCGTTTTGTCTCGGATGGCTCCATTTGCTTTATTCCTATTCTATATTATATAAGGAATGGATTAGAAGATTACCTTCTTGCCATTTGCGATATAGATCTTACCCTTAAGGGGCTGCTGTACGCGGCGACCGCAAAGGTCATAGTATACAACTTCTGTTTGTGACTGTACGGGTGCGATGCTTGCAGGAACCTCAATCGCGAATTTCACAACGATTGTACCGCTATAGTTACCCTTTGCAGTAACGGTGACGGTTGCTTCACCTACTTCCACGTTATCGCTGTATGTTACATCATAGTCTGTACCCTCTACGAGTGTCGCATCACCGCTGGTTACTGTAACAGCGGGCTCAATAGCTTCGCCAGTGTACTCAACAGACTTAGTCTCGAGTACAACGCCAGTCTCTTCAAGTTCCTTAGCCTTCATGCCAACCTCAGCCTCGAGAGAGCCTGTGAAGTTACCATTTGCAGTGAAGGTTGACTTGTCGCCTACGTTGGTAACCTCGCTCCAAGAACCTGTTACTTCACCAACGCCTTCGATGGTTACTTTAGCAACGGGAGTCTGAGCAGCACCAGAGTAGGTCATCTCAGCAAACTCACCAACTACAGCACCAGCGATATCCTTAGCCTTCATACCAACCTCTGCCTCGAGAGAGCCTGTGAAGTTACCATTTGCAGTGAAGGTTGACTTGTCGTCTACGTTGGTAACCTCGCTCCAAGAACCTGTTACCTCACCAACGCCTTCGATAGTTACTACAGCAGCTGGAGTCTGAGCAGCACCAGAGTAGGTCATCTCAGCGAACTCACCAACTACAGCACCAGCGATATCCTTAGCCTTCATACCAACCTCAGCCTCGAGAGTTCCGGTGAAGTTACCATTTGCAGTGAAGGTTGACTTGTCGTCTACGTTGGTAACCTCGCTCCAAGAACCTGTTACCTCACCAACGCCTTCGATGGTTACTACAGCAACGGGAGTCTGAGTAGCACCAGAGTAGGTCATCTCAGCGAACTCACCAACTACAGCACCAGCGATATCCAACGCTGTGATGGTGTACTCAACAGTGGCAGTAACGTCACCTACAGTGATGCTTGCAGTGTAGGTGCCTGCGTTTATAGGAGCATCATCACTACTGTATACAACCGCGGGAGTCTCGATACCCTCAATAGAACCTTCAACGGTCACTTCCTTAGCCTGGCCATTGTATACGAGATTAGAAGGCAATACCAGAGTCAAAGAACCGCATGACTCTTCACATTCACAAGCAGCCTTGATGCTAGTACCCTCAACAGTAAACTTAGATGCGCTGTGCACATGTACTTCCTTTTCTGTGATAACAACAGGGTATATCTGCAATGTGGTTTTATAGCATGCGGGAATACCTTCGATATCACAAGTTGTGGCTTCAGCATACTCGGTCGCAAAGTCCAATTCGAAGCGGTCATAAGCAGTATAAGTAGCTTCACCCTGTGTAATAGTCGTTCCCGCAAGAGTAACATCAGTCAGTTTCACATAACGACCTTCGTATGTGGCATACTTATCAGCGTCAGCGAGGTCAGCTACGGTAACTTCAATGGGCTCAACAGTGGTCGTGGTTGTCTCTACACCGATGAATTCAGCACTCTTAATCTGATTCATATTATTGTACACATCTGTTGTACCGCAAATAACGCCTGCTGCAAATTGGGTACCTGCTGCATATTTCGCACCACTACTGTAGATACAAATACCTGTGGTTTCGTCCTGGATAAAAATATAATAACCATTGCTGTGGTTTACAGTAACAACAACATCTTTAAGGTCAATGAAAACTTCTGTGCCTTTGCTCTGCGCCTTAGCCTGAGCAATGGTCATGAGTTCACCTTTGGTGTAAGTAGCAGTAGCCACCTCTGAAGAACCTATTTCATTCACAGCAATTGCCTTGACAGTAGTGGTTTCAGTTACAGTAAAAGGCTCTGAATATTCAGTACTTTCTGCTGTAGGATCTGTGCCGTCAGTTGTATAATATATTTTTGCACCTTCTGTAGAACAAGAAATTTCCACTACTTGCTCTTCAAGGAATTTACGAGATGCTGTTAATTCTGGCGTTTTTGGAGCACTAGGAATTACTTCCCCACCAACTGCATCGTAAGAAACAGTCAAAGACTTTAGGCGAGCCTGGGCTGTAAGTTTTGCAATTTTAAAGTTTGTAACTGCAGGAGTAAGTTCTACAGTATAGTTGTTCCCTGAATTTGTATAAGTATATCCAGCTCCTTTAAGAGAATTCTCTAAAGCAGTTTTATACTTACTGGTACCATCGCTGACGAAGACAATTTTCGTCATTTCGTACCCAGACTCAATTGTTATATCTATAGATGATCCTTGATACAATCTCACAGGATTAGAATAGTTAGCCACAGGGTTAGTTGAACTAGCCTTTTCATTGGTAAAGGTTATTACACCATTCTTCCAAACTTGTTTGTTCCCATCTTGCGAAATACGCTGAGCGGTACTTGCAAAAGACAATGTGACCTCTTCCGCCTGCAAGCCTAAAGTCACAAGCATGAAGCTTAAGACTAAAAGTAATTTTTGTTTCATAAACATAGATGTTTTAAAAGTTGATAATATATATAATGTGAAATTTTCTTTGCTTTGATATATCTTCTGCAAAGCTAATGAAAAGCCTTAGATTAAAAAAGTGTTTGAGTGATAAAGTGGGGAAAAATACTGCCGTTTCCCAGATTCTGCTCCTTCGATTAATCTATTTTGTGTGTCCCTTTATGTGGTAATTCCCACTTTCATCAATAATCATCATTGTTTGCTCACAAGCAAATGCGCATATGGACGTGTGCAAACACGTGGAGGGTTGCGACCATACGCGCGTATGTAGGCGTTCAAACACAGATGCTCTCAAAGAAGCTTGCATTATTTTGTTGTTGCGCATTAAAAACTTGCAAAACTTCTCGGCCAAATAGAAAATTTCAGTATCTTTGTCCTCGGAGAATATAGCGGTAATCGCTTTTATTCAGATGGTTTTTTCGAACTCACGTTAAATAGAACCTACAGTTATGACAAATAAAGAGATTAGAATCTCCTACATCGAATACAAAGGTATAGACGAGCTCAATACTGATGATCAGGAACTTGTCAAGGCTGCTATCGCAGCGACAGCGACAGCATATGCTCCCTATTCGAATTTTCATGTAGGAGCTGCCGTACGCTTCGAGGATGGAGAAGTCGTACAGGGATCAAATCAGGAGAATGCGGCTTATCCTTCGGGTATATGTGCAGAGCGTACAACACTCTTCTATGCTAGTGCAAGCAGACCAGGCAAGCCGATGGCTGCACTGGCCATTGCAGCATGCCAAGGTGGTGAACTGGTAGAGGAGCCTGTGACTCCGTGCGGAGCCTGTCGTCAGGTGATGGCGCAATACCAACTCAAGAGCGGCATGTCGATGCGCATTCTCCTTGTGGGGGCACATAAGATATGGGAATTCGCAAAGGTCGAAGATTTGCTTCCTCTCATGTTCGATAGCATTTAAGAAATTATTCTTCTAAATATTATAACACACAACATTCATGAACAAATCAATCAAAGCAAGGCTCATTGCAATGAACATCATTCAGTGGGCCGTATGGGGAGCCTACTTGACCTCCATGGGTAGCTACCTGGCATCGGTGGGACTTGCCACACGCATCGGAATCTTCTATGCCATGCAGGGTATCGTCTCCATCTTCATGCCTACCTTGATGGGTATCGTGGCCGACAAATTCATCTCTGCCGAGAAACTTCTTGGTATCTGTCATGGCATCGCAGGAGCTGCCATGCTTGGTGCCGGCTTCTACGGCATGACCGCAGGGGCAGAGGTGTCATTCGGTATCCTCTTCGGTTTGTATGCACTCAGCGTAGCGTTCTATATGCCGACCATAGCACTCTCCAATTCGGTAGCGTTCAATATTCTCGAACAGAACGGTTATGATACTGTGAAGGACTTTCCTCCTATCAGAGTATTCGGCACGGTAGGTTTCATCTGTGCCATGCTGTTCGTGAACTTTATGACCAATGGTGACGGCGTCCAGTATCAGCACACCTACAACCAGTTCCTCGTGTCTGGTATCCTCGGCGTAACCATGCTTCTGTACTGCTTCACTCTCCCCAAATGCCAGCACAGCAGCGCATCGGTAGAGGAGCAGACCCTCGCACAACGCTTCGGACTCGATGCATTCTCTCTCTTCAAGGATAGGCACATGGCCACCTTCTTCATCTTCTCCATGCTTCTGGGTGTTGCGCTCCAGATCACAAACGGTTTTGCCAATCCGTTCATCTCACATTTCACCGAAGTGCCTGAGTTTGCCCATACATGGGGAGCGCGTAATGCCAATGCCCTCATCTCCATCTCACAAATGTCCGAGGTGATAGGAATCCTGTTCATCCCGGCAGCAATGAGGCTTTTCGGAATCAAGAAGGTGCTTCTCATCGCCATGTTTGCATGGGTTCTTCGCTTTGGACTCTTCGGAGCAGGTGACACGGGAAGTGGCGTGTGGATGCTTATCCTCTCGATGATTGTATATGGTGTGGCATTTGACTTCTTCAATATTTCAGGGGCAATCTACACTAATATGCGTACCAGCGAAAAGCTCCAGAATAGTGCACAGGGCTTGTTTATGCTTATGACCAACGGCATCGGTGCAACCATCGGAACACTCGGTGCACAAGCTGTCATAAATCACTTTGTCTATAATGCAGCAGAACCCAACTGGAGTGCGGCGTGGTATGTTTTCGCAGCATATGCACTTGTCATGGCTGTCCTCTTTATAATCTTCTTCAAGGAACCCAAGGATCCCAAAACAAAGATTGCATAATATACCGCTACTAATATAGATAAACGAAGATTTATATTTAAAAGCAAGAGGGTGTGTCACGTGACACACCCTCTTGTCTTATTAACTTATGCAATGATATAGCTGTTTACCTTAATTATAATGACTTGATGATTTCGGTAAAGAGCAGCGTCATGCTGTCTGCAGCTTTGTCAGCGGCACGTACTACATCGTCTCCGTCGTTTACGTAATCCTCAGCATAATCGTCGTGTGCTTCGTTGGTGATTACCGACATGCCAAATACCGGTATATTCGAGTGGCGCGCTACAATAACCTCAGGAATGGTGGACATACCTATCGCATCAGCGCCGATAGAACGGAAGTATTTATACTCGGCCGGAGTCTCATACGAAGGACCTGTTACACCTAAATAGACACCGCTCTTCAGTTCGATGTTGTGCTTTGCTGCTACCTCATAAGCTATTTTACGAACATCTTTGCTGTATGGGTGGGTCATATCCGGGAAACGGGGCCCGAACTCGGACATATTGGGACCGATGAGCGGGTTGGGAAGGTGATTGATATGGTCGGTGATAACCATCAGGTTACCGACCTTGAAGTCGAAGTTTACTCCACCTGCCGCATTCGACACAAAGAGATAGCCGACGCCGAGCTCCTTCATGACTCTGATCGGAAGGGTCACGAGATCCATCGAATATCCCTCATAATAATGGAAACGTCCCTGCATGGCCAGCACGAACTTTCCGCCAAGCTCACCAGCGATGAAGTTCCCCTTATGTCCTATGGCTGTTGACACGGGAAATCCGGGGACCTCCTTATATGGAATTACGATCTTGTTTTCAATCTTATCGGCCAGTTTTCCAAGGCCACTGCCAAGGACGATACCTGCGAAAGTCTTTTTACCGCCAAGTTTTGCTGCGATATACTGGGCAGCCGTCATGATTCTTTCTACTCTTGGATCCATAATCTTAAATTAAAACTATTCCTAAATCAATTAAACATACATTACAACAAATGTAGGAAAAATTACGATAACTTATCCGTCGATGACAGTTTTTTTGCAGAGAACAATATAAAGAGGGTGATATTTGACGTCCTTCCATAAAATAGCTCCGACTTTTTTACCAAGATGAGTTTAGTATTGCTTAATGATATAATCACTTGGTTATAGCTCCTTAACCCTATGAAGGAATGTGAAGGCATCTGCTAGGAGAGAGCATGTGGGTTGCCCAGTGTCACATAGTTCCATGAGGAGGCGTCCGGTGAGGTTGGGGCCTACCCAGTGGTTGCCCTCCATCTTAGAACTTCATGTATCGGCATTGCGTGGTTGAACGTAGTGTACAGCAGAAGCGTCAGACTCGGTGAGGTAGACACTATGGGTCGTATGCACTCTAACGCTCAGTTTGCAGGTTCATCTTCAGTACCTGCTCACGTAGAGATGATGGGCTTCCTCGGCATCGGTAACAACCCCATGGTAGGTTGCACCGTAGCTTGCGCCGTTGACGTAGCCCAGGCATTGAATAAGTAATCTGGATATTAGATTATAAGATGAATCCATGCAATCTTGGTTGCAGGGATTTTTTTGTTTACCTTTGTTCCATCATCTATACCTGTAAGACTCCTGCCAATGCGAAATTCAAGGATTATTTCAGTAAACCTCTCTTTATCTGTTCTATGCAGTGTTCTCTTATCGGCTTGCCAGGATAAATACGAACTGGACGATAATGTCACTCATCACTATAGCATTGATATTGATGCTACATGCAGAGGAGAGGTAATTCCTAACGTGGTATCAAATCTGAATGTTTGGAATATGTCCAGCACATTCAAGAATCCATCTCTGGACGAAGAGAACAATATTTTTGATTTCGTTGAATACATTCAATTGATGACTGCTACAGGCGGATCTGCGGAAAGGGACCTCTTTCAGCACCCAGAGGACAAGTCTACTCGCGAGGACTACAAATTCGAAGGTCTTATTGAAAACTGCAGGGGTATTCTGTCGCTCGGCTGCAAACCACATATCAAATTAGGAAATGTTCCGTCAAAATTCACTAAGGAGTATAAGACCGCAGCCTTTGGGGTAAATATTTACGCACCAGAGGACTATAAGGCTTACTATAATTATATCAAAGCCATTGTTCAAGCACTGGCTGACACCTTCGGAAAGGAAGAGGTGAGGAGGTGGCACTGGGGCGTATTTACAGAGTATGAGAACTCAGACTGGTTTGTCGGAACAGATGGAACTCCTGAAAACGCAGCCAATGAATTCTGCAAACTGTACGACTGGACTGTCCAGGCTGTAATCGATATCCTTGGTGAAGATATCTATATTGGGGCGCACTCAATGACCGTGACGGAGGGGTTGTGGGACGAAGAGATATTCATCCGCCACGTTGCTACAGGAAAGAACCATTGTACCGGGAAAGTCGGTACACGGATAAGTTACCTGTCGACCTCTTTCTATGATGTGGAACCAGGGATACCAACATCAGGAAAACAACTTGCAGAATGCATAGGATACCTAAAGACTGCTGCCGAAAATTATGGACTTACCGACTTGACCTACGGAGTGGATGAGGGACGAATCCTCTATGGAAAGCCGGGTAAAACATCCCGTGATCTGTTTTCTCGCACGGTAGGGCATACCTATATGGCAGCGTATGACGCCAGATTGTATGCACATCTGCTAAACTCCGGAGGGTCATACCTGTCTTCATGGGATTATCTTTCAGAAAGTCTTTTCGGTGGTAATCCCAGTATCTCATATCATGTGGCCAAGAATATTCACGCAATGGCTGGTATGAGTCGAGCGCAAACGGTCATTGGGGCAGACCAATCGCCCCATGGTACTGAGGTTGGAGCCATCGCCGGAGTAGATCCACAAAATGGTAAGGTGTGCATAATGGTATACAACTTTGGGAATTCGCTCACCTATGCAGCAAAAGCAGAAGTAAGACTTTCTATAAAGGTTGAGTCCGATAAGGATGAGTACAATATAAGAACCTTTAAAGTTGACAACAATTGCAATTGGTTTGACGAATGGGTGGATGACCGCCGTAAATTAGGCATAGAGAATTCCATGTTTAAGCAGTCGCCCGATGATGCTTGTGGTATTATCTACGTTTTAAACAATGAATGGGCAAAAGAACAATACCGGTCATTGCTCTCTAAATACAAGCGATGTAGCGAGCTGATTCCAGAGGTAAGTACGATATGGCCTTGTTCGCCCAGAACTCTCACGTTTGGCGTTACTCTTCCTCCCAATACCGTTTGGTTTATTCATATCGAGTAAGAAATTTTATGGTAATCCAATCGAAAAAGTAAAATATAATGTTGTGTTTTATAAAATAAAGTACTTTACGTGAATAATGCTCTTTGTCTGAACGAAGAATTGGAGACTTGTGTTAAGGGTTAAAGGTTGAATGCTGTGACTTTTTTACCCTGCAGATTATTGTCGGCATTGGAAGGGGAAAATCAATGTTGGTGTGGCGTTTCTTTGTCGTGGAGAGTCTTGTTTTCGGGCGATTACCATGTGAATTTCTAAATTTATAGTATATTTGTACCCTTATGTTTTACGGATTGGGCACGCCATTATCCCCAACTTCAAAAAAGAATATAGCAATGAAGAAACTACTGACATTCACATTCGTCGCTCTGTCGCTCGCTGCTTGCCAGCATAGTGGTGAACAGGGAAAGTCTGACATCGAGAAGCAACTCGAACAGATTGGTCTGCAAAATGTGGCCCAAGAGATTCCTGGTGTCGAGGTTTACATGGTATATGCCACGCCCTATAACTTCATGGGACGCGTGCTCTATGAGGGACTTGACGAGGCATACCTTGTGCCCGAGGCTGTGGAGAAGTTGAGAAAAGCCAATGAACTGTTGAGGAAAAAGAGGCTCGACCTGCACTTAGTAGTGTATGATGCAGCACGTCCACGCTCTATACAGCAGCAGATGTGGAACGTGGTGGAGAACACCGAGCTCGAGGATTTCGTAGCCAACCCGAACAAGAGCGGAGGTGGCCCCCACAACTATGGCGTTGCCGTGGATGTGACCCTTGTGGACTGCACAGGACATCCTATCGCCATGGGCTCGGAGTATGACTACTTTGGCGATAGGTCGCGTGTAGATTTGGAGGACAAGCTGATTGCGGAAGGAGAGATCACCCAACGCGAACTGCTGAACCGCCAATTACTGCGAGAGATTATGACCGAGGCGGGATGGCTCGTAGAACCTTCGGAGTGGTGGCACTTCAATGCCATGCCGCTCACAGAGGCGAGTCAGAAGTTGACGGTCATAGAGTAGGGGCGTAAAAAGAAACTGCTCCTGGTTTATGAAAACTGGATAAATCAGGGGCTACGATGCATACACGGTATGACACAAGTTATTAGGAACCGTTAATAGCGCACCTTGTCTTCCTTATTCTCCCATATTCGGAAAGCCTCTAAGGCTTCTGATCGCATGAAATGCTCGCAGCGGATGGAGCGCTCGGCATAGTTCAATTCAAGCTGGTCGTAGATGAAGGAATCGTCGAAATCTATGGCCTTGGCATCATCCTTGGTGTTGCCGTAGCATATTCGGCTCACACCGGCCCAATAGAGTGAGCTGAGGCACATGGGGCAGGGCTCGCACGAACTGTAGACGGTGCAGCCTGTTAGCTGGAAGGTGCCCAGCTTGGCGCAGGCGTTTCTGATGGCCATAATCTCGGCATGGGCAGTAGGGTCGGCATTAGGCACCACGCGGTTAGTGCCTGTAGCAACGACCTCTCCGTCGCGCACGATGACCGCACCGAAGGGGCCTCCGCCACTATCGATATTCTCTATGGACAGGTCTATGGCCATTGCCATGAACTTGGCATCTTCGGCCGAATAGTCAACGGACTCTTTAAGGTACTTGTCGGTGGTGCTCATGATATTGTGTTTTGGGATGAAGTTATGGTAGATTGTTTCTTGAACCAAGGGATGCTCTATATCTCTTGGTCTGGAAAACTGATAATGTTGTCGTTATCGAATATCGTGTTGAAAGATAGTAATGCTGCATCTCTATCGGGGAGGCATTCCAAATGGTAGAGAGGGACAGACGACAGCAAATTGTTGATGAAGTTGCTGATGTGGTCGTACAATGTATCATCATAGGCGAATGCAGGCGGACAAGATGGATGTATGGCCCCGTATGCTTGTAGTACTGGTAACTTTTGAATACGGTTGTAAGGTGCCTGAGACAGACGCACGCATCCCGCCAATTCATAGCGTTCCTGTTTATAACAAGGCGTTTTTCCGCTCCAAGGACTTCCGTAAGCCCATACCTTTCCCTCTTCAACACGCAGGAAAGGACTGTCATCGTTTAGCAGGAAAGTACCATCAATATTTTCTTGCCAAAGACGTGTGTGAGTGCTCTTTCCTGTTCCGCTCTCACCCAAGAACAGGACTGCTTTGTTATGGTATACAATGCAACTGCTGTGGATAGCCACCGTGTTGTATGGAGCGACCATCAATCCTAAACCAATCCATATTGCAAAATAGTACAGGCTTATCGTTCCATCACCATTTACGGACATCTCCTTTTCGCCTTCGTTATACCATAGATTCACGCTTCTATTGTCTTCTGGCTTGAGGATTAACAGGAAGCCACGTTTTGTTTTTCCGAATGTTCCGGAAACTTTTTCATGTGTAAAATTGTATAAAATTCCATTCATCTCAGGGACTTCTGTTCCCTCTATAAAGGAGAATAGAACCTCTCCCTCGTTGATGCGAAATGGCGCAAATCCATCAATGGATTCTATCGCTCTGCACAACCTCTCTCCCGACACTCCAAAGCAGTGTCCTGCTACTTGATAAATTCTGTTCACTCCTAATGCTGGTTGTTATATGGTCCAAAAGGATATATTTATTCTATTACCCCACACTGTTTGAGGGATTCCACCCATACCTCTGCGTCCTTCAATGCCCGTTCATTGCAGATTCCGTAGGTCTCTGTCAGTATTTTTGCGGCATCTTCTGTGGTGAAGTCCCGTCCTACCAACGTTTGATAGAGCAAACGGGCAGATGCGTTCAGCGAGATGATACGTGTCGTATCCACATTGGCAATGCCTTGATTGACCACTATGGTCTCGCCTGCTATTTCGCGGATTTTATAGTTCGGATTAATTCTCATAGTTCAATTCTGTATTTTGGTGCATAACGTCGCTCAAGTTCCTTTTATGATAGCTTCTGGTAGCAGTTATCCAATAAATCTGCACAAAGATAACCTATTTGCGGAAAAGATGGATAAAGAAGTCACTTATTTTCTAAGAAAATAGGTGATAAGAATATTTTACTTTAATTTTGTATCATAAATCTGCATGTCCACGTCGGGCAAGTGGATTTATGACATTGATATGACACAAGCAGAAGTGCTGCACGATGAACATCTCGGTTCGACAGTCAATGGGACTGACGACCGCGAAGCGCATTCCAAACGTTGGGTAGCGGCTCTCGTTCAGGTACGAAGCGAGAAGGCTGTTGGCAAGAAATTGGAAGTTCTCGGTATTGAGAATTGGGTTCCCACGCAAATGGAGGTTCATCAGTGGAGCGACCGTAAGAAGAAGATTGAGCGCGTTGTCATTCCAATGATTGTCTTTATCCGTACTGAAGAGTCAGCCATAAAAAGTCTGGCTTACCATTCCTTCATCTACAAGTTGGTAACCTTGCCCGGTCAGAAGACACCTACTATCATTCCCGATAGCCAGATTGAGAACCTGCGCTTCATGCTCAAGCAAACCGAGACGCCGGTGGAAATGAAGGAACGCATCTTTAAAACGGGCGACCATGTCCGTATCGTCCGTGGTCCGCTGAAAGATTTGGAAGGAGAGCTCTGCATGGTAGAGGCAGACAAGCCCATGGTCGCTATTCTGATAGATAGTCTGGGATATGCTTGTGTCAGCATTGATAAGTCCGATTTGGTAGTGACGCCACAGTCTTAGTACGTACACATTCCTTTGCAACGAGATGATCTTGTGAATCTCGTCGTTGAGTTTAATCTTAAAAATTTAAAGCATAGCTTATGAAGATAGCAGTTGCCGGTACAGGTTATGTAGGCCTCAGTATGGCCACCCTTTTGGCACAACACAATCATGTCGTAGCTGTTGACATCGTACCCGAGAAGGTAGAGATGATTAACCGTCGTCAATCGCCTATTCAAGACGAATACATCGAGAAATTCTTTGCAGAGAGGGAGTTGGACTTGGTAGCCACCCTCGATGCAGAATCGGCCTACAAGGATGCCGACTTTGTCATCATCGCGGCGCCCACCAACTACGATAGTCAGAAGAACTTCTTCGACACCTCTGCTGTAGAGAGCGTTATCGATAAGGTGTTGGAATGTGGTTCCGAGGCTACTATGGTTATCAAGAGCACTATTCCTGTGGGTTATTGCCGTAGCCTGTATGTCAAGTATGCCAAACTGTTCAAAGAGCGTGGCTACGACACCACCCGAAAGCTCCGTCTGTTGTTCTCACCCGAATTCTTGCGCGAGAGCAAGGCCTTGTACGACAACCTTTATCCCTCACGTATCATCGTCGGTTACCCCAAGATGATTGAGCAGTGTAACGAGGAAAACAAAGCCATTTGTGCCATTTCAGGCAATCACCTCGAAGAGGCTGCCCACACCTTTGCCTATCTCCTCGTGCAAGGAGCCATCGGTCATGCTAACGATAACACCCCGGAGGTTTTAAAGTCCTCTCTTTCAAGAGAGGATTTAGGAGAGGCTTCATCGCTCAACAAAGGCATCCCAGTCTTGTTCATGGGACTTAAAGAAGCCGAAGCCGTGAAGCTCTTTGCCAACACCTACCTTGCTTTGCGTGTCAGCTACTTCAATGAGTTGGATACCTATGCCGAGATGAAAGGCTTGGATTCAGCAGCCATCATTGAAGGTATTGGCCTTGATCCACGCATCGGTAACCACTACAACAATCCCTCATTTGGTTACGGAGGATATTGCCTACCCAAAGACACCAAGCAGCTCTTGGCCAACTATCAGGATGTGCCACAGAATATGATGAGCGCCATTGTCGAGAGCAATCGTACACGTAAGGATTTCATTGCCGACAGAGTTTTGGAGATGGCGGGTGCGTACGGAGCAAACAGCATATATGATGCTTCTCGGGAAAAACAAGTGGTAGTAGGTGTCTACCGCCTGACCATGAAGGCCAATTCAGATAACTTCCGCCAAAGCTCCATCCAAGGTGTTATGAAGCGCATCAAGGCCAAGGGCGCTGAAGTCATCGTCTACGAACCCACTTTGGAAGATGGTACCACATTCTTCGGTAGTAGGGTAGTGAATGACCTTGAAACCTTCAAGTCGCAAGCCCAAGCTATCATCGCCAATCGCTATGATGCCGTGTTGGACGATGTACAAGATAAAGTGTATACTCGCGATATTTTCAGAAGAGACTAAACGAAACCCTCTTACAAAATGATGAAAACCATCTTAGTAACAGGCGCTGCCGGTTTCATCGGCTCTTACTTGGTTAAGAAACTTTGCGAAACATCAGCAGAGGATATTGTTGTCGGCATCGATAACATGAACGACTACTATGATGTTCGCTTGAAGGAGCAACGCCTTGAAGAACTGTTGCAATATCCTACGTTCAAGTTTGTCAGAGGAAGCATTGCTGATAAGCAACTTGTCAGCGATATCTTTGCGGAATACCGTCCACAGATTGTGGTGAACTTGGCTGCTCAGGCTGGCGTCAGATATAGCATTACCAATCCCGATGCTTATATTGAGAGTAACTTGATCGGTTTCTATAACATATTGGAGGCTTGTCGTCACCATGGAGTAGAACATTTGGTCTATGCCTCTTCATCCAGCGTGTATGGCAACAATGAGAAGGTGCCTTACAGCACCGATGACAAGGTCGATAACCCCGTCTCTCTGTATGCAGCTACCAAGAAGAGCAACGAGCTGATGGCACATGCCTATAGCAAACTCTATAATATCCCGAGCACTGGGCTTCGCTTCTTTACAGTATATGGTCCTGCAGGTCGTCCCGATATGGCCTACTTTGGATTTACCGACAAGTTGGTAAAGGGCGAGAAAATCCAAATCTTCAATTATGGAAACTGTAAGCGCGACTTTACCTATATTGATGATATCGTAGAGGGAGTATATCGCGTGATGATGAGACCACCAAAAGGAAAAGAAGCCTCTCCCCAGCCCTCCCCTAAAGGGAAGGGAGTGCATACTGCGGACCCGATGCAGTATGATTTGCTGAAAACTTATGCAGAGGAGAATAGAAAGAATCCTACAGAGGCAGAGAGTGTGTTATGGGAAGCACTGAAGGCAAAAGGTATTGGTGCCAAGTTCAGAAGACAACATATCATAGGCGATTTTATTGTGGATTTCTTCTGCAACGAAGCAAATTTGGTGATTGAGTTGGATGGTGGTTATCATAATATGCCAGCCCAAATGAAATCGGACGCGGAACGTACCTCAGTACTTAAGGCAATGGGATATACCGAATTGCGTTTTAAAAATGAAGAAGTCATTTCCAATATTGATACTGTCCTAAAAACCATCAAAACATTCACTAATATTAAGTCCTTCCCTTCAGGGGAGGATTTAGGAGAGGCCATCAAGTCCTTCCCTTCAGGGGAGGATTCAGGAGAGGCTCCCGTCCCTTATGCAATATACAATATCGGTAACAACAGCCCCGAGAATCTCTTGGACTTTGTCACCATTCTCCAAGAAGAACTGATTCGTGCAGGGGTGTTATCACAAGACTACGACTTCGAATCGCATAAAGAACTCGTCCCCATGCAGCCAGGAGATGTCCCTGTAACCTATGCCGACACCACTGCTCTAGAAGAGGATTTCGGATTCAAACCTAATACGACCTTACGCCAAGGTTTGCGTAATTTTGCTGAGTGGTATGTAAGTTATAAGACTCAGATGAGTAAGAATAATGTTCTTTTATAGTAGCATGAATTAATGGTAAGCAAACAAAGTGTAAATACATCGTTGGGGAATAAACAAATCGCAAAGAATACAGTTTTCTTGTATTTGCGCTCGCTTTTGTTATTGCTAATCAGTCTATACACCTCACGTATAACTCTTCAGGTGTTAGGTGTAGACGATTTTGGCATATATCAGGTTGTAGGTGGTGTCGTTGCGATGTTTTCAATGCTTAGCTCTTCTTTAACTTCTGCTTCACAACGTTTTATAACCTTCACACTTGGAAAGAGCAACTTAGATGAACTTAAACAGGTGTTTTCAACATGTATCACACTTCATATTTGTTTAGGTCTTATTGTTGTCATATTGTTGGAATTTGTTGGTATTTGGTTTTTAAATAATAAACTTAATATTCCTTCAGATCGCTTAATTACTGCTAGATGGGTAATGCAGTTTAGTATTGCAACGTTTTTTGTTAATGTTATTTCTATACCTTACAATGCTGTAATTATAGCACATGAGAAAATGAGTGCTTTTGCATATATTGGTATATTAGAAGGTTTACTGAAATTAGGTTCTGTTGTATTATTGATCTTTACAGATTATAGGGATAAACTATTATTATATTCAATATTCTATTTTGTTATTTCTTTGTTTTTACGTTTTGTATATGCGATATATTCTAAAGAACATTTTGAGGAAACCAATAGATTAAAATTTGGTGTCAATAAAATGTATTTTCGTGAGATGTTTGCTTTTGCTGGGTGGAATCTTATAGGTAATGGCTCTCTTGTTTTTCGAAATCAAGGTGTTGATATTATACTCAATCTGTTTTTTGGAGTTGTTGTGAATGCAGCAAAAGGTATTAGCAATCAGGTGAATTCTGCAGTTAGTCAATTGGTCGGAAATTTCACTACAGCAATGAAGCCACAACTAACCAAAGCTATTGCTCAAAAAGATTATCAACGTACATATAGTTTAATCAATTGTGGCAGTAGATATTCATTCATATTGATGTTGATATTTGCTGTCCCGATTTTTATTACAACACCTCACTTACTAGAATTATGGTTAGGTGAAGTTCCTACCTTCTCTGTTGAGTTTGTACGTTGGACTATGATTTATCTCCTTCTAGATACATTGTCTAGAATGATGATTCATGCAATACTTTCGCATGGACAGATTAAAGTGTATCAAATTGTAGCAGGCGGAACTAAGTTATTAGCCATTCCTCTTGTGTGGCTTTTTCTTCAGATTGACGTTAATCCACTTTGGGGAATTTGGGTGAATATTATTCTTGAATTAATATGTTTAGTGGAGCGTCTTTATTATAGCAACAAATTATTATCTTTCGATTATAAGAGTTTCTGTAAAGAGGTGGTTTTGATTTGTGTATTACTTAGCTTTGTCGCTTATTCAATATCTGCATTGTTTGTTCATTATGTAACTGATAATTTTCTCGTTTCTATTATAGTATCAGTTCTTATCACAATACTTTCAATTTGGTTTATTGGTACTAACAACAGAGAACATGATATGATAATTCAATTTGTAAAGAAGAAAATAAGAAGATGAAAAATATACAATTGGTTTCAGATTCATATCTCTGTTCAAACTGTGGAGCTTGTTCTGCTATTTGTCATAAAAATGCAATAGATTTTAGGTGGTCCTCTGTTGGAAGGTTATATGCCTCGATAAATGATAATTGTGTCAATTGTGGTAATTGTTTAAAGGTGTGCCCTTCTTTAGATTACCATCAATTGCATACTACTTTTAGTGACAAATACATTGGTGTTATTAAAAATGTCTATATAGGAAAGAGTACCAATTTTCAATGTTTTTTGAATGCACAAAGTGGTGGTTTTGCAACAGGAGTCTTATTGCATCTCTTCGAACAAAAACAAATTGATGCTGCAATTGTGTGCCAGATGGAATGTGGAAGAATCCCATTGGTAAATCCTGTTATAGTTAACGATAAGTGTCAATTATTTAATACTCAAAAGTCTTGTTATACCCCCGTTCCTTTACTTAAAATTCTTAAAGAAATAAAGGATTATAAATCTATCGCAATAGTAGGATTGCCTTGTCATCTTGAAGGTGTTGCAGAATTACAGAAGACAACCAAACGCTTTGATAACATTAAATTTAAGGTGGGGCTAATTTGCGACAGAACAGAATGTAATGGTATACAAGAAATTATAAAAGATTATACAGGATTTGAGTCCTTTAAGATTCATTGGAGACAAAAATATGATAAGCAGAACGATAAATACAATTATCAAGAAGCTCCCATAGTAGCAGTATCTGATAAAGGGGAAGAAAAGGTTTTGCCTAGACATTATCGTATGGCGTTAAAAGATATGTTTACGCCTCCTCGTTGTCGTGTATGCTGGGATAAACTAAATGTTTTTGCGGATATTACTTGTGGAGATCCTTGGCGACTTCCCGATATTGACAAAAAGAAAGGTGAATCTCTTATTATTGTTCGTTCTTTGTTAGGTCAATCTGTTGTGGATGCGATGTCTGTTAATGGAGAGTTAGTAAAGAAATCCATCGATAATAATGCCCCACTTCGTTCACAACTTATAGAAGAAAGGAGAAGTCAAGTTGCTGCATATTCACAGGCATTTTCATGCATGCCAACAAGTATATCCTCATATCTTCTTTCTCAAAATGATGACATCAAGGTGGATTGTTGCGTTCAAATTGATAGGCTCAAAGGTTTTGTCAATCTAGAAAGAATGTCCTATAGACAAATCGTTTCTGAAGCTAATAAAAACATTGCGCTTCATGAGGCGAAAATGAAGCAACAACAAAGCATATTTTATAGGCTGAAGCGTAGAATTTTAAAATTTATAATGTGGTATGAGAATTGTATTATCAGGTGTCGAAACAAACAATAAAGGTGCCGAATTAATGCTTTATGCTATCTTGCAAGAGCTTGAACGGACAAATCCGAATGCTGAGGTTTATATTTCTCCTGATATGCTTGAACAAGGTTTGGAGTATGTAAGAACATCAATAAATCTATGTTTTCTTCCAAAGCCATCAGGTATTGTAAGATTCCTAAGGAAATGCAAAATTACGGGTGTTCTTAATCGTCTTGGTCTCATTAATGGTTATTTAAATCATTTGATGCCTGTTGATAATGTCGATTATTTTATAGATGGTAGTGGACTTCTATTTTCAGACAAGAGAATATCGTCACCTCTTTTTGCTAAGATTTGGGATAAGAAATTGGAGTTGTATAAGCGCAACGGAACCAAAATAATTTTTCTTCCTCAGGGATTTGGACCAATAAAAAAACAATGCACAATAAATACAATTGAAGCTCTCGATAAATATGCTGATTTGATTTTTGCCCGTGAAAAGACTTCATTTAATTATCTTAGCACGACAGTCGTAAATAAAGATAAAGTAAAGTTGTATACAGATTTTACATCTTTGGTAGACGGAGAAGTCCCCTCATTATATGAGCATCTTAAAGGAAAGGTTTGTATTATTCCTAATATCCAGATGATAAATAAGGGTGTTGTTTCAAAGGCAGATTATTTCAACATTCTATCGGATATGGTGGATACTTGCAAGTTAAGTGGATATGATGTTTATATGCTTAATCATGAAGGCATGAAGGATGAAAACTTAGCAAAAGAGTTTATCGCTTTGCGCAATGATAATATTGAACTAGTTACAGGTTTGAATGCGCTTGAAGTAAAAGGACTGATTTCTACTGCATATTTAGTGATTTCTTCAAGATTCCATGGTGTTGCTTCTTCTCTAAATTCATATGTTCCATGTTTAGCAACCAGTTGGCATCATAAGTATGCTGAATTATTTGAGGATTTCGGTTTGAGTGATTGTGTCCTTTCTCTTGAAAATGCAGAACATAGACAAGATAAAATTAAAGAATATCTCGATTGTAGCAGAAATGCCGAGATTAGGAAATTGTTGGTAACACGTAAAAAGGGTGTTGTTGATCAAAATAAAGAGATGTGGCATTTAATATGGTCCTAATTCATCCTCTAAAATTAATGTCTTGTGATAATTAAATGATAGTCTATTGGTAAATGAAAGACATAACTTACACTTTTATTATTCCGCATCATAATTGCCCAGAGTTATTGGATCGGTGTTTGTCGAGCATACCTCAGAGGGATGATATTCAGATTATTGTTGTAGACGATAACAGTGATGCTGATAAAAAACCGATAGAGTGTGGAAGGCCTGAGGTTGAATATATATATATAGATAAGGAAACATCAAAGGGAGCTGGAAGAGCAAGGAATATCGGAATGTCTAATGCTAAGGGAAAATGGTTACTCTTTCCTGATAGTGATGATTATTATAATAAAGATTTTATAAATGTTCTAGATTTATACAAAGACATAGATCTTGATGTTTTGTATTTCAATTTCACTTTTATAGATGGTGAAAGTGGAGAAATATTACCAAAGACAAGAATCCAGAAAACAATTGATGTTTATGACCAATCAAAAGAGAAAGAAGATATAATTCGTTATAAAAATAATTCGCCTTGGTCGAAAATGCTAAGTCGTGATTTTGTAAACAAAATAGAGGCATACTATGAAGAATGCCCCAATGGTAATGATATCCTTTTTTCTTTATGGATTGGATATGAAGCAAAAAAAATCGCTATAAACGGAGAATGTCTATACAATTACATAAAGGTGCCAAATAGCCTTGGTACAAAGCAACAATCACCCCAAGACTTGATGTGCAGACTAACACATATTGTAAAACATAATGCCTATAACAACTATCTGAAGCATAAAGAATGGAATACAGATCCTTTAAAGTTTACAGTCTCACAGATTTATCGTAATAGATTCAAGGATTCAATAGCATTTCTTAAAGTACTGATATTCGAGTTGCCTTCAATGATTATTCATAGAAATGAATGGATAGATATAATATTTAATAAAAACTAATTATTTAGTAATATTTTTAATATAACATTACATGAATAGAGATTGATTTAGTAACAAGTTATAGAGAATATTTGATAAAATCATGAAAATATTATATTTTTTCCCCGAATATGGGACAAACATGTTCAACTGGCAACGTGTACACATCATTAACGAATTGGAAAGTCATGGTGTGGAAGTTACCACTTTCAACCCTCTTCTTTTTAATAATCCTTCTGAGGCAAATGAAGCTTTTATAGGACTGATGAAGTCTGATAAATATGACTTGATAATGTCAAGTGTTTGTTACGAAAAGATGATATTCCCAGAAGTATTGCAGACGGCGAAAACTCTAGGCATACCAACTCTTTGTATACGTTGGGATAATCATCTTAAACCATTTTATGATAAGAAATTATCAAAGATGTTCGATCTCGTATGGCTTACTTCATGGGAAACAGAGTACCTTTACAAAAAGTGGGGTGCAAATACTATATTCCTTCCCTATGCGGCTAATCCTAGTGCGTTTCATTTTACACCGCAAGAAATTGTCCCTAAGGCCTGTTTTATCGGAACTCCTTATGGAAGTCGTTCATTAATGATAAATGTTTTAACACAAAATGGTGTTAGAGTGGATCTTTATACCGGCAAAAATCCACAAATAAAGAAGCAACCGGAGCCGACAATAGATGTAAAATATGATTCAATAACTCCATCTTGGAGTGAAACAATGATTCAACGAATGACGTACAAAGAAGGGCGTAAAGTGATGTTAGGTGTTATTGTCAATAAGTTGGTAGGTAGTAGGGAAGTTTACAAAAATGACAATCTGCAACGCTATCCATCTTGTAGTTTCGATGATATGATGCTTAATTATTCCAAATATGCTCTTTGTCTTTCTTCTACGTCCACTAATCACACAGATGCTCTTAAGAATCCCTTAAAAGTTGTAAATCTTAGGGCTTTTGAGATACCCATGTCTGGAGGGTTGGCCATATGTAAGTTTAATGAAGAATTATCTAATTATTTTGAAGAAGATAAAGAAATAGTCTTTTACAAAAATGATGAGGAACTTATAGAAAAAGCGTATTTCTATACGCAAAACGATAAAATGTCTCTAGTAACATCAATGAAAAGAGCTGCGCGTCGTCGGGCTGAAAATGAACATTCATGGTGGTGTCGTTTTGTAAAGGTATTTGAAAGACTCGGTATTTCTTATTAATTGTGCTGTTTGCACAATAATATAAAAGATTAGATGTCAGTTATAATCTATTGTATGTTATGAAAGTATTAATTGCTGGAGATTTTGTGCCGAGAGCTAGACTTGCTAAACAAGTCGAAAAAAGAAATTTTCTCCAAATATTTCCAGATAATCTTGTTGATATCATCAAGTCCGCTGATTATTCATTGGTGAATTTTGAAAGTCCAATTATCGAGAGAGGATTCAAGCCAATAAAGAAGTGTGGCCCTAATTTAGGATGTACTGAAGATGCTGCTGATGCTATTAAATATGCAGGATTTACAGCAGTCACTATGGCCAATAATCATATCCTTGATTATGGCACGAATGGATTGTATAAGTCTATTGAATGTTGCAGGAATATTGGTTTGGATGTCGTAGGAGTTGGAAAGAATTTGCAAGAAGCTGAACGCATACTTTATGTAACAAAAGCAGGTAAGAAGTTGGCCATCATAAATTGTTGCGAACATGAATTCTCTATAGCAACTGATACCACAGGAGGTGCTAATCCTTTAAACCCAATTCGACAATATTATTGTATCCAGGAGGCAAGGAAGAATGCTGATTATGTATTGGTCATTGTTCATGGTGGTCATGAGCACTACCAGTTACCATCACCAAGAATGCAAGAAACTTACCGTTTCTTTGTAGATGCAGGAGCTGATGCTGTTGTTAATCACCATCAACATTGTTATTCTGGGTACGAGATATATAAAGGCAAACCTATTTTTTATGGATTAGGTAATTTCTGTTTCGACTGGGAAGGAACATCGTTAAAGGAATGGACTGAAGGATATATGGTTGAAATAGATTTCAATATAGAGATAACTTACAGAATATATCCTTACTGTCAGTATGGAGATGAAGCTACTATAAATCTTTTAGAAGAAAATGCATTCAATGATACCATAAATAATTTGAATGAAATAATTGGTAATTCTGAATTATTAAAGAAAAGTTCTTTTGATTATTATAATCGTTCAAAAGGCGAAATTGCAACTTTCCTTGAACCAATAAGAAACAGATATATTAGGGGACTACAAAATAGAGGTCTGCTTCCAAAACTGATGAATTCTGAATGGTTACCTATATTGTCAAATGCAGTAATGTGTGAGGCGCATAAGGATAAACTTGAATACTATTTATTGTCCGAAATGGACAAACTCAATAAACTATGAGCAAAATTACTACAGCCATAAATTTATTAATGCATAATAGAGGTGCATTCTTAGCTTCTATTTTGATACATTTGAACTTCTTATTTCCAGATAAGTTATATCTGTCCCTCTTGTTTAGATTCAAAATGGGTTATTGGATGGATTGGAAGAATCCTAGAACGTTTAATGAGAAATTAAATTGGCTAAAACGATATGATCGTAAGCCTTTATACACAAAGATTGTTGATAAATATTTAGTTAAAGAGTATATTAAACACATAATTGGTGAAGAGTATATAATACCAACATTAGGTGTCTGGGATAGACCGGAAGATATTGATTGGGATAGTCTACCTCAAAAGTTTGTACTTAAAACAAATCACGGCGGCGGAAATGCTGGTGTTATAATCTGTAGAGACAAATCGACAATTGATATAAAAACAATAAAAAAACAATTGTCCAAGGCGATGAGGCAAAACTTATATATGGAATGTCGTGAATGGCCATATAAAAATATCGATAAGAAAATCATAGCGGAAGAATATTTGGAGGATGCTATTACTAACGAACTGCGTGATTATAAATTCTTCTGTTTTAATGGTGAAGTGAAATTTCTTTTTGTTGCAACAGGAAGACAGAAGTACGAAGAACCATTTTTTAACTTTTTTGATGCAGATTATAATATCCTTAATATTCAACAAGGACATCCCCAATCAGAGGATATACCATCTAAACCTTTGTGTTTCGATGAAATGAAAATAGTAGCGAGTAAATTGTCTGAAGGTTTTTCTGAAGTTCGAATAGATTTATATGAAGTAAATGGAAAAGTTTATTTTGGTGAAATGACCTTATTCCATTTTGGAGGAGTTGTTCCTTTTAATCCCGATGAATGGGACTACAAATTTGGAGAAATGATAAAACTCCCATTTGAAAACTAATATATTGGGGTGTAATGCTTAAGCGAATCAACCAATGTGATATATATGTAGGTTTGTGGTGTATCTATATGTTACAGGGTGTATTGTATCCACCAGGTATTATTAACCGTTTATTGCAATTGATAATGCTGGCATGGAGTATGATTGCTGTATGTAGATTTGTGATTCAATCTACCATATATTCGTATTCATCCATCCTTAAGGCAACCTTTCTTTTAATTGTGATGTATACGATATATGGTATTATCCATATCATGTTTGATCCTCCAATAAAGGTCCAAGGGCAATATGTGTATCTACAAACGGCATTAAATTCTTTAGCTCCTATCTTTTTGTTTTATGATTTTACGATAAATGGTAAGTTGACAAGTGATAGGATTCGGATTTATCTTCCAATATTAATTATTACATGTATATTGCTTTATTATAAAAATGAAAGCCAATTATTATTACTAAAAAACACAGAAGAGATTACAAATAATATAGGGTATATGTTTGTAACATTAATTCCTTGTCTGTTTTTTTATTCCCAGAAGCCTGTTTTGCAATATGTTTTGATTGGAGTAATCCTTCTCTATATATTTATGGCTATGAAGAGAGGAGCAATATTGATTGGTGTTGTGAGTACAATGGTGTTATTATATGCAAACATGAAGAATTCGTCTCGGTGGACAAAAGTCTTTATTATTATGTTGACAATTGTCATTGTAGTTGGCATGAGTGTTTATATCGGCTATTTGATGAATAATAGTGTCTATTTTATGGCTCGAATAGAGCAGACATTGGAAGGTGATTCAAGTAATAGAGATATTATATATGGAACATTGTGGAATACTTTACTTTTTGAGCAGAGTCCTTTCTATTTCTATTTCGGAAGAGGGGCCGACTCTACATTGAGAGTAGCGGGAGCTTTTGCTCACCAGGATTGGTTAGAAACATTTTGTAATAATGGCCTGTTAGGCGTCATCATTTTGTTTGGCTTCTTTTATACATTTGGTAAGAATGCTTGGAAAAGCCGGAATGTTTTCCCTGGAATGATGTTTTATGCGTATATTACGCTTTTTATTTGTATTTTTAGTAAAACACTATTTAGTGCCTCGATAAAAGATTTGTATTTATATGAATCGATGTTAATAGGTTATTTTGCATTTCAACTATATAAATCCGAGCAGGGAGAGATTACGTATGAAACGGACGATTAAATCAATAACAGTAGTGGCTGATGATTATCCAACCAAAGGACATGTGGAATATGTATTTGTCCAGCAATTGGTACACGCAATCATCAATATGGGCATCAAGGTAACCATTGTTGCTCCGCAAAGTATAGTGCACCATATAGTGCGTTGTAAGAGACCTCTTCCTAAATATAGTAGAGAGATTACAGAGAAAGGAATTGCCTATGATGTTTATAGACCCTATAAGTTGTCATTTGGAAACAGAAATCTCTTTAGTCGCTTTACACGGGCTTTTAATAAAAAGGTTATAACATCTATTGTTGATAAAATTGGTAATGAAATCTTATATTCTCACTTTTGGGAAAATGCATTACCCATCCATGAATATGCCATAAAGAAAGGGAAGAAACTTTTTGTAGCTTGTGGTGAGGGGGATGATGCTTTGGAGAATATGGTAAAAACAATCTCAGAAGATTGCAAAGAACGCTTGTCTTCAGCGGTAACAGGTATTATTAGTGTATCTACTGAGAACAAAAGAAAATGTATTGATTTTAAGCTCTGTGAAAAAGACAATATATCAGTCTTCCCCAACTGTGTAAATACTTCAATCTTTCATAAAACGGATGTCGCAGATTTTAGGAAGAATTTAGGTGCCAATGACAATGATTTTGTGATAGGTTTCGTAGGAAACTTTATACCTAGAAAAGGACCTGATAGAATAGCTAAAGCTATAACTCAATTAAACGATCCGCAAATAAAAGTGATGTTTATTGGAGTGCCATACATGGGATATCCATACGAGTTTGACTGTCCAGGTATAATACATAAGGGGCCATTAGATCATGATTTACTTCCTCAATATCTAAACTGTGCCGATGTATTTGTTATGCCCACTCAGAAAGAGGGATGTTGCAATGCTATTGTAGAAGCCTTGGCTATAGGATTGCCCGTAATCTCTTCTGATGGTGCTTTTAATGATGATATCTTGGATGAGAATAATTCTATTAGAATAAATCCCAATGATGTGGATGCAATTGCTGCAGCCATTAAGAAATTAAAAGAGGATTATATCCTAAGAGCTAAAATGGTAGAATACACACTTTCTCGTCATACAGAATACTCTATTGAGGGTAGAGCCAATAGAATCATTGATTTTATCGAAAGACAGATGTCCAAATCCGAGTGAATCTGCTCATAAATAATTAGTATATTATGAACATTACTTTCACATTAGATTATGAGTTGTTTCTGAACGATATGACAGGAACGGTGGCGAATAGTTTGATAAAGCCAATGCAGGAGATTCAGAAAATCTGTGAGAAACTTGATTTCAGGTTCACAATCTTTGTAGATGCTGCCTATCTCTATAGGTTAACAGAACTGAAAAATGATTTTCCATCGCTTGAGAAGGATTATAAAACTACGGTGGACAACATCAAGTGGCTTGTAAGCCTTGGGCACGATATCCAACTACATATCCATCCTCAATGGTACTACTCTAATTATGATGGTAAAGAGTGGACTTTAGATTGGGACCATTATAAGTTGTCAGATATGCCACGTAATTATGCCTTTGAGGTGTTTGGTAAGTCAAAGGACTTACTTGATTCTATCATAGGATATAAAACAACCTTGTTTAGAGCGGGTGGATTCTCGATACAGGATTTTGACTATACTGCATGTTTTAAGCAATATGGTATCATCGGTGATTCATCGGTATTGCCTGGCGGTAAGGTGAGACAAAAGACTCATTCGTATGATTATATAAAATCGTCAAGGTGTGTATATAAATTTACAGAAGATATTGACGTTACCCAACAGGAAGGCTCATTCTGGGAGTTCCCAATATCAACAGCAGGTCCTGTGAATATCATTAAGTATCTGTTTGTAAAGGAACGATGGATGTCTAAAACTGAAAATAGATGGGGCGATGGAGGTGATAAGCCACAGACTTCATTGAGGGCTAAGATAAAATCTGTAATGTCCTCTTTTGAATGGATTAAATATCCCTATGCTTCAATTGATCATCAGTGTTACTTTTGGCTGGAAGATGTATATAAATACTCGAAGAAATTTGGTTGTATGACAGTGTTGGGTCATCCTAAGAACTTTTCACCATCGGCTTTCCCGCATTTGGAGAAGTTTATCATTGAGAAACGAGCAAATGGTGACAGAATCCTTACTTTGACCGATTGCATAAAAGAAATGAAATCAGAATGAGAAAGATTATGTTAGTTTTTGGTACTCGTCCCGAAGCCATCAAGATGGCACCGTTAGTGAAGGAGTTCCAGAAATATCCTGAGCAGTTTGAAACCATTGTATGCGTCACAGGTCAGCATCGCGAGATGTTGGATCAGGTGCTTCGTCTTTTCGAGATTCTGCCAGACTATGACCTCAACATCATGAAGCAGGGGCAAGATCTCTATGATGTGACCTCACGCGTGCTCCTTGGCATGCGCGACGTGTTGCGCGAGGTACAGCCCGATGTGGTGTTAGTACATGGAGATACCACGACCAGTACCGCAGCGGCACTAGCTGCTTTCTATCAGCAGATTCCCGTAGGGCATGTAGAGGCTGGTCTGCGTACACATAACATCTATAGTCCTTGGCCTGAGGAGATGAACCGTCAGATTACGGGGCGTATAGCTACCTATAACTTTGCTCCCACACCCCTCAGCCGCCAGAATCTCTTGGAAGAGATGGTGAGTGAGGCGAGCATCTCTGTTACGGGTAACACCGTTATCGATGCCCTCTACTGGGTAGTGGATAAGATTAAGCGTGATGAGGCTTTGAGCGAAGAACTCAAAAGCACCCTCGCTACTGCTGGTTACAATGTGGATAGGCTTCAGAATTCACAGTCAAGACGTCTTGTCTTGATTACCGGTCATCGCCGAGAAAACTTTGGTGAAGGATTCATCCATATGTGTACGGCTATTAAGGACCTGACTCAGAAGTATCCCGATGTGGATTTTGTGTACCCGATGCATTTGAATCCCAATGTGCGCAAACCTATTCATGAAGTATTTGGTGAGGATTTGACAGGTATTGGCAATATGTTCTTCATCGAACCTCTGGAGTATCTCTCATTCGTGTATTTGATGGAGATGTCCACCATCGTATTGACCGATAGCGGTGGTATTCAGGAAGAGGCTCCTGGGTTGGGAAAGCCTGTCTTGGTGATGCGTGACACCACCGAACGCCCTGAGGCATTGGAGGCTGGTACGGTGAAGTTGGTGGGCACTGATTATAACAAGATCGTATCTGAGGTGTCGGCATTGTTAGATAATCAGGACTATTATGATACGATGAGCAAAGCGGTGAACCCTTATGGGGATGGATTGGCTTGCGGTCGGATAGTGGAGAAATTGAGATAGTATATAATGTTTTATTAATTTTACTAAGTTTCTTGATGTCACTAACTACCGCGCTATACCTCATTAGCTACTGCGGCATGCCTCGCAAGCTATCGCGGCATAGCTCATTTGCTATCGACAAATGTTATGATTGGGGTATCGATGTTATTGGGTAATCCGTGTTGATGGATGTGATTGTGAATCCTTGTGGAGATGGATTGGTTTATGGAGGAATTCTTAACATTAAATCGGATATAATTAGAAATGAAGGTCGGACTCATTTTGCCAGGAACAATATGGTATGCTCCCTATGTGCGTATTTATACACGTATTCTTCAAGAGAATAGTGTGGAATATCAAATCATCTCATGGAATAGAGATGGTAAAGATGCAAAGGAGGGTATACAGTATGATGAGAACATTCATGTAGATAATGGTTCAGCGTCGTTTTCTGCATATCGTCGCTACATAGCTTTCATCAAGAGGATTATTCGTGCGAATTGCTTTGATAGATTGATAGTGTTTGGTCCGCAAATGACTTGTCTACTGAGTACCTTCTTGATGAGAAAGTTTAAAGGTAAATTTATTATTGACTATCGGGATCTTTCTATAGAGCAGAAACCGGGATTTCGTCAGTTATTTGCATTGATGACCAAAATAAGTTATGCTAATGTTGTGTCATCTCCTGGTTTTATTCGTTGCTTGCCCAAACGTGATTATTATCTTTCTCACAATTTTGACGTGGATGCAGTGAAGCAGAACATCGGATTGCGTGATACAATGGGGTTTGGCTCTTCTGATAATATTGACATTCTTACAATTGGTGGAATCCGAGATTTCTCATCTAATGTCGAGGTCGTAAAGGCTTTAGCTAACGATAGTGCATTCTCACTGCGCTTTATCGGTAGTGGTGGTGGGGCAACGCAGTTATCTGCCTACTGTGAAGAACATAAGATTAAAAACGTGAGTTTTAAGGGCTTTTATCAGAAACACGAAGAAGCAGCATATGTGCGGTCTTCTACTTTCATGAATATATTTTACCCAAGAGTAATAACTCACGATACAGCCCTATCGAACCGATTTTATAATTCGCTGATTTATCGCAAACCGATGATTGTTACTAAAGATACAATGCAAGGTGATTATGCGGAGAAATATAATATCGGAGTCGCTTTGGCAGACTGCTCCAATTTGAAGAATGCGCTTAGGAATTTTATGCTTCAAGATTATAATGCTTACGCTGAGCGTTGCGATAATTTGCTGAAGGAGTTCTTTAATGATCAAGAGCGATTTGAAAGACTTGTGTGCGATTTTGTTAAAGATTAATTTTTCAACATATTATTGAACTATAATTGTTTTATATTATGAAAGTTCCATTTTCTCCTCCAGATATGAGTGAGTTGGAGGTCAATGAGGTATGCGACGCTATTCGTTCTGGATGGATTACTACTGGCCCTCGTACTAAAGAGTTTGAAAAGTTGATTGCAGCCTATTGCCATACAGATAGAGCGGTATGTCTTAATTCTGCAACTGCATGTATGGAATTAGTTCTGCGCCTTCTCGAGGTGGGACCTGGAGATGAAGTGATTACCTGCGCTTATACTTATACCGCTACAGCAAGTGTAACTTGTCACGTGGGTGCTAAGGTGGTAATGGTAGATACCGCTCCTGGATCATTTGAGATGGATTACACGAAGTTGGAGGATGCTATCACAGAGCGCACGAAGGTGATTATTCCTGTAGATTTGGCGGGTATTGTATGCGACTACGACAAAGTGTTTGCTGCCGTAGAGAACAAGCGTCACTTGTTTCGTCCTGCCAACGACTTGCAGCGTGCCTTTGGGCGTGTAGTTGTAATGGCCGATGCAGCTCATGCTTTCGGTGCACAGCGCAAAGGGATGATGTGTGGCGAGATCGCCGATTTTACCAGTTTCTCGTTTCACGCCGTAAAGAACCTGACCACCGCTGAGGGGGGGGCTGTTACATGGCGTAATATCGAGGGAGTGGACAATGAATGGATATATAAGCAGTTCCAGTTGCTCTCATTGCATGGACAAAACAAGGATGCGTTAGCAAAAACTCAGCTCGGTGCTTGGGAGTACGACATCGTGTCGCCTGCCTTTAAGTGTAACATGACAGATATTATGGCTGCTATTGGATTGAAGCAGTTTGAGCGCTATCCGCAGATGTTGGAACGTCGTCGCGAAATTATTGGTCGTTATAATGAGGGTTTGAAAAATGTGAAGGTTGAGGTCTTAAACCATTACGATGAGCACCATGCATCTAGCGGACACCTATACTTGGTTCGTTTGATAGGTAAGGATGTGGAGTTCCGTAATGAATTGATTACGGAGATGGCTGAAAAAGGTATTGCTTGTAATGTTCACTATAAGCCATTGCCTATGATGACTGCTTACAGGAATCTGGGATTTGACATTCAGAACTATCCGAATGCATATAACCAATATAGGAATGAGATAACACTGCCTCTACATACTTGTTTGACTGACGAGCAAGTGGACTATGTGATTGAAAATTTTGTGGAGATAATAAGTAAGTGATGGAAATACGCTTAGCAAAAGTTGAGGATGTGCCTCAGATTGTGAGAATTCACGAGAATGCCTTTAATGGATTTTTCTTGACAACATTAGGAAGTCGGTTCTTGCAATTTTATTATAATGCATTTGTAAACAGTAAGGATGGCATTGTCTTTTGTGCTGTGGAGAATGAGCATATCCTCGGTTTTTCTGCTGCAACAAAGTTGTGTCGTGGATTTAATACGAAATTGATAAAGAATAATGTTCTCAGTTTTTTTATTCTTGCTGTGAAATTGCTATTCACTCAACCCCGTGCATTAGTCAGATTGGTTAGAAATATCACTAAGAAAAGTGAAGTGATTGTAGATAATGAAGACTATGCAGAGTTGTACTCCATAGGAGTCTTGTTAGAAACCCAAGGAAAAGGCGTGGGTAAGAAACTGTTATATGCAACAGAATCAGCTCTAAAGGACGAAGGTGTGGAGAAAGTTTCATTGACGACGGATTACTATAATAATGAATCTGCCATAGCATTTTATCATTCAATGGGATATTCTACCCTATATGAGTTTATTGCATATCCTGATAGAAAGATGTATAGATTAATTAAAAAGTTGTAAGATGAAACGATTATTTGATATTGTCGCAAGTGGATGCGGACTAATTTTGCTTAGTCCTATCTTTCTCGTTCTTGCCATTTGGATAAAATTGGACTCAAAGGGGCCGGTGTTCTATAAACAGTTGCGTGTAGGACATGGAAACAAGGATTTCTACTTATATAAGTTTCGTAGCATGCGTGTAGGAGCCGATAAGGCTGGGCTGATAACAGTGGGAGGGCGTGACCCTCGTGTGACACGCTCGGGATATTATATACGCAAATATAAGTTAGATGAGTTGCCGCAGTTGATAAATGTAATAAAGGGGGATATGAGTCTTGTCGGTCCTCGACCTGAGGTACGTAAGTATGTGGATATGTATACTCTCGAGCAGATGCACATACTTGATGTGCGTCCGGGAATTACTGACTTGGCATCTATTCGTTATCGTAATGAGAACGAACTGCTTGCGAAGGCTGAGAATCCGGATAAGTACTACATAGAAGTAATTATGCAAGATAAATTATGTATAAACCTTGAATATGTGGCCAACCACTCGTTCTGGTATGACATTAAATTGATTTTTAGTACATTCTGGGCAATCATTAAAGATTAAGTGATGAAGATACTCTTGTTGCCTCCCTATTTCGCCCCTGAGCAGATGGCGAGCACACACTTGGATGAAAATCGTTATTGGGCTTTTGCTTGGGAAAAGTTTAAGATGGTGACATATACTCCTACTCCTACTCGTGGTATATCACAAGAAGTCCGCAGAGATTATAAGACGAGAAGAGAGGAGATTATGTATGATGGTATGATGGAGGTGCATCGTTTCTCTATGTTTGGTGAAGGAAGAAATCCTATCCTTCGTGCTCTACGCTATGTCTTTTGTTGGTGTAAACAGTTTTATTTAGGCTTGCGTGCTAAGGATATTAATCTTATCTATTTGGTAAGTACTCCACCGATACAAGGAGTGCTGGGTGGGATGCTGAAGAAGATTAAGAAGGTCCCTTTTGTGTATAATCTACAGGATATATTCCCCGATTCATTAGTGAGTACAGGATTGGCAAAGAAAGGGGGCTTGTTGTGGAAGATAGGTCGGGTAATAGAGAACTTTACCTATCGTAATGCCGACAAGATTATCGTTATTTCGGAGGGATTTAAGCGTAACATCATGGACAAAGGAGTGCCCGAAGAAAAGATCGTGGTGATATACAATTGGGTAGATGAAACTGAGGTACAGCATATCCCACGTGAGCAGAATAAATTATTCGATGTCTATGGCCTTGATCGAAGCAAATTCTATATTACCTATTGTGGTAATATTGGGCTGACCCAAAATATGGATATGCTGCTTGAAGTGGCGAAGGATTTGAAGACGGAATCTAATATACAGTTTGTTCTCATCGGTGAGGGGGCCTATAAGAAACGAGTGCAAGAAATTATTGCCGAGCAACATATTGGCAATGTAACGTTGTTGCCCTTCCAACCCTATGAAGACATCAGTCACGTGTTCAGCTTTGGTGATGTGGGCTTAGTTATTTCTAAGCCTGGAGTAGGAGAGAACTCGGTGCCCAGCAAGACATGGAGCATACTTTCTGCTTCGCGCCCAGTGTTGGCCAACTTTGATGAAAATGAGCTGCAATCTATCATCAAGGAGAATCAGTGTGGTATATTTACTAAGGCGGGTGACAAAAACTCATTTAAAGATGCCATATTACAATTGTATAGAAAGCGTGATTTATGTTGTGAGCTCGGTTATAATGGACGTCAGTTTATATTGAGAAATTTGACGAGGGCGGCAGGAACAAAGAAATATGTGGATGTAATTAAGGAAACAGTTGATGGGCAGTAATAAATAGTTTTAAATCATCTTTCATATTCCATCTTGATGGAGATGTGTATGAAATGTCAGATAGAATAATCATTAAAATAAATATTAAAAATGAAAAGTAGTTTTAAATTAAGTAAAGATGTTGTTATGAAGAAAATGTTGTTGAACTTTTTATTCATTGTTAGTGGGTTGACAATGTCTGCACAAAATGTAAACTCCGTTGAGCAACTAACTGTCGTTGGTACAAATGTGGAAGAACAACGTGTGGTAAGCAGTGATCATCAGGTTATTACTAATTTCTTCCGCCACAACTGGTTTGTGTTAGGTGATGCCGGTGTTAATGCTTATTGGGGAGATTATACCTCTAAAGGTCGTCTTTCTTCTCGTTTGACCCCGCAATTTAATGTTGGTGTAGGTAAGTGGTTTGTGCCGGGATTTGGTGCGAAACTGCAGCTTACTGGATTCCGTTCACGTGCAGATAAGTGGAGCAAAGGTTTCTATACCCATGGTAGTGATCAGTATATTGATAGTGATGGTAATTCCTATTGGAAGGAGCGAATTAAGTGGTTTAATTTCAACTTTGATTTGATGTTTAATATATCTCGATTAGTTAAAGGATATGAGGGAAATGATTCTCCTGATCTAATGAACCAGTTTATTGCTTCTGTCGGTTTGGGCGTAACACATCCTTATGACTTCCCGAGATATCCGAATAATGACTTTGCAGGACACTTTGAATTGCAGTATAGTCGTTTCTTCTCTGAAAAAAAGGCTCTTTCATTGGATGTGCGTTTGCGTGCTATCCTTCAATCTACGCAATATGATGGAGTAGCTGATCAATTTTTTGATGAAAATTATTCGGTGAACGTCGGCCTTACCTATTATTTTAAGGAACGTGGTTGGAAACGCTCTGTTGCTAATACTACTTATTATGTGGAAGATATGACGACTATCAATCTGCTAAACGAAGAAATTGCGCGTCTGAAGAATGCATTAGCTTCTACTCCTGTTGATACCATTGTGATAGGGCATGGCACATCGGACTTGATAACATTTCCTTATCTCGTGAACTTTGTAATCGATAAGGTTGAGGTGGTGAACCGCGAAAGGGTGAACCTGAAGGTGGTTGCAGAAATGATGAAGGCTACTCCGAATCAGAAATATTTGATTTGTGGTTATGCCGATAAATATACCGGTACAGTAGCACGAAACATCTGGTTGGCGGAACATCGCTCTAAGAACGTATTCAAGATTCTTACCGAAGAGTTTGGCGTGCCTGCATCACAGTTGGTTCTCGACGACAAGGGCGGTGTGGATAACATGTACTATGATGACCCTCAGTTGAGTCGTTCGGCTATTATATCTAAGTACGAAGAGTAACCTCCCGCTGAGGTATATCTGATAAAGAATAATAAAAAACGTCATGAAGATGACTTTGTTTCAAAAAATAGCTCATTGGTATTTCTCTAAGAAGGCCTTGCCCTATTGGGGAATTGTGCTCTTAGATAGCTTTATCGTATATATTTCAGGTGTCTTTGTCGCAATTTTAACCGATGGAGCAATAGCTACGGTCTCTCACTTGGAGGCTTTGAACATCTCGATGGTGGCTTTTCTTGCCTGTTATGTGGTGGGAATGAGGTGCCTACATACGTATTCTGAAATTATCAGACATTCCAGCTTTGTAGATTTACGGCGAGTGGCTTTGGCTAACTTAATCGGAATGGCCTTGACTTTTCCTTTGAGAATATTATTGGATTATTGGGGAGTAGCCGTGTTAGGCTATTACGACCTGATAGCCATATTCCTGATGACTACGTCACTCATGTGGAGCCTTCGTGTAGTGGTGAAAGCTCTTTATGAAATAGAGATTGACTCCAAGCACAGCAAACGGGTATTTATCTATGGTACTAAAAATGGTGGTGTCAGCTTAGCGAAGGGAATTCGTAATGAGGAGAATCAACGCTATATTTTGGCTGGGTTTGTCTCTGGTGATAAGAACTATGTGAACAAACAGCTTATGGGGGTTAGAGTTGTGAAGAACGACTTGACCCTGGTGGAGGAGATGAAGCAACAGAACGCAACAGTATTGTTGGTGTCGCCACTTTATAGTGACAAGTTCCGTGGACAGACCGAATTGGTAGACAAACTGATTGAAGCTAATATCCATATTCATATGATGCCACCTACTATAGAATGGGATGGCAAAAGTCCTTTACAGCACGAAGCTCTCAGAGAGGTGGAAATTGAGGATTTGCTGCCTCGTGAGAAGATAGAGGTGGATATGAAGAGTGTGGGGGAGATGCTTACAGGAAAGTGTATCTTGATAACTGGTGCTGCAGGTAGCATCGGTAGTGAGATGGTAAGGCAGATTGCCATCTACAATCCTTCGACGTTAGTATTGATAGATCAGGCGGAGACTCCAATGCACGACGTGCGTCTCTTCCTCTCTAGAAAGCATCCCGAGATAGAAGCGCGTACTATAGTGGCTAATATCTGTAATCAATCACGAATGGAGCAGGTGTTCAGGGAGTTCTGTCCAGAATATGTGTTTCATGCGGCCGCCTATAAGCATGTGCCGATGATGGAGGACAATCCGAGTGAGGCGGTACAGAACAATATCTATGGCACACGCGTGATGGCAGATTTGGCGGTGAAGTATGGTGCCATGAAGTTTGTGATGGTATCGACCGACAAGGCAGTTAATCCCACCAATGTGATGGGCTGCTCAAAACGTATCTGCGAAATCTATGTGCAGAGCCTGGATAAAGCCATCAAAGAAGGTAAGGTGGAAGGAGTCACACAATTTGTAACAACCCGTTTTGGAAATGTCTTGGGTAGCAATGGATCGGTCATTCCTATCTTCAAGGAACAGATTAAGCAGGGAGGACCAATTACGGTGACTCACCCCGACATAATCCGTTACTTTATGTTGATACCCGAAGCTTGTAAGCTGGTGCTACAGGCGGGAACCATGGGCGCGGGTGGTGAAATCTATGTCTTCGATATGGGGGAACCAGTGCGTATTGTTGACCTGGCTCAACGTATGATAAAATTGAGCGGAGCTAAGAACGTGGAGATTGTATATAGTGGGCTTCGTGACGGAGAAAAACTTTACGAAGAATTGCTGAACGATATGGAGCAGACGAAGCCTACACACCATCCGAAAATCAAGATTGCTTCTGTACGTGAATATGAGTATCAGGAGGCTAAGAGGAATGACGAGGAACTCTATCAATTGAGTTTTAACTACGATGCTATGGAAGTGGTGAGGAAGATGAAGCAGATTGTTCCAGAATTTAAGAGCCAATATTCACGTTATGAGGTATTGGATAAGTAAAGAAATGTATTATAGTTCGCTTTACGCATTTGAACCTTAAATGATAAACAGCAAAGTTGGAAAGGGAAATTTGGCTATTCGCGAAAAAAAATGTAGCTTTGCAGTTTGTTATACATATGTTTTATTCGTAGCAAATAAGTGAAAAAACAATAGCGTATGAAAACGATAACACAAACTGAATACACTGCACCTGAGGTGAAATTTGTTGAGGTTATAGTTGAAGAAGGTATTTTAATATCTGGTATTGTTATTAATGACAGATATGGTAATAAAGTGGAAGAGCATGTAGTAGACCCTGTAGAGGAATGGTAGTCCAATTATGCAAAGAATGAAGAAATTTATTTATTGTGCACTGATTGCACTAATCGCCATCTCGTGCGATCAAACTGAAGCCCCTGGGGAGGGAGCATGGGAAGGCATGCCTGTGCCTAAAACTCTTTTTGCATATACACCAGAGTTTGAATCTCAAGGTTCTAAGAGTCGTGCTCTGCCCGAATATCTTCCTGAGAGTTGGGATAAATCAGAGATGGCCAATACTCGCACATATGCTGTAATCAATCCTGATGAAGCAGATGAATACATCCAATATTGGTCAAGTGGTGATGCTATTTCGGTATTCTTCACAACAGCCAATCTCAAATATACATTAACGGGTTTCAAAGACAACGAACAAGATTATGGTTTGTTCCAATTGTCTGGAGAAGAAGTCTTAGGTGATGAACTTACTACGGGGTATTTTTATAGTGTATATCCTTACAAAGAAGACACCGAAATGTTTGATGATGGTATAGTGGCATATACTTTCCCTCAAACACAACATTACAATGCTGAACTCAATGGCGATTCCTATTTCAATGGTGAAAATGGTATGATTGCTAGAGAACTGCAGAGTGAGTATGATGAAGTTTTGTACTTCCAGAATTTCTGCAGTTACCTTCAATTGCGTTTGGTTACTGATGATGGCACACCTAAATCAGTGAAAAAAATCACATTAACCGCTAATAATACGGATGATAAGATTGCAGGAAGGAGTGATGTCGAATTTGATGGTGATATCCCTGTTGTCTATATGTATAATGAGGCAACCAATCAAATCTCCTTAGATTGTGGTAGTGGTGTGGCATTAAGTCAAGACATTAACAACCCTACTAAATTCTGGTTTGTTTTACCTGGAGGTTTTACATTTACGGAAGGATTTTGCATTACGGTTATTTTTAGTGATAATAGTTATTTCAAACAGAAGACAACTAAGCAAATTGGAATTGCACGCAGCCATATCAAGCCGATGGCTACGTTTAAACCTATAGGAATCAAGCCTAATGGACCTATACGTTACAAGTATAACAGTGGAAATAAGGAGGAAGCATTCCCGTTAAAAAACACATTCTTTGGCGTGGATGGCTCTGTGCTTGATATTGTTGATCAGGTTTATGATGAGGAAACTGGTGAATGGGTTGTGTTGTTGTCTGGAACATTAAAGGCTATTGGAGGCAATTCATTTGAGGGACCTGGTGAAGATATTGAATATATTAAAGTGGATAATGATGGTGAGTCTATCAAAGTGAGTGATTTCGCATTCTATAATTGTACGGCTGACGATCTAATCATACTGAACAATGTGGATGATATTAATGAGTCTGCATTTACTGGAAGTACAATTGCAAATCTGAATATATACGGAGATGTAACAACAATCAAGAATAGTGCAGGTACAGGTTCTAGTATTGAAAATATTAATATTAGCGGAAGTGTCAAAGCTGTTGAAGAGCATGCATTCTCTGGTTGTGATGACTTGGAAACTATTAATATCGGTAATATTGAGACCATTGGTTATCGAGCATTCTATAATTGTCCTAATCTGACAAAAGTCAGTGTTCCTGGGGTGAAATATATAGATGCAGGAGCGTTCCGTAGTTGTACCAGTTTGGAAACAATTGATTTGGGATCAGTTGTGACGATCGAGGACAATGCATTTATGGATTGTAGTAGCTTGACAGAAGCAATTATCTCAGAAAATTGTACTTTGATTGGTGAAGGTGCATTCTGTAATGCTATTAATCTCCAGACAGTATATTGCTATGCAGTTGAACCGCCCTTCATCAAGACTGACAATGGTGATAAATCGTATGTGTTTGACAATACTCACGCTAATCTTGTCATCTATGTACCTGTAGGATCGAAGACAGATTACACTAACAGAAACTATTTTGCAAATCATTCTTACGATGATCCCAACATCAAAGCAAAAGTTAACTGGTGGCAGCAAGAGTATCGAAGTAAATTGAAAGAAATGGCAAACTAAATGATAAAGAATGGCATGTGAAAATCCTCTTTTACATGCCATTTTTGTTTTAGGCTTGTATTATACTCGTATGAAGGTGTTGGAATTGGAACGTTCGGAAGAAATACTATTGGCCTTGCTGCGTGCTGCCCTACATCAGCAAGAGGTCGAAGTGTCTTGTTTTAATCAGGCTACTGCAGAGGATTGGATTCAATGTTATCGGTTAGCTGTGCGGCAAGGGGTGGCAGCCTTAGCCTGGGAAGGAATAGAACGTCTGCCTATGGAGTATCGTCCACCTCTGGATGTGAAACTGTCATGGGCGTTGAAAGAGAAGAAACAATCGGAAAAATACCAGAAGCATTGTATCGCGCTGAATGAGTTGGTCCAATTATATGCCCAGCATGGTATAGCTACGATAGTGTTGAAGGGAGTGGGACTGTCCCGACTATATCCTGTCCCTGCTCATCGGGAGGGGGGGGATATTGACATCTATACTTACTCGGCAGATAAAAACCGTATGACAGACGAAGAGGCCAATCTGTTGGCGGTTGAGCTGATGCGTGAGAGCGAAGCTCTCATGGGGGAGTCTCCGTCAATAAAGCATAGTGAATTCTGCTTTCAGGGCGTTACGTTTGAGAATCATCGTCTGTTTCTACATGTGGATAAATGCCAAAGTATAGCCAAGGCGGAGCAGTGGTTAGAGGAAAATAGAACCTCTCAAAAGGTGGAGTTGCTGGATGGAAAGTGCCGTGTTGAGGTGCCCACAGTAACTTTTGATACGGTGTTTGTCTCGCTTCATGCTGCTCATCATTATGGCGATGGATTGTCGCTGAAGCATTTGTGTGATTGGACTTTATTGGCCCAGCAGGGTGGGGGAAAGCTACCTACTGAATTGGATGATAAATATCTTAAACGGGCTGTGGCAACCTTGACGCAATTGTGCCATCGCTATCTGGGACTGGAAATCTCTACAGAGGGTGGAGAAACGATGGTAAACGAAATGATGCAGGAAATCTTGCGCCCGCCCTACTTTAGAAAGACTCCGCCAAGTAATCCCGTTAAGGCGTATTGGTGGGGGATAAGAGAGCGATGGCACATCTTTAGACTTACCCATCGTCTGTTAGGCGTCTCGTTCTGGGGAAAGATGAAAGGATTATGTCTTAGGGGGGTAAAAGAATGGTGTCAGATGAAAAATCAAAAAGGGGAAGATTAGCTCTTCCCCTTTTTGTTGTTATCATTTTCGTCTTCGTAACCATAGCCATAACCATAACCATAGCCATATTTGCGTCCATAGCCATAACCGTATTTACGACCATAACCATAACTATAGCTGTTTTTTCGTTGGTTCATGTCTATGTCATTGATTAAAGTTGCCAGTTTCGAGAATATTTGCTCCTCCTGCAAGTTGTTGATGTTGCGATAGGCAGCCTTAGGCGTGTAATCGGCACGGCACACTATGATTCCGATATCAGCAACGTGGGCGATGATAGAGGTGTCGGTTACCAACCCGATAGGAGCAGTGTCGAGGATGATGTAATCGTATTGCTTCTTGAGTTGTTCGATGGTTTCGTCAAAGATGGGGCGCGCTACGAGTTCGGTTGGATTAGGAGGAACGGAACCGCCTGGTAGAATGTAGAGGTTCGGGCTGATATCAGAACTCATAATCATGTCGGACAGGTTGACTTCGTTGGGGGATTGCAAGTAGTTGGTGATTCCATGGGAACGTGTACTGAACCCGAAAGTTCTGTTCAAACCCGGCTTACGAATATCCATTCCGACAATCAGCGTTTTCTTACCCAAGAAAGCTAAGCTAACTGCCAAGTTGGCGGCCACAAAAGATTTGCCCTCTTGTGGTATAGATGAGGTAATAAGAATAACTTTCTGACCTTTTTCTAATAAGAAGAGTAGATTGGTGCGTATGGCACGGAACGTTTCCTCCATAAGGCTGTTCTTATTCTCATGCACTACAACGCTATTGGTGGCATTTTTCAAAGTCGAGGCACATGATGAGATTTCACCAATGATCGGAATTTTTGTTAGTTTTTCGACATCCATTCGGTTTTCGATCTTGTATTTGAGTAGCCCCATCAAGTAAATGATGCCTATGGGAAGTCCGATTCCTAACATGATGGCTGTCACCAAGAACATTTTTTTGCGAGGAGCAATCGGTCCGCTTGATGCGGGTGCCTCAATAATACGTCCGTTGCTTGCGGTTGCAGCCAGTGTGAGAGCATTCTCTTCACGTTTCTTGAGCAATAGAACGTATAGAGTTGCTTTGATTTCCTGCTGGCGCTGGATGGTCATAAACTCCTGCTCTTGCTCTGGTGCAGCACTAATCTGATCAGTAAGTCTGTTGACCTCACGTTGTAAGTCTTGCTGGGTAATTTTCAGACCACGTAAGACGCTGTTGATGCTTGTCTGCACACTGCTTCGCATGGTTTCGATGTGAAGATCTATGATAACGACTGAGGGGTTGTTTTCTGTTGAGGTGCGAAGGAGGCGCTTGCGCTCTACAATCAATTTATTATATTGGTCAATAACAGACTTTAGGTTGGCATCCTGTAAACCGATGTTGGAGGGGATAACTTCATTGATGTTATTGGTATCCTGTAGATAGCTCTGTAAGTCTTGCACCAGATTGAGCTGGGTGGCGTTCTCGGCGAATTGCTGCTCATAGTGGCGTTTTTCTTGCAAGGCCATTTGGGCATTGCTGGTCAAGTCGGTCAACCCGGAACGTTGTTTGAATGTAGCCAGTTCGTCCTCGGCGTTTCTCAATTCGTTGTTAATGATAGAAATACGCTCTTCGATAAATTCTGAGGTTTTTAAGGCTACTTCGTTCTTCTCATTATTGGCATCCTCGTTGTATACCTTTACCAAGCTATTGATAAAGTCGGCTCCACGAGTAGGGACGGCATTATTGACTGTAATGTTAGCAATGGTTGTCGTTTTTGACGTGGGAGAGATGGTCATGTTGGCACGATAACTGGCAGCAGTAGACCTTGGATTGTTGATTTTGGCCAACAGTTCAATGGCTTTCTGAGGAATGTAATTGCTGTCTGGCGTAAGGGTGATGACGCCAACTTCAGTAGGTATGATAGCTGGGAACTCTGTAAATCGGCTTTCCAATGTCTTCTGTTCTTTCTTTCGATTGGTATAGCTGACATAGGCTGTTAGCTCCTTGCCATCGTAGAGCATTCTCAATTCTACTCCGCCCAAAAGTTTGTCGGCATCTTCGGGTGTCATGTGCACTTGTATGGGAGAATTCTTGTACAGCATGATGTCATAACCGAACTTACGCCTTTGACTATGGGTGATGTAGAGTCCTAAATCGGATACGGCTTTCTTTATCAGCGTTTTGGACTTGAGTATCTCCAATTCGTTGTCGAAAAGACTGGTGAGGTTGATGGTTGCCAGCTCCATGACATCAGACGTCGGCGTGATAGATTTGCTTCGATAGTTGTCCTGTTCTTTGATAAGGATCTTTGCGCTTGTGCTATAGATAGGGGTACTGTAGCGCAGGTACATAAAGGTACAACACAAACAAATGATTACACTGGCTACAAACCAAGGCCAGTACGCCAAATATTTGAAAAGAATTTCATAGAGGTTGAACTCTTCTTCGGGTCTATTCTTTCGAATCTGAGTTCTAATGTTGGAATTGGTCATATCTGGTTGCATCATCATAATAACAGCAAGAAGGTTGCAATAATATTAGCTACGGAAATCAGAACGGAGGTTGCATTGAACCATAGTGGGGTGCTTTGGCCAATGTCGGAGTTCTTTGCCTTAGCTTTATTGGGCGTGACATAGAGAACGTCGTTAGGGCGTAGGTAGTAATAAGGACTAGCCACAATGTCGCTTTCGTTGAGGTTGAGGGTAATGACCTCACTTTGGCCAATGGAATCTTCTCGTATGAGTTTAACATTGTCACGCATACCCCAGATAGTGAGGTCGCCTGCAAGTGAAAGAGCCTCGAAAATGTTAATTTTCTCATAGTTGACAGTGAAAATGTCAGGACGGGCTACTTCACCCAATACGGAAATCTTATAGTTGGCCCTTCGCACTGTCACGATGGGTTTTTCCTTAAGGTATGCACTTAACCTGTCGCGGATAAGATTCTCAGCTTCGCTCTTGGTAAGTCCGCTAATTTGTAGACACCCCAACACGGGAAATTCGATGGTGCCTTCGTTGCTTACCAGATATTGCTGAAGAGTTGGTTGTTGCGATAACGAGGAAGAACGGATGGCGTTAAAAGTCGATTGGGCGGTTAAGTTAAAAAGATTGGCCGATTCGGGGTCAGTGGTATTTACCGTAATGGTCAATAAATCCTTAGGCATGATTTTGGCATCATACATAGGGTGGGGGGGCAGTGTGTTGTCTTTTACACAAGTGTTCTGGAGGTAAGGTACTTTTTTGTAAGAATTGCAGCCACACAGCAGAAAGGCGCAGATGCTAACTATAAAAAAAGATTGTAGCTTCATATCTGTTGTTTATGTTCTATGTCCTATATCATATAGCGGATGCCCCGCCTGCATAAAGAATGGCAAAGTTACTCGTTTTTTGGCAAACATTAAAATGTTTATTGAAAGAAAACACCCGTTCCCCAAGTCATAGGGCATATTCCTCCCCTCTAATAAGACCTATATTCACTTCACGTCGAGCAGTGTGATGTCAAAGATGAGTGTTGAGAAGGCTTTGATGGCTCCTGCCGAGCGGGAGCCGTAGCCGAGGTGATAGGGGATGACTATCTCCCAACGTGACCCTGCGGGCATCTCGCGCAGGGCGGTGTTCCATCCCGTGATGAGCTCGCCCAGACGGAAGGTGGCCGGGCGGCCCTTTTGTGTCTGGTCGAACACCTTGCCGTTGATGAGCTTGCCGGTGTAGTACACGGTGATGTAGCTGCGGGGTGAGGGCTTGGGACCATTGCCCTTGTTTATCACACGGTACATGACGCCGTTGAACATGGTCTTCACTCCGGGGCGCTGGGCATACTCTTGCAGGAACTCTTGGTTTCTTATCTTGTATTGGTTGTCGATGGGTGGCATGATGTGGTGGGTTTGTTAGGCCTTATGCATTCTTTCTCTCCAACTCCTGTAAGTTCTCCATTTTCTTGGTCTCGAGGAACTCGTACACGCCGCAGAGGTGTTCGCGCACGCGCTGATGGCCAAACTCATACACCTTGGTCACCAAGCCGTCGAGGAAGTCGCGGTCGTGGCTCACGAGGATGAGCGTGCCGTCGTAGTCCTGTAGGGCTTGCTTGAGCACATCCTTGGTCTTGAGGTCGAGGTGGTTGGTGGGCTCGTCGAGGATGAGCAGGTTGACGGGTTCGAGCAATAGCTTGAGCAGTGCCAGGCGAGTGCGCTCACCACCGGAGAGCACCTTTACCTTCTTCATGGATTCCTCGGGGCCGCCAAACATGAAAGCGCCCAAGAGGTCGCGTATCTTGTTGCGTACCTCGCCCTTGGCCACGTCGTCGATGGTTTGGAATACGGTGAGCTCCTCATCGAGCAGCGAGGCCTGGTTCTGGGCAAAATAGCCAATCTGTACGTTGTGGCCGAGGGTGATGGTGCCATCGTAGGGTATCTCGCCCATGATGCTCTTGACCATCGTGCTTTTACCCTCACCATTGCGGCCTACGAAGGCCACCTTGTCGCCACGCTCGATCATGAAGTTGGCATCCTTGTAGATGAGGCGGTCGTAGGTCTTTCCTACGCCATCGGCTGTCACGGGGTAGCTTCCACTACGAGGCGAGGGCGGGAACTTGAGGCGTAGGCGTGATGTGTCCTCCTCGTCCACCTCGATGAGCTCGAGCTTCTCGAGCATCTTCACGCGGCTCTGCACCTGGAAGGTCTTTGAGTAGGTGCCCTTGAAGCGCTCGATGAAGTCCTTTGTCTCCTGTATCATCTTTTGCTGTTCCTCATACTGCTTCTGCTGTTGTTCGCGGCGTTCCTTGCGCAGTTCGAGGTAGTGGCTATATGAAGCCTTGTAGTCGTAGATACGTCCCATGGTGACCTCGATGGTGCGTGTGGTGATAGAATCTACAAACTTACGGTCGTGGCTGATGACAACAACGGCCTTCGATGAGGTCTTGATGAACTCTTCGAGCCATTGTATACTTTCGATGTCGAGGTGGTTGGTAGGCTCGTCGAGCAGCAGCACGTCGGGATCCTTGAGGAGGAGCTTGGCGAGTTCGATGCGCATGCGCCACCCGCCTGAGAACTCCGAGGTGGGCTTGTCGAAGTCGGTGCGCTCGAAACCGAGGCCCAGGAGGGTCTTCTCCACATCCTCCTCGAAGTGGGTCATGTCGATGGCGTAGAACTTCTCGCTCAGTACGGCCACCTGCTCGATGAGTGCCATGTATTCGTCGCTCTCATAATCGGTGCGTGTGGCGAGTTCATTGTTCATGCGCTCAATCTCGGCCTCTGCCTCGTGCAGATGGGCAAAGGCTTGTGAGGTCTCCTCAAACACCGTGCGGCCATCTTCGGTCATGAGGTGCTGGGGTAGGTAGGCGATGACGCAATCCTTCGGTGCAGATACTTTGCCTCGGGTGGGCTGGCGCACACCGGCGAGAATCTTCAACAAGGTGCTCTTTCCCGCTCCGTTCTTACCCATCAAGGCAATGCGGTCCTTTTCGTTGATTTGAAACGATATGTCTTTGAACAATGTAGTGCCGCCAAACTCTACGGCCAATCCGTCTACTGAAATCATGTTTTATCTATGTTGTTTTAGTATCTTTAATCCTTTAGCCTATAACCCTTAGCCTATAGCTCTCCTTAAAAGGCCCACAAGCCTCCCTGATGGCCCATAGTGTTTTTCATGTACTAACAGTCATCTCGGGAAGGGCATTGTGGACTTCGGGTATACCACTCCGTGAGCGATGCTTCGGGGTAGTAGTGGTGCAGTATCTCTTTGTAGTTATATCCTTTGGTCCCCATTACGGCGGCTCCTATCTGGCACAAGCCTACGCCATGGCCCCAACCACTGCCGTGGAGGATGAAGGTCGGAGGCCTCTCCTCATCCCTCTCCGGAGAGGGGGCCTCAAACATCGTGGAGTTATTAGTGACGTTCTCGCAGTCACCCCTCCTTGGGCCGACGCGGAAGGGAGCGTCGGTTGCGACGACGGGAACTTCAGTTCCCCTAAGGAGTCTCGCTTGCGAGTTTTCAAGGGGGAAGGCTTTCTCCACCTCAAACGCACTGCTATATAGATGAGTCTCTGACAAGGTGCGGCGTATCTCCAGCTCCTTGCCGATGATGCGTGTGGCCTTGGTGCCTACGATTTGTAGGCGCACGATGCGTCCCGAAGGGCCGCGCTCGATGGGGATGAGGTCGATGATGTCGCCATAGTCGAACCCACTGCGACGGCGTACGAGTCCGGACAGCTCTGCCTGGGTGTACTGCACGGTCCAGCGGTAGAAGTCGGTGGACTGGTCATAGTGGTTCAGCACCTCGGAGAGTATCTTGGGGTCGTCGGTGTTGCAGAACGGGTCGTCCACCACGCTGAGGTAGGGGTGGGGCGTGTCGTCCCAGCAACTCTCATATAACTCTGTTTTTCCGCCGCAGCACTTGCTGAAGCGTGCGTCACACACCTCTCCCTCGTAGCTCAGCACGATGCCGCGCGTAGCTCGTATGGCTTCGTGCACCTGAGGTGTCACCTTACGACTCACCCCTTGGTAGCGCTGGCAGTGGTCATCGGCACATACATCAAAGTGCGTGTGCGCCTCGCGGTCGTACCAACGGATGAGCGAAGCCCCCTCAACTCCCCCCGAGGGGGAGCTTTCAGACAGCGCGGTTATATGTGCTTTTATCTTCTCAATGACATTGTCGGGCTCGTTGATAACCTGTTCATTGGTAAAGCGTAGTATGTGATATCCGTATTCTTTTAGTATGTTTTCGCGTAGTTTATCTTCGATATCTTGTTGGCGATTCTCGTGATATGCGCCATCTACCTCAATCACTAATTGGTCTTCCATGCAGACAAAGTCTACAATGAATTCCCCAATGATATGTTGCCGGCGGAATTTCTTCCCTAAATTCTTGCTCCTCAACATTTCCCATAGGCATCTTTCTGCTTCTGTGGGCATTTGTTTGTGCTGCTTGGCTAATTCTTTAAGTAATTGGTATGTGTCGGGGCGAGCAGTCTGATATCTGTCTATAGCCTTGATGGTATTTTTAGCGATGCCTGTAAGCTCCCCTTCGGGGGGAGTTGAGGGGGCCTTTATCTGCGCCAGCAGCCAACTTCTGGAGATGACCGCGTGTGCCTTGAGGAGTTCTACCGATGAGGTCCCGCTCATCTCTGAGGCGATGACGCTAGTGAGATAATCTTCTATGGCGATGCGGTTGATGGCATGCAGCTCACCGTTAATGATGCGCAAGATGAGTGCGCCCTGAAAGGTCTGTGTCTCTTGCTGCTGCCAGTGAAATTCCTTACCGATAGTCACGCCGTGGAGAGAGAATGAAGCCTCCCCCTTGCCCCTCCAAAGGAGGGGTGACTCAAGCGATACATAGTTCCCTAAGGAGTACTCTGTGTGTTCCCCTCTTATTATAATATAAGATTTTCCACTCGGCGTATCTTCTTTTATGGATGCATGGTATGTGTCCGGAGGCAGCATAAGGCTGTCCGAGTCACCCCTCCTTTGGGGGGGCAAGGGTGAGGCCAATGTAAACCCTATCTCCTTTCCCTGCATGATGCCCACATCGATGGTGGGTTCTGTGCGTACGCCCACTTCGCAGAGGATATCAATGGCTTTGGGCGCGGTGAGGCGCTCATGGTCTTCGAGGCGCGGAGCGATGAGGAGTCCACACATATCCAATGCCCCCGGACTGATAAGGTATTTGGCATCGCCCTCTTTGTTATAACAGATGGGGCGGTGTGCGCGGCGAGGAATAACGATGAGGATAACCTGGCCGTCTTTGCGATAGGCCACCACGTTCATGCGTGGTTCATAGTCCTCTTCGGGGATGGGCAGCCCCCCGTACAGCTGATGGAATGTATTGCTGTCCTCGGCATTGTGAATGAGGTAGACCAAGTATCCGAAAGGTGCTATCTCCTGTATGCCGTCCTTTGCTTTCAGACTTTTGGCGTATGTCACCAAGGGAATGTCTTCTGCGATACCTGCCTGCAGATGCAGGTGGTCGGGGGCCGAAGCTCCGCACTTGGGGCCATTGTAGAACACGATATATCCCTCGGGGAGCACCTTTGCGGCCTGTATCATGGCATCGTAGGCATCGAGGAAGCGCTGCGGGCGATGCTGCTTGGAGGCTATGGTGTAGTGATGGGAGAGTATGGGGAAGGGGTTTACCAACCACTCGAACTCCTCGTTCAGTGCAAGGCTCTGCTGCTCCTTGGGGCGATTTGCCGCGCAGAGGAAGCAGGGGCGAGCGGCTATGCTTGCCTTGTCTATCTTCGCGCCTGTCGACACCAGACGTGCTGGGTTGCACTGCACGCGTAGGGGAGTGGGCAGCTTGGGTGAGGGTAGTTCGTGGCTCCACACCTTGCCCAAGGCTTCATGGTTCTCGTGAGCCATGGGCCACTCTTGCATTTGCGATTCGAAGAATGTATCCAACATCTTATCCATAATTCAGTACAAAGGTAGCGATAAGCGAGCGAAATACAAAGTGTACTTTGTAATTTCTCAGCGAGCGTAGCTACCTAAACACCGAAGTCGTAAAGGTAGCGATAAGCGAGCGAAATACAAAGTGTACTTTGTAATTTCTCAGCGAGCGTAGCTACCTAAACGGCGAAGTCGTAAAAATAACGAAATTCGTGTAAATTCGTGGTTAAATAAAGGCAATAATATAGATGTTGTCCAAATCTTCATTTTGTCATTCTGAACGCAGTGAAACAACCTTTAGGTAGCCGTTAGGCAATCTCGCAGACGTCTCTTGCCAAGTCCCTGCGCGGGATCCTTCGTCGCTACGCTCTGTCAG
>JAZKYH010000007.1:0-6199 GCA_045612065.1 Bacteroidaceae bacterium
ATTTGTATTCTGCCAAAAGTTTTCACATTATTTTGCAAAATATTCTTTTTTAGAGGTTTTTAGCTGTTTTTCATGTTACTTTTTACGATGGGCGAAGAAAAAATCCAAGAGATTCGTTTGCATAGTCCGGAAAACTTATCGAACTTTGTGTTATATATATAAATAGGAATAAGATAAACCGTGAATATAGATCGTCTATCAGGTCATCGCATCGACCTTATTGAGAAAAGACAGTTCTTCCTTTTTCTCGAACAGCTCGCGAAAGAGGTTCGCGAGGCTCAACTCGCCGAACTGGAGTACGAGCTCAGCGGCATCACCAATACATACGATGCACTCATCGATTATTTCAGGCAGGGCATTGCCGACCCTGAGCGCGACCGCGTGTATCAACAATTGGTAGGGCGCGCCCTGCAATTGAACGACCGCTACGTTCTTGCCGTCCACGGTGCCAAAGAGATGCCATACTACACCTCCCAGCTCAGGACCATACGCCGCGAGCCGCTTCGCACCTACCAGATGCAATTGGAGGCTTTTGCCGAGGGCACACGAAGCATCAGCAACGAAGATGAGCTAGAACAGCTGACAACAGCACATGACAAGCAGTTGGCCTCCCTATTTACCGACCTGTGGACACAAGGCGCATGGGATGCCCCTACGGCAGCCGAGGCAGATGCCTTGCTGCTATCTCCACTCATCACATGCAATGACCAATGCGTCATCGTAAGCGCCGTAACATTAAGTCTGTTACGCATGTTTGACCCTCTGAAGTTCCTCTTTCTGTGCGATGCTTACTACCACTCCGAAGCCATGGTGAACACACGTGCTCTGGTGGGCATCGTCATGGCATGCTATTGCTGGAGTGGTCGCATCGGCTACTACAGTGAGGTGAAGGCACGCCTCGACTTGCTGTGCGAGGACCCCTTGTCTGGCGACCAGGTGTGCGAGGTTATCCTACAGTTTACCCGCAGCACCGACACCGAGGAGGTAGACCGCAAGATGCGCGAAGAGATTATCCCCGAACTGATGAAGAATCCTAAGCTGCGCCGTATGCCCAACATGAACGCAGACGATTCTACCGACGACATCAGCCCCGACTGGGAGCAGTGGATGCACGAGAGTGGGTTAGAGGAGAGCATGCGCGAGATCACCGAGTGGCAGATGGAGGGTGTGGACGTGAACATGAGCACCTTCTCGCAGCTCAAGCGCTATCCCTTCTTCTACACGATATGCAACTGGTTCCGTCCGTTCGATGCGTGGCAGGCCGATATGCTTGCCATCGTGGGCAATCCGCATGGAGCGGCCAGCCCGATTGCCGAGACCATACTGCAATCGAATTTCATGTGCGACTCCGACAAGTATTCCTTCTGCTACGCCATACGTGAGATACCCGAGATGCAGCGCAATGCCATGATGAGCCAGCTCGAAGAGCAGAACAAAGCGCTCAAGGAGAGCGCCGATATCCCCGACTTGAAGCGCATGAGCAAACAGACCACGCAGAGCATCCTGCGCCAGTACGTACAGAACCTCTACCGCTTCTTCCGCCTCTTCACAAGCGCGCATGAGTTTGACAACCCGTTCGAACACCTCGTAGAGTTCCCCGAGGTCGAAAATCCGCTCCACCGCCTCATCTTGGAGCCCGACCGCCTCTTCCGCCTCATCGGGCTCAACATCAAGCAGAAGCAGTATCTCCGCGCCACCGATTTCTTCTTCCTCCTCGAGCTCCATCACCCCGAGCGCATGGAGGCCACTCAACTGCAGCAGCTCGGACTATGCTACCAGAAGATGGAGATGTACGACGAAGCCGTTTCCGTCTATACCCGTGCCGACCTGATGAAGCCCGACAGTTACTGGACCATCCTACATCTGGCACAATGCCACCGCGAGTTGGAGGAGCACGAGAAAGCCCTCGAATACTACAAGATAGCCGAGGAGATGAAGCCTGACAACCTCAACCTCACCTTCCATGTAGCCGAGCAGCTATACGAGACGGGCGAATATGAAGAAGCATTACCCCGCCTCCACAAGCTCCTCTACCACCATCCCGAGTCGCTCAAGACGCTTCGTCTACTGGCCGAGTGCAGCTTACTCAGCAAGCAGATAGCACAAGCCTCCAAGCACTACGAGCGTATGATGACCGAGCATGCCGCCGAGATGACCACCATCGACTGGAAATTTGCCGCCTACAACTGTTGGGTCTTGGGCAAACGCGATGACTGCTTCCGCTTGCTGAGTCGCGCCGAGGAGTTGCACGACGCTTCGGCAGAGAACTCCATACCATTTGCCGACACCATACACAACGCCTCGGGTTTCTTGGAATCACTCGGTGCCAACAAGGATGAAGCGAACTATCTCTACGATGCCTATTACAGGTCCAAGAGGAGGTAAACAGGCCGAAAGACAAGTCCTCCGAAATCTACAGCAAGACGAAGAAAAAAGCCTTTGTAGACGAGAGAAAAAGCCTTTGTCTGATTTTCCCATCAGACAAAGGCTTTTTTCTTACCAGACGGCTCTAATTTCCCTAACTAAGAGTAAAAAAGTTTTATTTTTGCTCTGGCAAGGATAGATAAATTGAAAGTTGAAAATTGAGAATTGAAAATTAACCTACATCGCTGTTTACGTTTTCGTCATCGGCTTCGTAGCAGCGGAGTGCGCTACGCTGCTCCTTGCCAGGGCAAAAATAAAAATCGTTTACTCGGTAATATCGCCTTTTTTCTACTTGCCGTAGGTCTTCCTAAACTCTAAATCCCAAAAGAACAGCTCCAAATTTCACAGGCGCGACAGATAAATATCGCAGATCCCTCCACAAATTATCACAGGCTTGAAAATTAATTCTCGCAGGCTCGGCAACAAAATGCCATGCCTCCCATAACCAACAACCTTTAGTCCATACCCTTTGCAACCAATAGACCACGTTTCCAAATTCAGTTGATTTCGGCAACATTATTATAAGCGAAGTCGCATCTTAAGAAATATTCCAAAACTCATCATTCAGAATTCAAATTTATTTTCTACCTTCGCTTCTACTCATTGGCCCACTCAGGGAATTCTTACAGCCACAACAAGCTTTTCACTCATTGAAACTTGCTTTTTCACTCAGTTTTCACTAATTTCGCACCCTAATTGATATAACTATAGGAAATTATGTTTGAAAACCTAAGCGAAAGACTCGAAAGGTCGTTTAAGATACTGAAAGGTGAAGGCAAGATTACCGAAGTGAACGTTGCCGAAACCCTCAAGGATGTACGTAAGGCATTGCTCGATGCTGACGTAAACTACAAGGTGGCCAAGAACTTTACCGACACAGTAAAGGAGAAGGCATTGGGTCAGAATGTGCTCACCGCCGTGCGCCCCAGCCAGTTGATGGTAAAGATTGTGCACGATGAGCTCGCCTCACTCATGGGTGGCGATGCTGTAGAGCTCGACCTCAAAGCTCGACCCGCAGTAATCCTCATGAGCGGTTTGCAAGGTTCGGGTAAGACTACCATGTCGGGTAAGCTCGCCTTGATGCTCAAGAACAAGAAGCACCGTCGTCCCTTGCTCGCAGCCTGTGACGTATATCGTCCCGCAGCGATAGACCAACTCACCGTATTGGGCGAACAGATTGAGGTGCCCGTGTACAAGGAAGAGGGCAACAAGAACCCCGTAGAGATAGCCTTGAACGCTATCCGTGAGGCCAAAGCTAAGAACTACGATGTAGTTATCGTCGACACCGCAGGTCGTCTTGCCGTAGACGAGCAGATGATGCGTGAGATTGCAGCAATCAAGGATGCCATCGACCCCGACCAGATACTCTTCGTGGTGGATGCCATGACCGGTCAGGATGCTGTGAATACCGCCAAGGAGTTTAACGACCGCCTCGACTTTGACGGCGTGGTACTCACCAAGCTCGATGGCGATACTCGTGGTGGTGCAGCCCTCTCTATTCGTACTGTGGTGAGCAAGCCCATCATGTTTGTGGGTACAGGCGAGAAGCTCGAAGCCCTTGATGTGTTCCACCCCTCACGTATGGCCGACCGTATTCTCGGCATGGGTGACATCGTATCACTCGTAGAGAAGGCGCAGGAGCAGTTCGATGAGGAGGAGGCACGCAAGCTCTCCAAGAAACTCGCGCGCAACCAGTTTGACTTCAATGATTTCCTTGCTCAGATTGCCCAAATCAAGAAGATGGGTAACATCAAGGACCTCATGGGCATGATTCCTGGTGTAGGCAAGCAAATCAAGGATCTCGACATCGACGACAACGCTTTCAAGAGCGTTGAAGCAATCATCTACTCGATGACTCCCTACGAGCGCAGCCACCCTGAGATTATTAATGGAAGCCGCCGCCAACGTATTGCCAAGGGTAGCGGTACCAACATCCAGGAGGTGAACCGCCTGCTGAAGCAGTTTGAGCAGACCCGCAAGATGATGAAGAACGTTGCCAACATGCCCATGGGCAAGATGGGAATGCCGAAGTTTAGAAGATAAAAGGAGGCCATGAATTTAATCGACGGAAAAGCCATATCGGAGCAAATCAAGCAAGAGATTGCTGCCGAAGTAGCCGAGCGCGTGGCACGCGGCGAAAAACGCCCACACCTTGCAGCCATCCTCGTTGGGCACGACGGCGGAAGCGAGACCTATGTAGCCAATAAGGTGAAAGCCTGCGAGGCATGTGGATTCACTTCATCGCTCATCCGCTTTGAGAGCGATGTTACAGAGGACACCCTACTCGCCGAGATAGAAAGACTGAACCAAGACGCCGATGTAGACGGTTTCATCGTACAGCTCCCCCTACCCCGCCACATCAACGAGCAACGCATCATCGAAGCCATCGACTACCGCAAGGATGTAGACGGCTTCCACCCTATCAACGTAGGACGCCTCTCAATAGGCCTGCCCTGCTTCGTGTCAGCAACCCCCAACGGCATACTTCAATTGCTCAAGCGCTATAACATTGAGACCGCAGGAAAGAAATGTGTCATTCTCGGCCGCAGCAACATCGTAGGAAAGCCCATGGCCACCCTTATGATGCAGAAGGCTTACCCGGGCGATGCCACCGTAACCGTATGCCATAGCCGCTCCAAGGACTTGGTGAAGGAGTGCCAAGAGGCCGATATCCTCATCGCTGCCATGGGCCAACCCAACTTTGTGACAGCCAACATGGTGAAGGAGGGGGCCGTAGTGATTGACGTGGGCACCACCCGCGTCCCCGACGCTACACGCAAGAGCGGATTCAAGCTCACGGGCGATGTCAAGTTTGACGAGGTAGCCCCCAAGTGTTCCTACATCACCCCCGTACCGGGCGGAGTAGGCCCCATGACCATCGTATCGCTCATGATGAACACACTCTTGGCCGGCACCAAAGCGATATACCAATAAAGAGACAAAGTTCTTTATATAAATTACCCCTGCTAGCAGGGGTAATGTTTTTGAATCTGTCAAGACAAGAACATCTCGGAGAAGTTTGTCCTAAGAGACCTTAACACTCGGGCATTGAGCCAAAATGGGGAGGAAGCTTCACCTCCTCGAACTTATAGCCGAGACGCTTAAGCTCAAGTGCCGCACCAATCTTATACATCACCTTGATTGCACGGGCAAATACATGAAACGCCATGGGACTCTGAGGCTCTATCTGCTCACGACGTATGAGCGTAACCGCAGTCTGTGCACACGAACGAATGATAGCCTCTAAATCCTTAGCCTCTTTACTATCAAGCGAAAGGCCCAACACATGCTGCACGATATGTTCGTCCATATCATCAAAACCCTGCTCACCATAATATTGCTTATAGGTGGCACGGACACAAACTTCCCAATTAGTATCCCAACCATGAGCTACAGCCAGGCCAAGGTATCCTGCCCATGCAATAGAAACAATGGGATAATCGGCAATCTGCCCTACGGCATCAGCCACATACTCAGGAGCCAACACTTCCCAATGACCAGTAACATCGTCAGTAGCCAACAAGGTTCCACTGAGCATACCTCGTGAGGTACAAACACGGAGAAGTTCATTTTGTATTTTCTCCTCGAAACGATTAAGAAAACCTATATCCATTTTAAATTGAGAGTTGAAAATAAACAACAAGCCCCGCAACGCGGATGTTGCAGGGCTTGCCTATTGTCGTGTAATATAAATTACTTCTTGAGGAACTCCTGTACCTTCTCAGAAGGAACCATCTGCTCATCGAAGATGTAAGCACCGGTCTTAGGAGACTTT
>JAZKYH010000008.1:0-25166 GCA_045612065.1 Bacteroidaceae bacterium
CAAAGGCTCTCAACGCGCTGCTGGATGTACTGTACGGTTACGCCCATAGCGGCAGCCATCTCCTCCTGACCCTTCAGATCGTGGGGAACGAACTCGTGCAATGGGGGATCGAGCAGACGAACGTTAACGGGACAGCCGTCCATTGCCTTGAAGATGCCGTAGAAGTCAGCCTTCTGGTAGGGCAACAACTTAGCAAGAGCAGCCTTACGACCCTCAGCGTTCTGAGCAAGAATCATCTCACGCATAGCAACGATCTTCTCTGCCTCGAAGAACATGTGCTCTGTACGGCAAAGACCGATACCAACGGCACCGAAGTCGCGAGCAACCTGTGCATCGTGGGGAGTATCAGCGTTGGTACGAACAACCAGCTTGGTGTACTTCTCACAGAGAGCCATCAAGTCAGCGAAGTCACCGCTGAGCTCAGCAGCCTTGGTCTCAACCTGACCGTTGTAGATCTCACCTGTTGTACCGTTCAATGAGATGAAGTCACCCTCCTTCAATACGAGGCCGTCTACCTCTACGGTGCGAGCCTTGTAGTCGATGTTCAGAGCACCTGCACCAGATACGCAGCACTTACCCATACCACGAGCCACAACGGCAGCGTGAGAGGTCATACCACCACGAGCGGTCAAAATACCCTGAGCTACAGCCATACCAGCGAGGTCCTCGGGAGAGGTCTCGATACGAACCATGATAACCTTCTTGCCTTCCTCAGCCCACTTAGCAGCATCGTCAGCGAAGAACACGATCTGACCTGTAGCGGCACCGGGAGATGCGGGAAGACCACGGGTAAGAACCTTTGCGCTCTTCAAAGCAGCCTTGTCGAATACGGGGTGCAAGAGCTCGTCCAACTTGTTGGGCTCGCAACGCTTCAGAGCTGTCTTCTCGTCGATCAGACCCTCGCGTACGAGGTCCATAGCGATCTTAACCATTGCAGAACCTGTGCGCTTACCGTTACGAGTCTGCAAGAACCAGAGCTTGCCTTCCTGTACGGTGAACTCCATATCCTGCATGTCGCGGTAGTGGTTCTCCAACTTGGTCTGCAGCATGTCAAGCTCCTTGTAGATCTCGGGCATTGCCTCTTCCATAGAAGGATACTTTGCTACGCGCTCTTCCTCAGAGATACCTGCACGCTCAGCCCAACGCTGTGAACCGATCTTGGTGATCTGCTGAGGTGTGCGGATACCTGCTACTACGTCCTCACCCTGAGCGTTGATAAGGTACTCACCGTTGAAGAGGTTTTCACCGTTACCAGCATCACGAGAGAAGCATACACCAGTAGCTGATGTGTCACCCATGTTACCGAATACCATTGCCTGTACGTTTACGGCTGTACCCCACTCTGCGGGGATACCTTCCATCTTACGGTAGAGGATAGCGCGCTCGTTCATCCAGCTGTCGAATACAGCGCAGATAGCACCCCAGAGCTGTTCGTAAGCGTCTGTGGGGAAGTCCTTACCGGTCTGCTCCTTAACGGCAGCCTTGAACTTCTTAACGAGTTCCTTCAAGTCCTCAACCTCGAGCTCATTGTCGAGCTTCACGCCCTTAGCTTCCTTCACCTCTTCGATGATAGCCTCGAACGGATCGATATCTTCCTTGTTAACAGGCTTCATGCCCAATACTACGTCACCGTACATCTGTACGAAACGACGGTATGAGTCCCAAGCAAAGCGTGCATTGCCGGTCTTGCGTACCATACCCTCAACTACTTCGTCGTTCAAACCGAGGTTGAGGATAGTATCCATCATACCAGGCATTGAAGCGCGAGCACCCGAACGTACAGAAACCAACAAGGGGTTCTCAATGTCACCGAACTTTGAGTTCATCAAGGTCTCAACGTGTGCTACAGCAGCGTGCACGTCGTCCTTCAACAACTCAACAACCTCAGCCTTGCCCAAACGATAGTAATCGTTACAAGTGTCTGTGGTAATGGTGAAACCAGGAGGAACGGGTACACCAATCAGGTTCATTTCAGCCAGATTGGCACCTTTACCACCGAGCAGATTTCTCATGTCTGCCTTACCTTCGGCCTTACCATTACCGAATAAGTAAACTCTTTTTTCGCTCATAATTTTTAATAAATTAAGGTAGTAAAAATATGTTGTCTGATAATAGTCTAATATAATATAGGTATACTTCGCCCATTAACAGAGCAAAGATAACGTATTTTTATCAAACAAGAAAATTATCAGGACACAAAGTTGTTATTTTCTCAATGATTTTTAAAATCAAGCCATTTCCATCGACCATGCCCTACGAGTTTGCCAAATGCTTCTCGCAGGCTCGACAACTTTTTCCAGCAGGCTCGACGACTAAATAAGGCAGGCTATGCGAGCAAACATTGCACCATCAACAAGAGCTCACAAAAAGAACTCTACAAAATATTAGCAAAGACGAGATATTATCCTTACTTTTGCAGGCTTTTACAAAAAAAACAATTATTAATAAAAACAAAATAACAATTAAAATCATCAATATATATGAAGTACGCACTTAGAAGCGCAACAAGCACTGAGGGTCGCCGCATGTCGGGAGCCCGTGCATTGTGGATTGCCAACGGCATGAAACGTGAGATGATGGGCAAACCTATCATCGCCATCGCCAACTCGTTCACCCAGTTCGTTCCTGGACACACCCACCTGCACGAGATTGGACAAATCGTAAAACGCGAAATCGAAGCTCTGGGCTGCTATGCCGCAGAGTTCAACACCATAGCCATCGACGACGGCATCGCCATGGGGCACGACGGCATGCTCTACTCACTACCTTCACGAGACATCATCGCTGACAGCGTGGAGTATATGTGCAACGCGCACAAGGCCGACGCACTCATCTGTATCAGCAACTGCGACAAGATCACTCCGGGTATGCTCATGGCATCAATGCGCCTGAATATCCCCACAGTATTTGTATCGGGTGGTCCTATGGAGGCTGGTGACCTCAACGGTCAGCACCTCGACCTCATCGACGCCATGATCAAGTCGGCCGATGAGAGCGTAAGCGACGAAGAAGTAGCCGCTATCGAGTGCTGCGCATGCCCCGGTTGCGGAAGCTGCTCAGGCATGTTTACCGCCAACTCAATGAACTGCCTCAACGAAGCCATCGGACTTGCCCTTCCCGGCAACGGCACCATCGTAGCTACACATAAGAACCGCATCGAACTCTTCAAGCAGGCTGCACGCCTCGTTGTAGAGAACGCCTACAAATATTATCGCGATGGCGACGAAAGCGTATTGCCCAAGAGCATCGCTACTCGCGAAGCATTCCTCAACGCCATGACGTTGGACATTGCCATGGGTGGCTCGACCAACACCGTACTTCATCTCTTGGCTGTAGCCAATGAGGCAGGCGTAAACTTCACCATGGACGACATCGATGCCCTCTCTCGTCGCGTACCCTGCATCTGCAAGGTGGCTCCCACGACACAGAAGTTCCACATCGAAGATGTGAACCGTGCTGGCGGTATCCTCGGCATCATGGGCGAATTGTCCAAAGGTGGCTTGCTCCACACCGAGCTGAAGCGCATCGACGGCCTCAGCCTCGGCGAAGCGATTGAGAAATACTCTATTTTCCAAGGCAAAGAGCTCAACACTCAATGCTCAGAGCTCAATGCTCAAAAGATTTACCATAGCGCTCCCGCCCGCAAGTTCAGCAATGTAATGGGCTCACAGGAGACTTACTACAAGGAGCTTGACACCGACCGTAGCGAAGGTTGCATCCGCGACCTTGAGCATGCCTACTCCAAGGATGGCGGACTCGCCGTGCTCAAGGGCAACATTGCTCAGGACGGCTGCGTAGTGAAGACTGCCGGTGTAGACGAGAGCATCTGGAAGTTCTCAGGCCCCGCCAAGGTATACGACTCGCAGGATGCAGCCGTAGAGGGTATCCTCGGTGGTGACATCGTAGCGGGCGACGTGGTAGTCATCACCCACGAAGGCCCCAAGGGCGGTCCCGGCATGCAGGAGATGCTCTACCCCACCTCATACATCAAGTCGAAGCACCTGGGTAAGGCATGCGCCCTCATCACCGATGGTCGCTTCTCTGGTGGCACATCGGGCCTCAGCATCGGTCACATCTCTCCCGAGGCTGCAGCTGGTGGCAATATCGGCAAGATTATTACGGGCGACATTATTGACATCGACATCCCCAACCGCACCATCAACGTACGCCTCAGCGATGAGGAGTTGGCAGCACGCCCCATGACTCCCGTGACACGCCAACGCGTGGTATCAAAAGCACTCAAGGCCTATGCTTCACTCGTGAGCTCAGCCGATAAGGGTGCCATACGTCTAATCGACTAATCATTCGACCAAGGACTGCTTTTAGTGCAGTCCGTGGTTTTTCTCACTCATGCACATTTATAAATAGAAGCCGTAAACAAAAATACAAAAAAACTGTAAAAAAGATTATATTTTATTAGTACATACGGGATTTTCTATTTACATTTGCAGCCTAAACAGCGAGAAAAATGAAAAATAACATGATTCTACACGTGGTCCTTATTGACATTCTATCCGCCATTGTGGAATAGACGTGAGAATCATAGGTATTAGTTTATAACATTGAAAAACACCTTTCTCACTCGTGGAGGAAGGTTTTTTGGTAGTACATATTATGATTACAGGTTCAGAAGCTCTCATGCAAGCGCTCATCCACGAAGGGGTAGACACCGTGTTCGGATACCCTGGCGGTAGCATTATGCCCGTGTTTGACGCGATGTTTGACCATCAGAATGATTTCAAGCAGGTACTCGTGCGCCACGAACAAGGTGCAGCACACGCCGCGCAAGGTTATGCACGTTCGTCGGGTAAGGTGGGTGTATGCATCGTCACCAGCGGACCCGGCGCTACTAATACCATAACAGGTGTGGCCGATGCCATGCTCGACAGCACCCCCATCGTAGTCATTGCAGGACAGGTAGCCGCAGGATTCCTCGGCACAGACGCCTTCCAAGAGGTCGATCTCGTGGGTGTGACACAGCCTATTTCGAAGTGGAGCTACCAGATTCGTCGTCCTGAGGATATCGCTTGGGCTGTGGCACGAGCTTTCCGTATCGCCAGCACAGGACGTCCGGGTCCTGTAGTGCTCGACTTTGCCAAGAATGCACAGGTAGGTATGGTGGATTTCCAACCCGCTACCATCGGTGTGGACCGTGGCTACATCGCCGTGCCCGAGACTGACCCCAAGAGTATTGCCGAAGCCGCAGCACTCATCAACGCAGCCGAGCGCCCCTTAGTATTGTCAGGACAGGGTGTCGAGTTGGGTAACGCTACCGAAGAGCTGCGTGCCTTCGTAGAGAAAGCCGACATCCCCGTAGGATGTACCCTTTTGGGACTCTCTACCCTACCCCACGGACACCGCTTACGCAAAGGTATGCTGGGTATGCATGGTAATCTCGGTCCTAACACCAAGACCAATGAGTGCGACCTGCTCATCGCCGTGGGCATGCGTTTCGATGATCGTGTAACCGGTCGCCTCGACGCCTATGCCAAGCAGGCCAAAGTAATACACCTCGACATTGACCCTGCCGAGATAAACAAGAACGTACATGCTGACGTGGCCGTATTGGGCGACTGCAAGAATACTTTGGCACAGCTCACCGCAGCCATCAACGAAGCCAAACACACCGAATGGATTGACAGCTTTGCCCCCTACGAAGAGAAGGAATACAACGAAGTCATCCGCGAAGCTATACATCCCGAAGAGGGTGCATTGCGCATGGGTGAGGTAGCCCGCGCTGTGAGCGAAGCCTCGGGCAACAAGGCCATCCTCGTCACTGACGTAGGTCAAAACCAAATGATGTCGGCCCGCTACTTCCAATACACCCAGAAGCGTAGTATCATCACCTCTGGTGGACTCGGTACCATGGGATTCGGTATTCCCGCAGCCATCGGAGCCACTTTCGGAGCTCCCGACCGCACGGTATGCCTCTTCATGGGCGACGGTGGTATACAGATGAGTATTCAAGAGTTTGGTACCATCATGGAGACTGACGCACCCGTAAAGATGATTCTGCTCAACAACAACTACCTGGGTAACGTACGCCAATGGCAAGAGCTCTTCTTCAAGAAGCGCTACTCGTTCACCCCGATGGCCAACCCCGACTATATGAAGATTGCCGAGGCATACCACATTCCTGCGCAGACCGTCAGCGAGCGTGCCGATCTGGCATCAGCTATCGAAACCATGCTCACCACCGATGGCCCCTACCTCCTTGAGGTTGCCATCATGCAGGGCGAAAACGTGATGCCTATGACACCTCCGGGCGGTGCAGTGAACGTAATGATGATGAATGCACAGGATTGCTGACAAACTTGAACAAGACATGGAAAAGAAACTATATACGCTTATCGTACACTCGGAAAACATTGCCGGTCTGCTCAATCAGATTACAGCCGTGTTCACTCGCCGACAAATCAATATTGAGAGCATCAATGCTTCGGCATCGTCTATCAAAGGCGTTCACCGCTACACCATCACTGCATGGAGCGATGAGGATACCATCATCAAAGTAACCAAGCAGATAGAAAAGAAGATTGATGTACTACAAGCTCACTATTATGTTGACGATGAGATATTCATGCAAGAGGTAGCTCTCTTTAAGGTGTCAACACCAATCCTGCTTGAGAATCCACTCATATCAAAAACTATACGTCGATATGGCGCACGCATCATGGAAGCCAATGCCGTATATGCTGTAGTGGAGAAGTCTGGCGTTACCGACGAGATTACCGCCTTGCGCACTGAGCTCGACACCTTTGGCTGCGTGCTCCAATACGTAAGTTCAGGCCGTATCGCCGTAACTCGAGACACCGCCGAGCATGTAAACGAATATCTTGAAAAGATAAACAACAAGTAAAAATACATAAATTATAAATTACAAATCATAAATACAAAGTATTATGGCAAAAATGAACTTTGGCGGTGTAGAAGAAACCGTCGTTACGAGAGACGAATTCCCCTTGGAGAAAGCACGCGAGGTATTGAAGAACGAGACCATCGCCGTTATCGGTTATGGTGTACAGGGCCCCGGCCAGTCACTCAACCTCCGCGACAACGGCTTCAACGTAATCGTTGGTCAGCGTGCTGGTAAGACATACGATAAGGCTGTAGCCGACGGTTGGGTACCCGGCGAGACCCTCTTCAGCATCGAGGAGGCTTGCGAGCGCGCTACCATCATCCAGGTATTGCTCTCTGACGCTGCTCAGATTGCATGCTGGCCCACTATCCAGAAGTACCTCACACCCGGTAAGGCACTCTACTTCTCACACGGCTTTGCAGTGACATACAAGGAGCGTACAGGTATCGTTCCTCCCGCAGATGTAGACGTTATCCTCATCGCTCCTAAGGGTTCAGGTACATCACTCCGTACCATGTTCCTCGAGGGTCGTGGTTTGAACTCTTCATACGCCATCTTCCAGGATGCTACCGGTCGTGCTTTCGAGCGTTGCATCGCTCTCGGTATCGGCGTAGGTTCAGGTTACTTGTTCGAGACCACCTTCAAGCGCGAGGTATACTCTGACCTCACCGGCGAGCGCGGCTCACTCATGGGTGCTATCCAGGGCTTGTTGCTCGCTCAGTACGAAGTACTCCGTGAGAATGGCCACACACCCTCTGAGGCATTCAACGAAACCGTTGAGGAGCTCACACAGTCACTCATGCCCCTCTTCGCTAAGAACGGTATGGACTGGATGTATGCTAACTGCTCTACTACCGCTCAGCGCGGTGCGCTCGACTGGATGGGCCCCTTCCACGATGCTATCAAGCCCGTTATGGAGCAGCTCTATGAGAGTGTGAAGACCGGCAACGAGGCTCAGATCTCTATCGACAGCAACTCTAAGCCCGACTACCGCGAGAAGCTCGAAGAGGAGCTCCGTGCCCTCCGCGAGAGCGAAATGTGGCAGACAGGTGCCGTTGTTCGCAAGCTCCGCCCCGAAAATAACTAAGAAGCGCAGCGAGCGCAGAGCCAAATCTATTTGGGCTATGCCGAGCGAGCAATTAGTCATGGCTGAGAAGCAGACATAACTAAGCAATAAAAAAAGCCCACGTTTGATTAAAACGTGGGCTTTTTGTTTATCGGCATGATATGAACCGGCTGAACATACAACGTATACCATACTGACCGCCATTGCCGGCACGTTTCGTATCAGTAACATAAGAGAAGCCCACCAAAACGATGGGCTTCTCTTATGTTAAAACTCATTGCTAAAAGCTCGTAGCCCGTAGCTCAAAGTTCTTAGAGGTTATCCTTCTCGATATCCTTGAAGTAGTTTACGGTACCTACCTTGAGCTCTACGGTAGCAGCATCGTCACATACGATGATGCCGTGGGGGTGGAGCTGGAGTACACTGATGGTCCACATCTGAGTGATGGCACCCTCAACAGCGTGGTAGAGAGCCTGAGCCTTGTTGTGGCCGTTGGCGAGGATGAGAACCTCCTTAGCATCCATTACAGTACCTACACCTACAGTAACTGCGGTCTTGGGCACCTTGTTCACGTCGTTGTCGAAGAAACGTGAGTTGGCGATGATGGTGTCGGTAGTCAAAGTCTTCACACGAGTGCGTGAAGTGAGTGATGAACCGGGCTCGTTGAATGCGATGTGACCGTCGGGACCGATACCACCCATGAAGAGGTGGATACCACCGTATGACTTGATCTTCTCCTCGTAGCGAGCGCACTCCGCCTCGAGGTCCTCGGCATTACCGTTGAGGATGTTCACGTTCTCCTTCTTCACGTCAACGTGGCTGAAGAAGTTGTTCCACATGAATGAGTGGTAGCTCTCGGGATGCTCCTCGGCAAGGTTGCAGTACTCGTCCATGTTGAAGGTCACTACGTTCTGGAAGCTTACCTTACCCTCCTTGTTGAGGCGGATGAGCTCCTTATAAGTAGCGAGCGGTGTGCCACCGGTAGGGAGACCAAGCACGAAAGGTTTCTCGGGAGTAGGACCGAACTCATTGATTCTCTTCACAATGTGAGCAGCTGCCCATACAGCCATCTGCTGCGGATCTTTTTGGATAATTAAACGCATAACTTTTTTGTTATTGAGTTATTAATTAAGGTATTATATTACTCTTCTGATTTCTTTTTAAGCGCTTCAACAATCTTTTCTTCAAGTTCCTCGGCCAATTCGGGATTGTCGGCAAGAAGTTGCTTCACAGCATCGCGACCTTGAGCGAGCTTGGTCTCGCCATAAGAGAACCATGAGCCCGATTTCTTGATGATGCCATGTTCAACACCAAGGTCGATAATCTCACCAACCTTCGAGATACCCTCGCCAAACATGATGTCAAACTCTGCCTTGCGGAAGGGAGGAGCCACCTTGTTCTTCACAATCTTTACCTTAGTAAGATGACCGAGCACCTCCTCTCCATCCTTCACTGCGGTTGACTTGCGGATATCAATACGCACCGAAGCATAGAACTTCAGGGCGTTACCACCAGTAGTGGTCTCGGGGTTACCAAACATTACGCCAATCTTCTCGCGCAACTGGTTGATGAAGATACAAGTGGTGTTGGTCTTTGATATGGTGGCGGTGAGCTTACGCAATGCCTGGCTCATGAGACGCGCCTGGAGACCCACTTTGTTGTCACCCATGTCGCCCTCAATCTCAGCCTTGGGAGTCAAGGCAGCCACAGAGTCGATAATAACGAGGTCTACGGCAGCCGAAGAGATGAGTTGGTCGGCAATCTCGAGCGCCTGTTCACCATTGTCAGGTTGTGCTATGAGCAAACTATTTACGTCCACACCCAACTTTTGCGCATAGAAGCGATCGAAAGCGTGCTCAGCATCGATGATGGCAGCAATGCCACCATTCTTCTGCGCCTCGGCAATGGCATGGATAGCCAATGTGGTCTTACCTGAAGACTCGGGACCATAGATCTCAATGATACGTCCACGAGGATAACCACCTACACCAAGAGCTACGTCCAAACCGAGCGAACCAGTAGGAATAACCTCAATCTCCTGTATATTGTCGTCGCCGAGCTTCATGATAGAACCCTTACCAAAATTCTTTTCGATACGATCCATGGCCGCCTGCAAGGCTTTCAACTTATCAGCAGACGAACCTGCTGCTATTTCTTCTTTCTTTGCCATATATATAAGTACGTTTTTTTACAATCTACTGTTTATTCAGTTTTCAAAGATACAAACTTTTTCCGAATTGCACACTATTGGCAGAAGAAAAAAGTTTTTTCTGCCATGATGACACATTGTATGCCACGAATTTGCCAATTGTGATTTGCCAATTGTCAATTATTTTCCGTGGCATGTCATTTGTCCTATATATCGGCGTAAGGCTTAGGCACTAAAAAAGATTAACCGCCGAACAAAGCCTTACAAAAACAAGTTTTGAACATTAACAATTAAAAAAGAATAAGAAAATGGGAAAAATTATTGGTATTGACTTAGGTACAACCAACTCATGTGTTGCAGTATTTGAAGGTAACGAACCTGTAGTTATCGCTAACAGCGAAGGCAAGCGTACCACTCCTTCAGTGGTAGCATTCGTTGACGGTGGCGAGCGCAAAGTGGGCGACCCTGCCAAGCGTCAGGCTATCACCAACCCCAAGCGCACCATCTACTCTATCAAGCGTTTCATGGGTGAGACTTGGGATCAAGTTCAGAAAGAGGTTACACGCGTACCCTACCCCGTAGTACGTGGTGACAACAACCTTCCCCTCGTAGATATCGATGGTCACAAGTATACTCCTCAGGAAATCTCAGCTATGATTCTCCAGAAGATGAAGAAGACCGCTGAGGACTACCTCGGTCAGGAGGTGACAGAGGCCGTTATCACCGTGCCCGCATACTTCTCTGACTCACAGCGTCAGGCCACCAAGGAGGCTGGTCAGATTGCAGGTCTCGAAGTTAAGCGTATCGTGAATGAGCCCACAGCTGCCGCTTTGGCTTATGGTATCGACAAGGCTAACAAGGATATGAAGATTGCCGTGTTCGACCTCGGTGGTGGTACATTCGATATTTCAATCCTCGAGTTCGGTGGTGGTGTATTTGAGGTTCTCTCTACCAACGGTGACACTCACCTCGGTGGTGACGACTTCGACCAGGTAATCATTGACTGGCTCGTACAGGAGTTCAAGAACGATGAGGGTGCTGACCTTACTCAAGACCCCATGGCACTCCAACGTTTGAAGGAGGCTGCTGAGAAGGCTAAGATTGAGCTCTCTTCATCTACCTCTACAGAGATCAACCTCCCCTACATCATGCCCGTAGCTGGTGTTCCCCGTCACTTGGTGAAGACCCTCACACGTGCTAAGTTCGAGTCATTGGCTCACAACCTCATCCAAGCTTGTATCGAGCCCTGCCGCAAGGCCGTAGCTGATGCTAAGCTCAGCACAGCAGATATCGACGAGGTAATCCTCGTAGGTGGTTCAACACGTATCCCCGCCGTACAGCAGGTCGTTCAGGAATATTTCGGTAAGGCTCCCTCAAAGGGCGTTAACCCCGACGAAGTGGTAGCTCTCGGTGCATCTATCCAGGGTGCCGTATTGAACAAGGAGAGCGGTGTAGGCGACATCGTATTGCTCGACGTTACTCCCCTCTCAATGGGTATCGAGACCATGGGTGGCGTAATGACCAAGCTTATCGATGCTAACACTACCATCCCCTGCAAGAAGAGCGAGGTATTCTCTACTGCAGCCGACAATCAGACTGAGGTAACCATTCACGTACTCCAGGGTGAGCGTCCTATGGCCGCACAGAACAAGTCAATCGGTCAGTTCAACCTCACCGGTATCGCTCCCGCACGTCGTGGTGTACCCCAGATTGAGGTAACCTTCGACATCGACGCTAACGGTATCCTCAAGGTATCAGCCAAGGATAAGGCAACAGGCAAGGAGCAGGCTATCCGCATCGAGGCTTCATCTGGTCTCAGCAAGGAGGAAATCGAGCGCATGAAGGCAGAGGCTGAGGCAAATGCTGAGGCAGACCGCAAGGAGCGCGAGAAGGTAGACAAACTCAACCAGGCCGACTCTATGATCTTCCAGACCGAGAACCAACTCAAGGAACTCGGCGACAAGCTCCCCGCTGACAAGAAGGCCCCCATCGAGACAGCATTGCAGAAGCTCAAGGATGCTCACAAAGCACAAGACCTCGCCGCTGTGGATGCAGCCATGAACGAGCTCAACACCGCCTTCCAGGCTGCCAGCGCCGAGATGTACGCACAGACCGGTGGTCAGGCAGGTCCTCAGCCCGGTGCCGATGCAGGCCAGCAGGGCGGTCAGCAAGGCGACCACATCCAGGATGCCGACTTCGAGGAGGTGAAGTAAGAAATCACAAAAACTTGATAAATAAAAACAAGCGTGTAGCATATAGTTACACGCTTGTTTTGTATAAAATTCCTACGAAATTCCAGTGATGCCCTATGCTCCTAAAGATCTAATCTCATATCTCTTGGCCGACATACCCAGCTACTGGGCCAAACGAATCTGGCATAGCAAACACGTTAAAAGCCTGATATTCATTATCCTAATATACCCATGGGCAATTTCCATTGGAGTAACTGGATTTATTATTCGGGATAATATGGCGTTGCATGAACGAATGCAGCTGATAGAATTGCAATGGAGGAAATAAATGTGGTGTGCAAAATAGACTCATCCACTTTGTTAGACCATTTGTCCGAAGGTTACCCCAATTTATTGGATAACATCGGACAAATGGTCTTGTATTTTATTCTTTAGGGTCTTCTTCAAAAGGAAGAGCGTCCATAAACCTATCGAAGTCACTTTGGAATAGGCGGTCTTGTATGATACGATACTTTTCAAACTCCGTTTCAGCATGTTCTTTTGCTTGTTCGGCAGACACTTGGCCTGTCGTTTGAAGCACTTCGTTTCCACCAGCAGCCAAAATAGTATCTATCTGTTTAGCCCAATCCTCCATTGTCATTGGAATATGACGTTTTGCCATTCTTTCAGCCAATTCAAGCACACCATTCACCAACTGTCCCATATCTGCCAGTTCAACCTCTTTAAGATAGTTTTTGGCAACCACCACGTCAGTCTTTACGATTTTACCATCTGGGGCATTTTCCCAAGAAGTTAGTCCCATGTGTTCCTGCTCTGCATCAGCTCGTTCTACAATCAGTTCTGCGGCTGTGCGTCCGTGAACAGCATAATGCATCTTGTTTTGCATCATCTTGAAGAATAATCGTGTGGTCGGTGCATCCCGATTGTAGTCAACAGCAGTGGCATAGATATCTGTTAGTTTTTGGTAGAATCGACGTTCCGATAGTCGAATCTCCCGTATTTCTGCTAACAGATGCTCAAAATAATCTTCGCCAAGGAACGAACCGTTCTCCATTCTTTTCTTATCCAAAACATATCCACGTATAGCAAACTCCCGCAACACGCTCGTTGCCCACTGACGGAATTGAGTTGCACGAATGCTGTTCACACGATAGCCTACGCTAATAACAGCATCGAGATTGTAGAACTGCGTCATATAATTCTTGCCATCGGAGGCAGTTGCCGAGATTTTCTCGGTAACTGAATCCTTTTCAAGTTCCCCAGAAGCAAAGATGTTCTTTAGATGAAGTCCGATATTATCTGTAGAGCAATCAAACAGCATGCCCATAGCTTTCTGGGTACACCAAACTGTCTTATCCTTGTAATAGACCTCAACACCTTGTTCCTTTCCTTCAATTTGAAAGATTAGGAATTCTGCTGTGCTATTTCTTATTTCTCTACGATTTGCCATGAAATTTCCATATTATATACTTACTAATAGCTGGTAATATCTAAGTCTTATAACTTAAAATTAATCCTCGTCTCCTTCTACAACATCTGCCCTGAACTCAAAAACCAACTCAGATAGCGGTATATTACACTCATTCAACATTCCTCGAAGAATATTTATTTTAGTATATGTACTATTATCTGTCCAAACATACATATTAGGAGCCAATTCCTTTCTCCACGATTCATATATATGTGAAAAACCATGATTTTCATTAGCACATAACCACTCAAGAGTTGAACGTTTCTCCATTAAAATATGTCCACATACCTGAATGAGCATTTCCTTCCAAGTATTAACTGTATATCTTACCCCATGAAGCATATACGCTTGTAGTTTCTTACCAGTGAACTCATAGTCTTCATCATCAAGCGATGCAGACTCTGCCTCATGCTTCAATGGTTCGAAAGTCGTAGATGGCATGGGCCAAAGTTTCATAAACACATTTTGTAGTTCTTTCTGACGTGCTTTCAGTTCTTTTTCCGTCCATTGCTCACACGATTTCAAAGAGTTATTCAGACGGAATGCACTATCCTTGAAGCCCTTTTCCATATCTCTCTTCTCAATAAAAGTGAGATTGCTATATTGAGAATTGTAACCAGTAAGCGTAAGATTTGCCATTGTGTGCAGATACTGCTCATGAATTCTTTCCCAATCTTCGCCTAAAGCTGCTTTCCACTTGTCCGATAGGGTTTGTGGCATAATATGCTCTATGGTGATATTTTTCTCAGTCAGTTCCTTCACCACATCATGCCGCTCATTATTGTCTTGATTTTCCATACGTTCCAGAATAAACATACGGGCATTGGTCGGCATCTTATAGACCTGACGAGTTTTAAAGTCACCCCTTACCTCTTCATCAGAAGGGAAGACAGAAGAACGTCCCTTCTTCAATAGGACATAAGTTAGTACATCTATATATGAAGGGGCTGTACCACCAACTGCTTTGGTGACATGATTCAAAACATCCCTATGGAGTGTTGCAAAAACCTTATTCAAAGCATTTGACGGGAGATTACAGATGATTCTACGTGCCCAATATGCTTCTATAACATCAAGTACACGATAAATCTCGTTTTCCGCTAATCCAACTTTCGATACATAGTCGAGGAAAGCCATAAAGAACGGGTAAGCTACGGTTGAATCCAGCGTTCGTAGCTGGTTCAACTTCCTATTCAGTTTATCTGCACCTATCGTAGCACTATCCACTTGGCTATATATTTTGGCAAAGTGATGCATGTCTTCCAAAAGCGTCGCCCTATCAATATTTGTGCCTTCGGCATACTCTTTAAAGATAAAGTATATCTTATCGATACGACCAATCTTCCCTTGCTTCATAGTCAGGTAGTCACGTACAAACGAAGAGGGGTCATACTTTGTGAACTCTTCAATAGGGTTCCAATATCGAGTATACAAGTCATCCTGTTCAACTGGTGCAAGTGACATCAATAGGTAATTACGTATTTTGTCTGCTTCACTCAAATCAAGTCCTGTAGAGTTAAGACTTTCGAATATCAACTGAGGGTCGTCATCTTCATCAAGACGAATATTGATAACTTCCAGTTTTTTGACGGTCTCAAAGAGTTCATCGAGCGTTAATCCTGCACGAGTAATTTTATCATAGAAGAAGTCATAGTTGCGAGTAACATTCGACTCTTTGATATATTGTTCTTTCGACTTATACAGCAAAGCATCAAATGCCTGCATATCTTTCTTGATAGGCTTAAGCTTCACCTTTCGTTCGTCTTCTTGATATTCATCCACCAGATAACGCTTGAAGATTTTCTCTACAAGTTTAGCGTCAGTCGCTTCTATCAGTCCTTCCTTCTTAGCATTTACCATCGCAATGAGCAACAACGAAACAGTAGTAATTCGCTGTTGTCCATCAATGATGAACCTATCTTCCGTTCCTGACTGGATGCTGGATACAATACTACCAAAGAAGTGACTCCTGCGGTCGCTGTTGTGTAGTTTCATCAAGTCCTGAAACAATCGTTCGCAGTTCTCTTCTTTCCAGTCGTAATTACGCTGGTAAAGAGGAATGATGAATCGCTTGTCTGATCCATCAAAAAACTTTATTAATGGTTGAGCGTCACCCTTCATGATTAGAATACAGATTTGATGTAATTGATTAATTCAACATTATTACAACTTGGAATCTCCAGCGCTCCACCTCCTTTGAAACCATGTTTGCACAACTCTTGTTCGGAAAGTTTTGCACCATCATATTCTTCGAGTAATTCAAGCTTGTAAGTAATATCATTTGGAGGCGTTTCCACCCAATATGCCTGATCTTCACGTTTGCAGTTTTCTGTAGTTACCACCATTTTGAAACGTACACATCTTTCATCAGACATAAACAGGTACACAACATCCCCAACGGCGAAGCGTGCTCTTCCCATTCTCCAACTAATGAAACCAAGATTCAGGATTGCATCAGCATGACGACACCTTTTTCTATTGGCAAAGGCAAGCCATGTGCGATTAGATATTGACATTTCTCTTTGTGTTTTATAAGAATTCAAAATAGTTTCAACAATTCATCAAGGAAATTTTCATATCGGTCAAATTCAATATCCTCTATTTTATTGTTGCGTAGTTGTTTCGTTATTTTCTTTTTGACATTATCTGGAACTTTATCAAAACGTTTCATTTGGTAATATCTCGGTTCTTCTTCGACATGGGGGAGTTGTATCTCTCTATATACTGAATGAGGATAAAAATCTTCTATATAAAAGTCATTTGATGTATTATCGACAGGGTACTTCTCGTGATAAAACAGTGTATGTACAGACTTGAGTCTTAGATCGTTTATAGCTTTTGATCCATCTCGTCCTGCGCTATCATAATCAAACACAAACACAACAGATTTGTAAAAATCAATATTTGGCACAATAACAGAATTACAAAACTCTTCTGCATTCTCTGCGCCTCCTTCAAATACAAGTGGAATATGTTCCAAGGGTTTATATTTGGGATTCTTTCTTGTCCAAACCTCAATAGCTTTGTTGATGTGTAAAATGTCACCAGGTCCTTCTGTAACAATTAAATATGGTGATGCAGATACTATTGCCCCTTCCATAACCCCAAGTGCCCCTCCTGATATGTTATTAATTGCTTGAGCTATAGCAATGTCCTGTTGCTGACCTTCTTTCATAAAAACTATATTATCCCGTTTTAAAATATCGACAAACACAGGTGAGTGTGTAGTGAGAATAGTCTGACCTTCAAAAGATTTTACCGCATTGAAAAGTTCCTTTTTACGTGATATATGAGTATGAGCATCTGGTTCGTCAAGCAAAACTAATGCATTATTATCACCAAGAATCTTAGTAATAAACTCTATTAATATTAGTTTCTTCTCGCCTTCGCTTAAAGCTTCTAATCCTACAATTGTGCCATTCGATAGTTCTAATTTTAAATCAATATTTTTTAGTAGTTTGTTTTCTTTTGACGTGAAGGCTGCAAATAAGAAGAGGAAAAATTTATCATCTTCACCATATAGTGTATTTGATCTTTCTTTCAGTTCTTCTAACGACAGAGTAATTTTTGCTGATACTTTTTTACGCCTTTCTTCTACAATTATAATACCATTGTCATTATCATTGTCAAGTTCTGACATCTTATGCAAGTCATCAACAGCGAAAATTGCCTGCAAAAGTTGGCGAGGCTCATTATCTTTCCATTTTTCAGCAATTTCGAAATCAATCTCAAAAGTAATAGATTGAACGCTTTTTATTCCTAATTGAGAACTACAAAAACCAGCGATATCGGTTCTAACAGAATGATCTGTAAAATATAGTGATAATAGGCACAAATCCCAATAGTATTTATTAATATACACCATTGGCAATGTTGGTAACTCATTTTGTGCTTTCAGTTGCTTTACAAATTTATCGTAGCTAGGTTTGTAACACTTATTGAATAGACGCAAATCTTCGCCACTATAATTAGCGATAATCCTTGATGGCAAAAACTGTGCCTTTAGGTCATCAATAGTTTTACTTACACCGTTTACTGTGCCACTCAAGGAGCCTGTGGAATTTGTCAATACAATATTGTTGGCATCAATTGTGTAATCTATTACGTATTCAAAATCTATAGGAGTCTCATTAAATGCTGAATTAAATATATACGAAATTGCCTCAAGCAAATTACTCTTACCAGAACCATTCTCTCCAACCAAAGCAATTATGCCCTGATTAGCAGAGAAATTAAATTTTTCTTCTTGGATATTTTTATAACCTATTATCTGAAGTTTATTTAGTTTCATAATTACACAAATATATCTGTTAAAAACATATTAGTTGCTGATTCTTTGAGTTCTTTAGATTCGCACTTTAATCGAGAAATTTCTTCATCTCTCTCAATAAGAGATGTAGAAATTGAGTCTTGGACACTTCTAGGTGGAATAGGGACTACAATATTCTTAAAGATACTTTCATCAATGCGAGGCATACGGGCACCGGTCATTGAATCTGCAATTTGTTCTTGAATGATATAGGATGAAAGAATATACTTAAAGAAAGATTTATTTAGTTCTTTCTTCGGTAAAAAACACAGAAACTCAGAGGAGCATACAATGTCATCATAGTCCTCAATATTTTCCCAATATTTATTCAAGTATGGACGTAATTTACCATAAATCATAAATCCTTTGGGTATTCTTACTGTTTGGCTTTTTATAGACTTACCATCTACTATTTGAAATGAATTCAAAGCGCCAGTATCCTTTTCGACATTTTCCATTCCAATATAATGAAATTGTTTCTCTGGAGTATTATATGTCTCTATACGCAAAGAATGATTGTTTTCATCTGTCATATAATGTTCTATACATTCACCAAGAGTTGTAGTAGCATAGATTGACTCCACTTTAGATTGTGACGAATAAAAAGGAACGTCCCATCTGCGCACATTGGCAAAATGAAGGAAATTCAGCAATCCTTTCCTTTCATTCTTATTATAGTAAAACTTTAGTACTTTCTTTAGATATATATTTTTATCTTGTCTGATGTCATCTGCCTGTTGTAAAAGCATCTCTGCTTCTTTGATTTTCCCATTATACGCCTCTAAAATCACCTCTTGTTCCTCAATACTTGGCAGAGGTATCTGCTGATTGAGGAAAGCTTCAATGTCAATACGCTTTCGATTGGTTGTTCCGCTACTACATTTACGAGCAAATTCTAAAAACTTTTCAGTTGTAGATACAAGAACCAAAAACTGAGGGATTATTTTTTCTATATCTACATCAAAAACAGGAAAGTCATTGGTCACAATGGCGCCTTCTAATTCTGCAGGAACTATACCATAGGCTCCGTTACGTGCATCAATCTTTGACATGATAAACTGTCCGACATGAACAACATGCTGGCGCTTAGTACCAATTTTAGAACCTAATAAGGTTTCACCATTGTTTCTAGGAACAACACCTCCATTGTTGATTTTAATGGTTACCTGCTTGTATTCAATATCATCTTGGACTTCAATGGCGTCTTTGCTCTTAACGAGAAACGACCCAATCCTTGCCATAGGGTATTTTCTGGTGAATCCTAGATCTTCTTCATCAGCATACTGGACACTCCAATTGGGAATGTCCTTATAGTTTGCAAGATGTAGAAACTTATATGTCATCTTTACCATATCATGCTAATCTTTACCATAAAACACCTCAGGTTCACAGACCATACCATTGAACTCTCGAATACGGGTCATGCCACCATCATTATATTGATATGATGTTTTCGCATGTCGTTTATCCCAAAGATTGTTTTCTTTACGATATTTGGTAAACTCTTCTAATAGAGGGTCTAAATCGTTTTCAATCTTAATTCCAATAGAATTGATGCCTGCACGCTTAATGTCGGCAATCGGAATAATATAATCAAAACGCTGCTTAACAAGAGTTTTTGCTTCTTGATCTATCGCTGTTTCTATTTCTTTTTTCCTAGCTCTGAGCTTTTTCTTATCTGGAGCAGGCAATGCCTCCTTTCCTCTTTTAGCCAAATCGTTTTCTATCGAAGTTAATTCCTCGATATATTTGTCTTGAACTTCTGCGAATGCTTTAACTTTTATACCATTGTATCGTGCCTGTTCTTCTTCCGTAAAACGCTTGAAGAACATGAGGCTTGGTTTAACTGTTGCACCAGCTGCCATGAATACATCTTGTGGAATAGAAACAATCAGCAGTATTTTTGCTCTACCTTCAAAGTATTCTCGTACATTCTGCAGATTGGTATTATTCAGCACTCCTTCTGGCAAAACAATGCCTAAACGCCCTCCTGGCTTAAGCAAATTTAAACATCGATCTATAAACAGGACCTCTGTAAGTCCACTCATCTTACCAACTCCAAATTGGTCTAGAAGTGATTCGCCTATATGATCATTCACCTGCTTAAGAGCAGTAAGATATTCCTCGCCATATCGCTTAACGTAAGCTTTAATCTTAGCTTCGTCTGTAAATTTATCAGCCTCGGTGATTTTTATATCTTTATCAACACGTGCCCCAAAGGGAGGATTAGTAAGGATTACATCAAATCGGCCATCCCATATACCATTGACATTTAAGAGACCGTCATGATGATGCACTCCGCCATGCCCATCACCATGCATAATCATATTCATTTTGGCAGTGCGCGCCATACGTGGGTTTGCATCGGTACCATAAATACAGTCAAAAGACAAACTACGTAATCTTCCTTTGGCGTTATTGATATCTGCTTCAAAGTTCATTTTAGCGAAAGCATCAGATACTTTGGCATCTATAGCTTCTTGCTCTTTAGGCTTCAGATCATCATAATTTTCAGGAATAAGTTGCTTCTTAACTTCTTCTTTACGTTGCTCTAATTCAGATTCAATCTGCTCACGTACATATTCAAAAGCTCGAATCAAGAAACCTCCGCTGCCACAGCATGGGTCACAAATATATTCACCCTCCTGAGGATCAAGAACTGATACCATAAACTCAACAATGGTTCGTGGCGTGAAAAATTGACCTAATTCTCCACGGAATGTACGTCCCAAGAATTTTTCAAATGCAATACCCTTGACGTCATCAGACGTTGTAGAGAGGTTATAGACCTGAAGTTCCTCAACAATTTTTTCGAAACTTGTTTCCCGAATTCGGATAGTTTCATTTGGATCGAACAGGTTATCTTTAGAAAAATCTTCCTTGGTCTTCTCAAACAAGAATTGATAAAACTCTGGAGCATCTTTTGACTTCATGCTGTTATAAGCATCTTTAAGTTTTACAAACGCATCCTTGGAAAAAATTTGGGTACCAGTATTATCCCGCTCGTAGCGAATCTTAATAAAGAGAATTTTACTAATTTCGTCAAAAGCCGCCTCTGGTGATAGTTTATCGTTATTTCGAATAATATTATGACATTTATAAAGTAGGCGAGAAAACTCGTCTCTAGTGAATGCTTTAGTTTGATTCAACAGTTCTTTTACCTTCTTTTCATTTGTTGCAATTTCTGCAGTTGGAATATCTGCTATTTCTTCAAGTCTATTAGGAATTTCTCCTTCTACAACACGAAAAATACGAGTTTCTTTAAGATTCGTTGTTACAAAGAACTTAGCATGAGTGATGGAAGCATAGTTATAGCCTTGATAATAATCTTCTTCGCGAATAGTAACTTTTTCAGCTTTACACTCAACAACGATAATAGGATATTTTTTCTCTTGCCTGTCTTCCTTTGTTTTCCAGATTACAATGTCCGCACGAGCAGATCCGGTTCCACGCCTTGTATTGTTTACCTTTATCTCTTGATCCATTTGCTTCAAGTCATAGCCATAGCTATCCACCAATCGGCAAATGTATCTTTGGCGAACTTCCTCTTCTGGCTTTGTTACCAACCACTTATCTTTGAGTGGAGCGTATATCTTATTATCTTTAATTTGTACTTCCATATCACTTATTGTTTATTGGACATTTTATCTGACTCATTGAGAATGCCTTTTTTATTTCTTTGGCTTCTCAACCACCATATACTTAGCGCCACTATTTGCAAGAATATTCCAACTATACGGACAGTTCTCGTATAAGTATATATATTGCTCTGCTATTGTTTGGTCATTCTTGTCATCGTATGATTCTATTGTCATACAGACAAGTGTAAAGTATTTATCCTTCTGTTCTGGTTCTTCTTCCACCCAGTAATTATCTTCCGTGCAGTCGAGCCATTTGTTTGTAATAATCTTCTTTTCAACTTGCAGAGCAATTGCCAGTCTTTCTTCGGCGTCGGGAAGCAACTCTATTATCAACTTACGATTAAATTCCTTACACAGCGATTTCGCTTCTTTCTTATTCGTCACTTTTTTCGCTTCTACGTCGTATTGGCGCATCAGACTTTTAGCCTCTTTGAGAAGTTTACGGGAGATTGGCTTAAAGTTACAGAACACGCCATCCAGAGCAATCATTGAGAATCGACGCTGAGCATTGAGCCCCATTTCGTCAAGCAAATACCACGTTACAATGCAGAAATCTTTATTACCTACATTCCCTTCCACCTCGTTTACCTCCATGAAAACGAGAGGATGCGGCTCCATTTGAACAAAGGCATCACCTTTCCGGATACGGGGTATATCTTGATTTTTATCCATTATTTTATTAAAAAATCATGGTTCAACTATCTAATTTCGAACTCACTGTGATTTACGTTCGAGGCGAACGAGTTCATTAATATCGACTTCAAGGAGTTCTGCAATCTTGACAAATGTCTCCATAGGTGGTTGAGAAACATTGGTGCACCATTTGCTTACAGTGGTAGGCGCACACCCCAACTGTTCGGAAAGCCATTTATTGGTTCTCTTTTTATCTACGAGTACAACTTTTATCCGATTTTCCATCTTTATTCTTTTGAAGTTATTTTACTGAGATCAGCTTGCACACTGTTTATCTCCAGGTATCCGTCTGTATGAATGGACTTATCAAGAATATCTGTCTTAAATGCCACCCTTGTTCCTTTACAAAGCATAGTTCCAATATGGAGTACAAGTTTATACAGCTGATGACCTTTAATATGAAGATAGGCATTGGCTTCATCAAGATGTTCGTTTACCATATTCTCTGGTTGTTGAAGATTCTGAAGAGCAGCTTCAAATAACAGTTTCACTCGCTCAATATAAACGCTACCGTTGTCTGCTAATTCATTTCTTGAGGGTTGTAATGGCAGGCATGAATTGAATCGGGTAATATTCCATTGTTGATTCAACTCAGAACTTTGGCTATATTGTACAAGATAGAGAAGAGGTTTATATACAACAGCTGAAAGTTTTCGCAAGAAAACCTGAAAATCGAAGTCGGAATTTGGAACTAATTCCTCAAAGCGTTCTTGCAGATGTTCTGCCTCACAAAAGTGATTTTCCCATGAATAGGCATATGTCTGAGCAATGAGAGATTCAGCCGTCAATCCTTCTTCTCCTTTTAATTGTCGCAAATCACTATCTATACAAATGAAGAAACGTTTAGAGAGATAAGGCTTATAGCGTAAACATTGCTCGCAGCCACGCACATCGTTACCCTTTTCATTCTTAGAATACGTAATGAAGTGATAGGTCGCAGGAAAGGCGTTCTGAAGTTGAGGATTCCAGAAAAGCACATCCTCGGCATCCTCTAAATGTACGACGGCCTTGATACTCCTATTGCGCAAAGGAATATTACGATAATAACGTGCTTGTTCTTCGATTCTATTCATATCCTTCACTTAATTGGAGTTGTTACATCCTCCATATAAATAATCTTATCACCCCATCCGTCACCAAAGATACTTGGTGAATGTGTGGTAATAAAGTATTGTGCATTAGGATTGAGTTTCACAAGTGTATTAATCAACTCATATTGCCAACTGATGTCAAGTGAGTTTTCTGGTTCATCAAGCAGTACGAATGCATCTTGCCCGTCCATAAGGAATACACGAAGTAAAATCAAAAGCATTTGTTTTTCACCAGAAGACAAGGCATCAATAGGAATAATCTGTCCCTTAGAAACCACATTAAATTTGTTTCCTTCGATCTCAATGTGCTTTCCAGTTTCTCTAAACAAAGAATTTATAATAGAGCAGAAATCTTCAATACGTGCTTTCATCTCTGTTTGTTTTTCCGCTTTTGCATCAATCATGGACATACGATAATACATCATTGACGGACCTGTTTTCATGTCGAACATGTAAAATTCAAGATCCTGTGTCAGTGCATTAGCCACTTTGCGCTTATCGCGCATGGCTATATTATCTATAGATGGCACAAATACTACTTGTTTTTTATCACTGGAATTTTCAAGGGCCAATTTGTTTATTTCGTTTAGCAACGTAGTCTTGCCACTACCATTTATACCAACGATAATATTCACATCCGCATTGGCTGAAAAGCGAACGTTATACTTACCCCAGAGGTTAGTTGTGATTTCTTCAATTTTTGAGTACGACATAAAGCCTATTCTTTAATCTGTTCGTTATTTCCGGTATATCACCTACAATATGAATGATACATATGCAAAATTAATCATTTCCCATCAAAATAAAGACACTATATCTGCATTTTTTTAAGTATACATCGTTTTAATAGCGTTTTCTTCACTTTTATTCTTCCAAAATGCCGTTTTTGTTCAATAAATACTGTTTGTTCAATCGTATTGAACATCTTTAGTGCATGAACACAGCAATATATTTGGAGTTTTGTAACAAGTGGCTCTTCTGTATTTGTTTCAGATTCGAGAAATCAATTTTGCAAATACTTTGCCAGAACCTTTTCGTCTATTTCAATCTTATGTTTCCCATTAGTAGTACGCAAAGTTTTCTTGATTGTTGCAATCATTGTATTAGTAAACCATTCATTGAATGTATTGAATACGAAAGCTCGGTCGTATCACCACTCATATTATATGGGTATGCAATATTCCATGCAAAGTTCTTCAATGCTATCTGAGTTACGGTAGAACGCTTACTTATGCGAATCTCTGTATTAGATAGCGGCTAGCGATTGGTTAAGAAATATCGAACACATTCACAGATTTGGAAAACTTCAGCTTCATCAAACCCCAAACGAAAAAATGTATCTCGCGTATATTTTAACATCGCAGTAAGATTCGCATCATCTTCCTGTTCTTTTCGCTTTGCATATTCTTGTTGCTCGCTTTGGTATTCATAATGGAAAAGCTCCATACGTTTCTTCAAAACATCATTGTTCTTTTCAGAAGAACCGTATTCCGCCACATCGCCCATATTGGTGGTCAAGATTGGTCTAGGCTCCCCTTTATATATTATAGGTATAAGCTTCATCACATATCCTACCATAATAATGCTAAGACTATATAGTAGTTTGAGTACAATATAGCAGCCAACCAACACTATTGGAAGATATGCCAATTTTATAGATAGCATCTCACAAATTCGAAAAGCAACCAACGATGC
>JAZKYH010000009.1:0-16064 GCA_045612065.1 Bacteroidaceae bacterium
GTCGAGGATGGCGAGATGTCGGTCTTCGTGCGCCTGGGCTCCGACTACAAGAGCAACTACTACGAGTATGAGATACCCCTCTCCATCACCCCCGAGGGCTACTACGACGGCAACACCACCAGTGGCTGCAAGGCCGTGTGGCCCGAGGACAACATGCTCGACATCGACTTTGCCAAGCTCACCGAGCTCAAGCGCCAGCGCAACATCGAGAGCAACACCAACCCCGAGGTATCGAAGACCCGCATCTACTCGCAGTTCGATGAGGACAACCCTAAGAACCGCATCAGCGTCATCGGTAACCCCACCGTGGGCAAGATCAAGACCGTGATGATCGGTGTGCGCAACAACTCGCGCTCTACCAAGGACATCGAGGTATGGCTCAACGAGCTGCGCCTCACGGGCTTCAACAATCAGGGTGGCTGGGCAGCGCAAAGTGCCCTCAACGTGCAGCTCTCCGATGCTGGTAGCGTCAACATGAGCGGCCATGCCGAGACGGCAGGCTTCGGTGGCCTTGAGGAGGGTGTGAGCCAGCGCCGCCTCGACGACTACTACCAGTATGCCGTGACCACCAGCTTCGACCTCGGCCGCTTCTTCCCCGAGAAGCTCAAGCTCAACCTCCCGCTCTACTACTCGTTCCAGCAGGAGAGGACCTCGCCGCTCTATAGCCCCTTCGACACCGACCTCTACCTCGACGACATGCTCGAGACGCTGCCCACCGATCTGGAGCGCGACTCGCTGGCCTCGATAGCCAACCTCGTCACCACGTCTAAGAACCTCAGCTTCAGCAACGTGAAGATGAACATCACCAGCAAGAAGCCCATGCCCTACGACCCTGCCAACTTCAGCTTCGGCTTCTCGCGCAGCGTCAAGGACAACTCGGGCAACACCACGCAGTATCAGCACCAACTCAACTGGCGTGCCGTGGCGGCATACACCTATGCCCCCGCCATGAAGGCGTGGGAGCCCTTCAAGAATATCAAGTCGAAGTCCAAGTGGCTCGATATCGTCAAGGAGTTTGGCATCAGTCCGCTGCCCCAGAGCATCGCCTTGAACACCGAGATGAACCGCAGCTACTTCGAGCTGCAGACACGCGACCTCGAGGGTTCGTTCGGTGGGGCAGGCATCCCCGTCACCTTCTCGCAGGAGTTCCTGTGGAACCGCAACATGGACATCCGTTGGGACCTGCTCAAGTCGCTCAAGATGAACTTCAGCAGCCGCACCAATGCCGAGATTGAGGAACCCTACATGCCCGTCAACAAGTCGCTCTACCCCGACGAGTATGCCTTCTGGAAAGACTCCATACAGAGCAGCCTCGCCCGTATGGGTCGTCCGCTCGACTATCAGCAGTCGTTCAGCGCATCCTACCAGGCCCCCTTCAGCAAGTTGCCCATCCTCGACTGGACACAGATGGATGCCAACTTCAGCTCATCCTACAGCTGGGACCGTGGAGCCACCCTCGCCAGCGGCGCCAGCTACGGCAACAGCATTGCCAACCAGCGTTCGCTCACCATTAACGGCAAGCTCAACTTCGAGACCCTATATAATAAGGTAGACTTCCTCAAGGAGACCAACAAGAAGTTTGCCTCATCGAAGGGCAACAAGAAGACCACCACGAAGAAGGCCAAGAAACCCAAGAAGTTTACCCAGGAGCTCAAGATCATCCCCGACAGCACCTACACCATCAAGCACGGGCAGAAGAACAAGCGCGTCGAGGTAGCCTCGCGCACCAAGGAGGGCCGCCCCTACAAGGTGAAGTACAAGGTCATCGACGAGAACACCATCAGCCTCACCGGCCCCGACACGGCCAACGTGAAGCTCACCATCACGCCCGGTCCCGACCTCTCGGAACTGCCCTGGTACAAGGTGCTGCAGTACACCTCGCGCGGACTCATGCTCGTGCGCAACGTGTCGGCATCCTACAAGAACGTCTACTCCACCGCTCTCCCCGGCTTCATGCCCGAGGCTGGCAAGATGCTCGGCCAGAGCCGTCAGGGCGGCCTCTTCGCCCCCGGCTGGGACTTTGCCTTTGGCCTCACGGGCGAGGACTACCTGCAGCGTGCCTTCGACAATGGCTGGCTGCTCGACAATGACAGCGTGGCCTACGCCTCCACCTCCAACGCCACCGAGGAGCTGCAGCTCAAGGCCACCCTCGAGCCGGCCCGCGACTTCAAGATTGACCTCAATGCCTCGTGGGTGAAGACCAATGCCCGCAACATACAGTTCATGTATGCCGGCATGCCCGAGACCCGCACGGGTACGTTCAATATGACCACCATCACCATCGGCTCGGCCTTCGAGCGCCGCAAGGCCAGCAACGGCTACCACTCAGAGCGCTTTGCCGACTTCGTGCGCAGCCTCGAGACCGTGCAGCGCCGCGTGCAGAGCCAGTACAGCGGTGCCGTATACCCCGAGGGCACAGCCCTTGCCGGTATGCCCTTCGACCCCGCCAACGGCAGCGTGGGCAAGTACTCGCCCGATGTGATGATACCTGCCTTCCTCGCCACCTACGCCGGCGGCGATGCCAGTACCACCAGCCTGGGTCTCTTTCCCTCCATGCTGTCGATGCTGCCCAACTGGCGCCTCACCTACAGCGGACTGGGCAAGCTGGAGATGTTCAAAAAATACTTCAAGAGCGTCAACATCAACCACTCCTACAAGAGCGTCTATGCCGTGGGCTCGTTCAACACCTACAGCACCTACATGGAGTACATGAATGGCCTCGGCTTCATCTCCGATGTCACCACCGGCAGCCCCGTGCCCTCGTCGATGTTCGACATCTCCGCCGTGAGCATCAACGAGCAGTTCTCGCCCCTCATCGGTGTGGATGTGACCCTGCTCAACAATATGACCATGAAGCTGCAGTACAACAAGAGCCGCGTGATGAACCTCAGCATGTCGTCCGTGCAGCTCGTCGAGACCAACTCCGACGACATCGTCTTCGGTGTAGGTTACAAGGTCACCAATGTCAAACTCTTCGGCGTAGGCAAGCGCCCCACAGGCGGTGGCCGTGTGAGCAACGACCTCACCCTGCGTGGCGACTTCTCATGGCGCGACCAGAGCGCCCTGTGCCGCGACATCCAGGCCCTGAGCACCCAGGCCACCAGTGGCAACAAGGCCCTCAAGATATCCCTCTCGGCCGACTACACCTTCTCTCGCATGCTCACCCTCAACGCCTACTACGACCACCAGACCAACATCCCCGTAGTGTCCGCCTCGTCGTACCCCACCTCCACCCACGACTTCGGCGTGTCGCTGAAGTTCTCGCTGACGAGGTAAAAGAAATCAAGGCCGTTTAATTCAAGTTGATTGCGCTTTTATTTATACTGTTTTAGGATTGTTATGCAACAGACAAAAAAAGAGGAGAACATGTTCTCCTCTTTATGTATGCCATTATGTGCGTGTTACTTGATACCGAGTTTCTTGCGGATAGCCTTGGGCACTGCATCCTTGTGTACTACGATGTTCATGGTCTTGTAGCGGGCAAATGCCTTTGAAGCATACCAGATACCCTTGTAGGTACCGCTCTCACCCCATGAGTTCTTCACCATGTAGTACTCGTTGCCCATCTGGTCCTTGGCAATACCGTAGATTACCATGCCGTGGTCGTCGGTAGTCTCCCAATTGTCGTAAGCAACCTGACGTTCCTCCTGTGTGCACCATTTCTGGGGCTGGGGTTTGTCGTTGAGTTTCTTCTCGGCGGGAGAGAGCTTGAGCCAATGTGCCATGTCTGAGCCACTGAGCTCCTGAGCCTTCTCTGCATCGGGCATTACAGCCACGCCATTGCGGGTGAAGCCAGCCTCGCTCACGTCGCTACCCCATGCGATGGTGTAGCCCTCCATGATGGCATTGTCAAACACCTCCATAAACTCGTCGATGGGGAGGTTGTATGACTGTGCCCAACGCCAGTTGTCCTGAATCTCGAGAACGAATGACTCGTAGAAGGGGTGATGAGTGTAAGAGGTGAGTGATACGTAGTCGTCAGCGTTGAGACCTGTAGACTCGTAGTATGACTTCGGAGTATACTCCTTACCGTTTACGGTGAACTTCTCGGGACGTACGCCGAGGTAGATGTCGTGAATGGCCTCGATAGTCTTCTTCCAGAGCATGTTGCCGTTGGCGTCGCTCTGCAGGTTGCGGTGCTTGCCCTTAGCGATGGCTGCCACTACAGCATCGCTCACGGCTGAAAGCTCGGTGTGGTTGCTCAGTGTGTCGCCGTACATCACGCCGGGACGCATCTCTGATTCGGGTACAAGACCAAAGGTCTTCATGCCGTAGAGCACGTCGTAGAACGAACCGCCCTGTGAGAAGGAAATATCGCCATGGGTGCGTACTGCCTTGTCGGCACGGTCAAGATAGGTGTTGTGTACGATGTACATCTCAGAGAAGTCGTACTCGCCCTTGCCCATGCGAAGCAGCTCGGCCTCTAAGAACGAGAGTGTAGAGTAGCACCAGCATGTGCCGGCACGGTTTTGATTCTTGATTGAGGTGATGGGGTTCTCCTTCACGGTGGTGAATACGAAACCCTCGTCATTCTTCGCTTCCTGTGCGAATGCACCGAAGGCCATCATGCCTACGAGTGCAAGTGAAAAGATTCGTTTTGTCATAATTGTAATATTAATATTAGTGAGTGCTTCTGTTTTTTGGGGGTGGGTACGCTGAAGTTATCGTTCTGCATACATGCGCTCGTAGTAGTGCTGATAGTCACCGCTGGTGACCTCTTCTACCCATGCTTGATTGTTGAGGTACCATTCGATGGTCTTCACGATGCCTACCTCGAAGCAAGTTTCGGGATACCAGCCCAATTCTTCCTTAATCTTGGTGGGGTCAATGGCGTAGCGTTGGTCGTGGCCGAGACGATCCTTGACGAAGGTGATAAGTTCGTCGTTGATCCAGTCGATAGTAGGCTGTCCGTCGGCTCCCAGAACCTTTTTCTTGAGCACCTTGCGGTATTCGGGCTGTTCGGTCATGAGACGATGTATGGTAGCAATAGTGAGGCGCACGATGTCGATGTTGGTCTTCTCATTGTGTCCGCCTACATTGTATACTTGTCCAGGACGTCCGCCGCGCACTACCATCTCGATGGCTTTGCAGTGGTCTTCCACGTAGAGCCAGTCGCGTACGTTAGAACCGTCGCCATATACGGGCAACTTTTTACCTTCGAGGATATTCTTGATGATGAGTGGAATGAGTTTCTCGGGGAAGTGGTAGGGACCGTAGTTGTTTGAGCAGCGTGTGATGGTCACAGGCATGTGGAAGGTGTCGTGGTAAGCCATCACGAAGAGGTCGGCACTGGTCTTCGATGCGCTATAGGGGCTGTGCGGGCACAGGGGAGTCTCCTCTGTGAAGTAGCCCTCGGCACCCAAACTGCCATATACCTCGTCGGTAGATACCTGATGATAACGCACGCCTTCGCGCCATGTGGGGTAGCCTTGATTGTCGCGGCCTGTCACCCATGCCTTGCGGGCGGCATCGAGGATGTTTTGTGTCCCCAGAATGTTGGTTTCGAGGAAGAGTTGCGGGTTCTCGATACTACGGTCTACGTGGCTCTCGGCAGCAAAGTTGACTACGACGTCAAACTTGTATTGTGCAAAGAGGCTATCTACGAGTGCACGGTCACCAATGTTTCCACGGTGGAAGGTGCAGCGGTCATTGTCAATGTCTTTGGCTATGGTGCCGAGGTTGCCTGCATAGGTCAGTAGGTCGAGGACGACAATCTTTACATCCTCGTAGTTCTTCAATAAGTACTTGATGTAGTTGGCGCCAATGAATCCAGCGGCACCGGTAACTAAGTAGGTTCTCATTGTCTTGTTTATGGTTGTTTCTTCTTATTTTCTTGTTCTATATTGCTCGGACAACTCGGGGCTTCTGAGTCCTTCGATGTGCTGAGCACAGGGACTCACATCGCTGCCAAGTCCAGCAGGTATTGTCCGTAGGCAGTCTTCTCTTGCTGTTTCCCGAGCTGTTCCAATTGGGCATTGTCTATCCAGCCGTTGCGCCAAGCAATCTCTTCGATGCAACTTACGTAGAAACCTTGGCGGTTCTGTATGGTGGCCACGAAGTTGGAGGCTTCGAGCAGGCTGTCACAGTTGCCTGTGTCGAGCCAGGCAAATCCGCGTCCGAAGAGTTCCATGCGAAGGGTCCCCTCTTCGAGGTAGAGGCGGTTGAGGTCGGTAATCTCATATTCGCCACGTGCCGAGGGCTTCAGTGCGCGGGCCTTCTCGGTGACGGTGCTGTCGTAGAAATAGAGTCCCGGTACGGCGTAGTTGCTTTTGGGATTGGCAGGCTTCTCTTCCAATGAGATGACCTTGCCGGTTTCATCAAATTCGGCAACGCCATAGGCACGCGGGTCTTTCACGTAGTAACCGAAGATGCAAGCACCTTCCTTGGTGGCAGCGGCACGCTTGAGCATGGCGCTGAAGCCTTGCCCATAGAAGAGGTTATCGCCCAAAATGAGGCATCCAGGTTCACCGCCTAAGAAGTCCGCACCAAGGACAAAAGCCTGAGCAAGTCCGTTGGCCACCTCCTGCACCTTATACTCGAAGTGCATGCCCAACTGCTCGCCCGTACCCAGCAGTTCGCGGAACATGGGCAGGTCTCTCGGTGTACTGATGATGAGCACTTCGCGTATGCCTGCAAGCATCAGGGTCGACAAGGGATAGTATATCATCGGCTTGTCATACACAGGCATAATCTGCTTGCTGATAGCTTTGGATAGCGGGTAAAGGCGTGTAGCGGTGCCTCCGGCAAGAATGATTCCTTTCATACGACATGATTTCTATTTCACCACAAAGAAACGACAAAGATTTGGATTTTCCAAGTATTCGAGCCGCTTGTCATGTTTTGTGTTGTTTTTTTGGAGAATAATGCGTAAGTTTGCAGCCTATATTATATAATAGGTAAGATAGGCTTGTCAAATAATATCATGTAGAATATGAAGAAAGGACTTGTTTGTATATTGGTGGCGTTGTTGGCGCTCACTGCGTTCACGGAAAGCGAGAAGCGAATCACCGTGTTTATGATAGGTGACTCAACCATGGCCAATAAATCCATCACGGGCGGTAAGCCCGAACGTGGCTGGGGACATGTGTTGGGTGGTTTCTTTACTGAGGATATCATCGTCGACAATCATGCCGTGAATGGTCGCTCCTCAAAGAGCTTCATCGATGAGGGGCGCTGGGACAAGGTGCTCAGCCGCATCAAGCCGGGCGACTATGTGGTTATCCAGTTCGGTCATAATGATGAGAAGCCCAAGGCCGACCGCCATACCGATCCTGGCACCACCTTTGATGCCAATTTGGAACGCTTTGTCAACGAATCGCGTGAACGCGGTGCCACCCCCATCTTGATGAATGCTATCGTACGCCGTAATTTCCTGGCTCCTTGTGACCAACCCGGGCATATTGTTGCGTCCGATAATCAAGTCGAGGGCGATACGCTATACGACACCCACGGAGCCTACCTTGATAGTCCGCGCAATGTAGCCAAGAAGCTCAATGTGCCCTTTGTGGATGCCAATAAGATTACCCACGAGCTCGTGCAAGGGCTTGGTCGTGAGGAGTCTAAGAAGCTTTACATGTGGGTAGAACCCAATACGGTGCCTGCTGTGCCCAAGGGTAGTGTCGACAATACCCACCTCAACATCTATGGAGCCCGCGTAGTGGCTGGCCTCCTCGTCGATGCCATGGCCGAGGTAGTGCCTGCATTGGCTCCCTATGTGCGTCATTATGACTTCGTGGTGGCCAAGGATGGCTCGGGCGACTTCTTCACCGTACAGGAGGCAATCAATGCTGTCCCCGACTTCCGCAAGGAGAGCCGCACCACCATCTATATCCGCAAAGGTGTGTATAAGGAGAAGCTCATCATCCCGGCATCCAAGATCAATGTGTCGCTCGTTGGTGCCGAGGGCGCTGTTATCTCGGGCGACGACTACGCCAGCAAGCCCAACCGCTTCGGTGAGAATATGAGCACGTCGGGCTCAGCTTCCTGCTATATCTATGCCCCCGACCTCATTTGCGAGAACCTCACTTTCGAAAACACGGCAGGTAGGGTGGGGCAGGCCGTGGCTTGCTTTGTGGCAGGCGACCGCGTCATCTTCCGCAACTGCCGTTTCTTGGGCAATCAGGATACGCTCTATAACTTCGGCAAGCATTGCCGCCAGTACTTCGAGGATTGCTACATCGAGGGTACTGTTGACTTTATCTTTGGCTCCTCTACGGCCGTGTTTAATCGCTGCATCGTCCATAGCCTCAGTAAGGGCTATCTTACGGCACCCTCTACACCGCAGGATGAGGCCTACGGGTATGTCTTCATCGATTGTCGCCTCACGGCAGCCGAAGGGGTAGAGAAGGTCTATCTTGCCCGTCCATGGCGGCCCTACGCCAAGTCGGTGTTTATCCACTGCGAGATGGGCGGCCATATCCTTCCCGTAGGTTGGCACAACTGGAACAAGAAGGATGCGGAGAAGACCATCTTCTTTGCAGAGTATGAGAACACCGGTGCCGGTGCGGCTACGAAGAAGGAGCGTGCCAAGTTCGGTCGTCAGCTCAAGAATCTCAAGGGATATAGCATCGAGGAAATCTTGGCTGGTGCAGACGGCTGGAACCCCCTTGCCAAGTAGCAATCACCCTACCCCTAATTACCCTTAACCACCTATAATAGCCATTAATTTATTCACCATAAAAACAAAGTAACACATGAGAAAAACTATCTTGACCGCATTCGCCGCTTCGGCGCTTGCCCTCTCGGCGACCGCTCAGAACCATGAGCTCACCGTAGAGATGAAGAGGAATGGTGCACCCATTCAGAAGACCATGTATGGTCTGTTCATCGAAGTCATCAACAACGCTGCGGACGGTGGTCTGTATGCCGAGTTGGTGAAGAACCGCTCTTTCGATTTCCCTTACGCCTTCACTGGTTGGCAGGTTGCCGGTAATGTGGAGGTAAGAAACGATGGTCCCTTCGACCGTAACCCCAACTACGTACGCCTCAAGAGCTCTGGCCACGGACATAAGTGGACAGCCCTTCTTAATGAAGGCTTCTTCGGCATCGGTGTAGAGAAAGACAAGGAGTATCGCTTTACCTTCTATGCTCGTGTACCCGAAGGAAAGAAGAATGCCCGCATCCGCATGGAGCTGGCCCAGCCCGTAACTAATCGTGAGGGTCAGGACTTCCTCAGCCGCGAGATTAATATCGAGGGTAACGAGTGGAAACAGTACGAGGTAGTGGTGAAGTCGCCCATGACCGAGCCCAAGGCCCAGCTCCGCATCTTCCTCCTCGGCAACAACGCCGTAGACCTCGAGCACATCTCACTCTTCCCTGTCGACACTTGGAAAGGCCGTAAGGGTGGCTTGCGTAAGGACCTCATGGAGGCGCTGGCTGATATGAAGCCCGGTTGCTTCCGCTTCCCCGGTGGATGTATCGTTGAGGGTACCGACCTCGATACCCGCTACAACTGGAAGAATACGCTCGGCCCTGTGGAGAATCGTCCGCTCAATGAGAACCGCTGGCACTACACCTTCCGCCACCGCTTCTTCCCCGATTACTTCCAAACCTATGGCCTCGGTTTCTTCGAGTACTTCCTCCTCTCTGAGGAGATTGGTGCTGAGCCTCTGCCCGTAGTGAATGTAGGTCTCTCATGCCAGTATCAGAACAATGGCGAGCACGCCCACGTGGCAGTTGACGATCTCGACCCCTATATCCAGGACGCTCTCGACCTCATCGAGTTTGCCAATGGCGACGTTACCACCGAGTATGGTAAGATTCGTGCCGAGATGGGTCACCCCGAACCCTTTAACCTCAAGTACCTTGGTGTGGGTAACGAGCAGTGGGGCTCTGAGTATGTAGTGCGCCTCGAGAAGTTCGTAGAGCGTCTGCGCAAGGCTCATCCCGAAATTGAGATTATCGGTTCGTCAGGTCCTAACTCTGAAGGCCGCGACTTCGACTACTTGTGGCCCGAGATGAAGCGTATCAAGGTAGATCTCGTTGACGAGCACTTCTACCGTCCCGAGAGCTGGTTCCTCAGCCAGGGTAACCGCTACGACAACTATGACCGCAAGGGTCCGAAGGTGTTTGCCGGCGAATATGCCTGCCACGGTGCCGATGGCCGCAAGTGGAACCACTTCAACGCATCGCTCCTCGAAGCTGCCTTCATGACCAACCTTGAGCGTAATGCCGACATCGTGCACATGGCCACCTATGCCCCCCTCTTCGCACACGTCGATGGTTGGCAGTGGCGCCCCGACCTCATCTGGTACGACAATCTCCGCTCTGTACGCTCATGCTCATACTACGTACAGCAGATGTATGCCCACAATACGGGTACTCACGTACTGAAGGCTACTGCAGCAGGCAAGCCCCTCGCAGGTAATGAGGACCAAGATGGTCTCTTTGCCAGTGCTGTGTGGGATGCCAACAAAAAGGAGGTTATTGTGAAGGTTATCAACGTATCAGACCAGACTCAGGAGGTGAAGTTCACCTTTGCAGGCCTCAAGAAGAGCCAGCAGCCCCAGTTGGTTGACATCACCACCTACCATTCCGACGACCTCTACGCCGATAACACCTTGGACAACCCCACAGCCATCGTACCTCAGGTGAAGGCTGCAGAAAATAGCACACTCGAAGTTGCCACTGTGCCCGCCAAGACCTTTGCGATGTATCGCTTCAAGGTAGCCGGCCGCAAGTAATATATATATTTATATAATAGGTGTAAATGAAAACCTACGGACTCATAGGATATCCCCTCGGGCACTCGTTCTCGAGGGGATATTTTACCGACTATTTCGGTCGCGAGGGCATTGATGCCGAGTATAAAAATTTCGAGCTGCCCCAGATCGAGGCACTTGCCGATGTACTGCAGGCCGAGCCCATGCTGCAGGGTTTCAATGTCACCATTCCCTACAAACAGCAGATATTCCCCTACCTGAACGAGTTGAACGAGGCTGCACAAGCCATCGGAGCTGTCAATGTCGTCAAGGTGACACACCATGACGACAAGCCAAACCTCAAGGGATACAATACCGACTATATAGGTTTTTCAGACTCCATACACCCCTACCTCAAGCCCCACCACACCCACGCCCTCATCTTGGGCACAGGCGGAGCTTCCAAGGCCGTAGACTATGCCTTGCGCCAATTGGGGATAGAAACGCGCTTTGTGTCGCGCACCTCACGTGGAGACATCCTCTCTTACGATGACCTCACCCCCGAGTTGATACAACAACATACCGTCATCGTCAACACCACCCCCTTGGGGATGCACCCCAAGATTCATGAATGCCCCCCACTCGACTACACTCAACTCACCAGCCACCACCTACTCTATGATGTGGTGTACAATCCCGAGAAGACCCTCTTTCTCCAACGTGGTGAAGAGGCCGGTGCCACCATTTGCAACGGCATGGATATGCTCATCGGACAAGCCAAAGCGGCTTGGAAGATTTGGAATGAGCAGTAAAACATAGATTTTCTTAACATTGTTTATGTTAAAACACAAATTCATATTGCGTCTAAATCAGTTTTTTTTCGTACCTTTGCACGAAATTTCGTAATAGACAGTAATTTCGCTGTTTGATTATGAGAAAAAAGTACTAAAAGAACTGATGAAAGCGAACAAAATTCTATTTATTACCCAAGAGATTACTCCGTTCACGGAGAGCAGTGTTATGGCCGACAACTGCAGAGGCATGTTGAAAGGCATTCAGGAAAAGGGACACGAGATTAGAACCTTCATGCCAAAATGGGGCAGCATCAACGAACGTCGCAACCAACTGCATGAGGTAATACGCCTTACTGGCATGAACATCGTCGTTGACGACACCGACCACCCACTCATCATCAAGGTGGCCTCTATGCCTGCTCTGCGCACTCAGGTGTTCTTCATCCTCAACGAGGACTATTTCCGCAACCACTTGAACACACGCGATGCCAACGGTAATGAATACCCCGACAACGACGAACGCACCATCTTCTTTGCACGCAGCGTACTTGAAACCGTAAAGAAGCAGTCTTGGTATCCCGAAATCATCCACTGTCATGGTTGGATTGGTGCTCTCGTGGGTCTTTACATCAAGACATTCTATAAGGACGAACCCGCATTCCGCAACACCAAGTTCGTATATTCACTCTACGACGATGCCTTCACCTCCACATTCCCCGAGAACTTCCTCAAGAAGGTTACCATCAAGAACATGGAGGAGGTAGACTTTAGCGATATTGCTACCCCCGTAGGTTATCAGGAGCTCACAAAGATGGCCATCAAGTGGTCTGACGGCGTGGTGCTGAACAGCGAGAACGTAGACCCTGCTTTGGTAGAGTATGCACGTTCGCTCGACAAGCCTATGCTCGACTACCTCACTGGCACCGAGTATGCAGAAGCATGCCATAACTTCTACGAGCAGTTGCACGATTAAGAACAAAACCCTCCCCTCTTTCCTTTATATATAGAGATGAAGAAATACCTTGTTTACATACTGACTCTGCTTTTCGGCCTCACTTCTTGTGACGACAATACCGGTTCATTGGGCGGCAGCATTGTCCCCGACCACGACATAATCAGCGTCGACACTGCCACCTTTTTGGCAACCTCCAGGTCCATAGTGGTAGACTCAGTGTTAGGCAAGACAAACAAAGTATACCTCGGCCGCTTCACCGACCCCCAGACAAAGTCGATGTTCGAAGCTGACTTCATCGCCCAGTTCAACTGTGAAGAGGGAGGACAGGTATTCCCCAACGGCACTACCGAAGAGGATGTAGTAAAGGTGGAACTACGTCTTTTCTTCACCAATTACTTCGGCGACCCCATCAACACGATGACCGCAGAGGTGTATGCCTTGGATAATACACTACAGGAGGGAAAAAGATACTACACCAATCTTGACCCTAAAGAGTTCTATAATCCCGATAGTCTGTTGGCCACAAAGGTATATACCGTCACAGACTACTCTTTGGAAGATAGCGAACTCAACGACTCGGAACATTACACCAACGTAAACATCCCCCTTCCCACGGAGATGGGCATTGAGATTGTCAGAAAATACAGAGAGAACAAGGATTTCTTTGCCAATGCTACCAACTTCATCGAAAATGTTTGTTCAGGTCTCTACGTAAAGACCACAGGTGGAGACGGAACCGTGCTTTATATTGACCAAGCCACGTTGAACATCCACTTCCGCGACACAAAGTCTGACTCAATCTTTGTGACCCAGTTTGCTGGTTCCGAAGAGGTGCTGCAGGTCAACCGTTTCTACACCGACAGCACAAGCCTAAAGGAACTCGTCGCTGAAGACGCATGGACTTACTTAAAGACACCGGCAGGTATCTTCACCGAAGTAACACTCCCCATAGATGAGATTATAGCTGACATTGAGGAGAAGAACGATAGCATCAACGCAGCCAAGATTGCCTTCTCATGCTACAACAACGAAGAATCGGACTACCCGTTCGGCACACCTCAAACCTTACTGATGGTACACAAGGACGAGATGTACACATTCTTCGAGAACAACCGTCTGACAGACAACATCAGTTCGTTCTATACCACTCACAATAGCACGTACAACAATTACGAATACAGCAATATTGCACGCCTCATCACCTATTGCGAGAGCAAGAAGGGAGAGTCTGAGAACTGGAACAAAGTCGTGTTGATACCGGTAACTACCATCACTGACTCGAACAGCAGCATCGTCAACTTCCGTCACGACTTCAGTCTCAACTCAGTACGATTGGTCGGAGGTGAAAAACAAAAACAAATAAGAATAAGATTGATTACAAGCGGATTCAATTGAATCCGCTTTTCTTTTGTCGATAGCATAAAGCCGCAAATGCTCCATACGTCGCCACCGCCATAATAGGATTGATTAGAACCATAATGTTTCCACCCTGACAAAGCGTAGCGGAGGAACCTTCAGATTCGATACCCGATGCACAGGCCTTGGATGAAAGAGCAAGGGATGAAAGAGCAAGGGTTGAAAAAAATCTCGCTCAAGAGCCCATTAAGAGGCATTTGCAAGAATGCTTTTACCTTTTTCTTTTCTCTGCTCCCATTACTCTTTTCATACGGCCGTAGCCGTCAAAAGCGCGCTTCACAGACAAGCGGATGGCGACAATCATCGAGAGCATTGAAGCAGACATGGTAACCACTACAATCATTATCTGATATTTGATAGCCACGTCAGGCGTGCTACCACCCAGAATCTGACCAATCATCGTACCTGGCAGTGACACCAACCCCATCACAGCCATATTGGCTATTGTAGGACTGAACGACTTGGATATCGCCTGGCGCACGAACGGTACCAATGCTTCACCTTGCGATGCTCCGTTACCTAAGAGGAAATAGTAGAGATTCTGCTCGCGCTGCAAGGTAGAATAGAAGGTACCCACGGCTATTACATTCACCGTAAGCATATTACCCAAGAGAATACCCATAATAGGGATGAAATACTGGGCACTGAAGATATTGTTCAGCTGTAGCACGACACCCAGGAAGTAAAGTCCTACGAGCACACTCGCGACGACAAAACCTACGACAAGTGGTTCCATCAAGACCTGACGGTTCACCTTGGTACGCGTAATGGCTGTCTCAGCCGCTATATATACCATGACAAGCACCCATAGACAATTGACCCACGGGTTATTCCACTCGAACAGATAACGCAGATATACCCCAATAAAAAGCATCTGCACCACCATGCGCACGGCACTCGCGCAGAAACCCTTGAGCAATCCCGTCTCGTAACGCCACAAATAATACATGGGAACGAGCAACAGCAATAATCCTATGCCAAGGCTGAGGTATGAGATATCTATCGTAGCCATATCAACTGAGTTGGATCGTTACCGAGCACTGAGCTGCAAAACATTGGTCGTGCGAAACCACAACTATAGTCTTCCCACTGCGCTGCTGTTCCAAGAGAAACGCAATCACATCATCGCGCGAATCTCCATCCAAGGCAGCCGTAGGCTCATCAAGCAGCCACACCTTCCTATCAAGCAAGGCCAAGGCTGCCAACATAAGGCGCTGACGTTGGCCACCCGAGATTTCCGCCAAACGCTTGTCGAGTAGGTCGTCGTCAATCCCCAACTTCGCCAAGTTCTTGCGCAACAGAAGCGCTGTTGCATGATCATAGCGCATCCCTTTCAGCCTCAACACATGACTGACCGCTTCATTCACCGTATCGTAAGGTAAGGCCAAGTCCTGAGGCAGATAAGCTACCTGCTTACGTATGGCACTACAGGTCTGTTCGCCAAGCACATGCTCCCCCACCCTTACTATTCCCTCGGACAAAGGAGCGAGCCCCAAGAAAGCCTTCAGCAAAGATGTCTTACCGCAGCCCGACATACCCGTGATGCAAGCAAACTCCCCCTTCTCTATATGACAAGAGAAGTGGTCGAGCACACATTCATCACCAAAGCGTATGGATATATTATCAGCCTGAAGCATCGGTACATTTCTTTTGACGGACAAAAGTACAACTTTTTAGTCAAGCCTACAAATATTAATCGCACCATTGCATGCTGTCCAACTCCTCACTCCATACATAAGTAGAGAAAGGGAAGGAACTACAGTCATTTCGACAAGAGACAAAAACACCCAATAATGTCGTTAAAACTCCGAATAATGACACTCAATAGAGCAAATAAGGGACCTAAAAAACAAAAAAAACACATTTTTATCAAAAAAAATATGGAAACATTTTGCCAATTCAAAAAAAGGCGATACCTTTGCATCGCAATTGAGAAACAGATGCACTCTTAGCTCAGTTGGTAGAGCAATTGACTCTTAATCAATGGGTCCAGGGTTCGAGTCCCTGAGGGTGTACTTCAAGAAGAGAGATACTGAAAGTGTCTCTCTTCTTGGTTTATACGCAGCTCGCAGAATGATTTCAACTCTCCCATATACTTACACGGAGAAATATTTATTTAGGAGATAATATAGCAGTTGTCCAGCAAAGCAAAATCAGCGATGTTTGTCATTGCTTTCAGCGACCTAAAGGTTCTGACAGAGCGTAGCGACGAAGGATCCCGCGCAGGGACTTGGCAAGAGACGTCTGCGAGATTGCCTA
>JAZKYH010000010.1:0-25265 GCA_045612065.1 Bacteroidaceae bacterium
CCTTTCGTCACTAAGGCCCTGCTCGGTGGCATGCGTGTGGTGCTCAACGACCTGGGCTCGTTCCACATCGGCATCCAGGGCAAGTGCTACACTGCCGAGGCCATGCAGAGCGAGGACTTCTTGCCCTCATCCTACATCAAGGGTCACCGCATCATCTTCCGCCCCGAAATCAACCTCAAAAAGGACATCGCTAAGGGTTTCAAGCTGAAGCGAATCTCGAGTGACGCGATGGAGTAATGATTTATTAGCAACCACGGATTGCACAGATTACACGGATTAGGTAATCTGAAAAGTTAAATCTGTGAATCCGAGTAATCTGTGGTTCGAAAATAAAAAAAAAGATGACCATGAAAAATGTAAATTGGAGCAAGTTGCTCAAAGTGTTAATCGCCGTACTCACCGCCGTAGCTGGCTCGCTCGGCATCGTGAGCTGCATGTCCTAAGACTGCTATGTATAGCGAAATCGTTCTCCGAGTAGTGAAAGGCATTGGCCTTGTTATCCTCTCCCTAGTGCTGATTTAGCGCTAAGGAGAGGACTCCTTTGCTTTTCCCATGCGGCCAGCGACCTAAAGGTTGGGGAGATAAACCTTAAAGGCTGCAAGCAGCACTCCTCGGGAGAACTAAAGTTCTCTTCGTCGCAAGCAGCGCTAATGCTCCGCGCTGCCGTCGCAACCGACGCTCCTTTCGCGTCGGCGGCCTTGTGTTGATGTGACTGAACCTATGACACCTGCAACGAGCGAAATGATAGGTGAGTCGGCGAGTGGAAGCACCTGAGAGTCGGTGTTTCTTAGGTGAGAGAAAGCCTTTGTCTGATGAAAGAATGCAGAAAGGCTTGTCAAATTCGCAGAAAGGTTTTTCCCGAAACGGACAAAGAGAAAATAGTTGTTGCATGTTTTGCAACAACTACTTCTTTATCCAATTCACCCTCTTCAAAGAGCGTTTTTCTATGGCAGGGCTGCAATTTTGGTTTTTGCAAGTAAGTTGCAAAAAGAATGTCGTATCTTTGCCTTATCTTATATAAAAACAGATAAAAAGAGCGATATGACAAGACCACTATCTACTCTCGCTTGCCTATGTGCAGCCGTGCTCTTTGCCGCGTGCGGAGGTAAGCAGAGTCACTCACATGACCACGAGCATGCCCGTCACACTCATGCACATGCCAACTGTAGCCACGACCATAGTCACGATGACCATGCGCACGACCACTCATCACATGACCACTCGTCGCACGACCACTCATCACACGACCATTCATCGCATGACCATTCAACGCATAGTCATAACGAATCATCGGCTCATGCGCACGACCACGGACATGCTCACGGCGAAGGCATTGCCTTCACGAAGAAGCAGGCCGAGGCGGCAGGGCTGAAGGTGGAGAAACTCTCCGAGGTGCCCTTCTATGGTGTCATCAAGACTGCTGGCCACTTGCAGACACCCGTAGGTGACGAGGTGGTGATGGTGGCTACCACGGCGGGTGTGCTCTACTACACGCAGCCCTCACTGGTGGAGGGACAGGCCGTGAACGAGGGCAAGGCGCTGGCGGCTATCTCGGCCAAGAAGTTACAGGACGGTGACCCCTTGCTGAAGGCTCGCCTGGCCTATGAGACCGCACTGGCCGAGTATGAGCGTGCCCAGCGTTTGGTGGAGGATAAGATTGTGTCGGCCAAGGAGTTTGAGCAGATACGCTTGCGCTATGAGACGGCCAAGACGACCTATGAGGGACAGGCCGAGGGGATGACCGAGCGTGGAGCGTCGCTGGCATCGCCCATCACGGGATATGTGAAGCAGTTGCTCGTGCCCAATGGCAGCCATGTCGAGGTGGGGCAGCCCGTGGCGGTGATTACTCAGACACGCCGTTTGCAACTCGTAGCCGAGGTGCCGGAGCGCGACTATACACAACTTGCCAAGGTGAGCGAGGCACACTTCCGCCCGACCTATAGCGACAAGTTCTACAAGACCTCAGACCTCAATGGCCGCCTCTTGGCCTATGGCCGCTCGTCGGTGGGGGCATTCATCCCCGTGACCTTCGAGGTGGACAATGTGGGCGACCTCGTCGCAGGAGCGTATGCTGAGGTGTATCTTCTCACTCAACCCGAGAGTGGGGTAGTGTCGGTACCCGTGAGCGCCCTCACCGAGGAGCAGGGACTCTACTATGTGTATGTGCAACTTTGTGCCGAGGAGTTCGAGAAACGTGAGGTACACCCCGGACGTCGCAATGGCGAGCGTGTGGAGATTCTGCACGGCCTACATCATGGCGACCGCGTAGTCACTCACGGTGCCGTTCAAGTGAAACTGGCCTCTATGACCACGGCCATCCCGCATGGACACTCACATTAAAGGGAGACCCCCTCTAACTCCCCCTCTATGGGGAGGATTGGGACAAACCATTATCAATAAATGTAATATTAACTAAAAGAATAAAACTGCCCTCCGCGATGACTGAATCACCCCTCCTCGGGAGGGGCAGGGGGGGAGGCCTCTCATTTATGCTAAACAAGATAATCCGCTTTTCGCTCAATAATCGCCTGCTGGTGCTGGTGGCTTCGGTGTTGCTACTGGTGGCAGGTACTTACACCGCCACAACAATGGATGTGGATGTGTTTCCCGACCTCAACGCACCTACCGTGACGGTGATGACCGAGGCCAAAGGCATGGCTCCCGAAGAGGTGGAGCGACTGGTTACGTTCCCCCTCGAGACGGCCGTGAACGGTGCTACCGATGTGCGCCGTGTGCGCTCATCGTCGACCACGGGTTTCTCCATCGTGTGGGTGGAGTTTGACTGGGGCACCGACATCTATCGTGCCCGACAGATTGTGTCGGAGAAGATTGCCACCGTGATGGATGCCCTGCCACAGAATGTGGGTACGCCCACACTCGGCCCTCAGTCGTCCATCTTGGGCGAGGTGCTCTTCGTGGCGATGACTATCAACGAAAACGAAGACGAAAACGAAAACGAAAACTCCCATTCGGAGGGTATACATTGCGGAGCCCAGTCTTCGTCATCGTCTTCGTCTTCGTTGACAACGATGCAAGACCTGCGCACGTTGGCCGATTGGACCATCCGTCCGCGTCTGCTCGCTACGGGTGGTGTGGCACAGGTGGCCGTGCTGGGTGGCGAGGTGAAGGAGTATCAGATCCTGCTCAGCCCCGAGAAGATGATGCACTATGATGTGTCGCTCTCTGAGGTGCTGGAGGCCACACAAGGCATGAACCAGAACGCTACGGGCGGCACGCTCTATGAGTATGGCAACGAATATATCATCCGTGGCATGCTCTCGACAAACAGCGTCGAGGAGATTGGTGCTACGGTAGTGAAACAACAGACAATAGACAACAGACGACAGACAACAGACGATTCAGAATTCATAATTCAAAATTCAGAATTAAGAAAGCCCATTCGGCTGTTTGACATTGCCGAGGTCAAGGTGGGCGACCATCGTCCCAAGTTCGGTACCGCCTCTCTGCGCACCGAGCCTGCCGTTATCCTCACCGTGACCAAGCAACCCAACACGAGCACGCTCGAACTCACCAAGAAACTTGATGCCACGCTCGAGGACATACGTCGCGAACTGCCCTCCGATGTGGTGCTCACCACCGATGTCTATCGTCAGGAGCGCTTCATCAACAGTTCTATCGATAATGTGAAGCGCTCGCTCATCGAGGGTGCCATCTTCGTGGTCATCGTACTCTTCATCTTCCTGATGAATGCCCGCACCACGGTCATCTCGCTTGTCACCATTCCCTTGGCATTCGTGGCCGCCATCCTTGCGCTCAATGCGCTGGGGCTCACCATCAATACCATGAGTTTGGGTGGCTTGGCCATTGCCGTCGGTTCGCTTGTGGACGATGCCATTGTCGATGTGGAGAATGTCTACAAGCGCCTGCACGAGAATCGCGCCCTGCCCATCGAGCAGCAGCGTCCCGTGCTCACGGTCATCTACGATGCCTCCAAGGAGGTGCGCATGCCCATCCTCAACTCTACGCTCATCATCGTGGCTACCTTCGTGCCCCTGTTCTTCCTGACGGGTATGGAGGGCCGCATGTTGGCACCGCTCGGCATCGCCTTCATCGTGGCGCTCTGTGCCTCTACCTTGGTGGCGCTCACTTTGACGCCGGTGTTGTGTAGTTTCCTGTTAGGAAGACCCACCCCGTCCCTCCCTATGAGGGAGGGTGGCGTTAGCATCGCGGAGCTTCAAGTCCTCCCTTACAGGGAGGATTTAGGTGGGTCTCCTCTCGCTCGATTCTTAGCTCGCATCTACACCCGCGCCCTGGCGTGGACGCTCCGTCATAGCAAGTTGGTATTGGGTAGCACCATAGCGCTCTTCGTGGTGGCTTTGGTGGCCTTCTTTGGCCTAGGCCGTTCGTTCTTGCCTCCCTTCAATGAGGGCTCGTTCACGATTAATGTGGCCACTCTGCCCGGTATATCGCTTGAGGAGTCCGACAATATAGGTCGCCGTGCCGAGGAGTTGCTACTCACCATCCCCGAGATACAGACCGTAGGGCGCAAGACGGGTCGTGCCGAACTCGATGAGCACGCCCTTGGCGTCAACGTGTCGGAGATTGAGGCACCCTTCGTGTTGAAAGACCGCTCCAAGGAGGCTTTGGTAGCCGAGGTGCGCGAGAAGTTGGGCACCCTGCCCGGCACCAATATTGAGGTGGGAGCCCCCATCAGTCACCGCATCGATGCCATGCTCTCGGGTACCCGTGCCAGCATTGCCATCAAGGTGTTTGGCACCGACCTCAACCAAATGTACCAGATAGGCAACCGCATCAAGACCGCCGTAGAGGGTGTCGAGGGCATTGCCGACCTCAACGTGGAGCAGCAGGTAGAGCGCCCGCAACTGAAGATTATCCCTCGTCGTGAGGTGATGGCACAGTATGGCATCACGATGCCCGAGTTTGCCGATATGGTGAGCGTGTTGCTTGCGGGCGAACCCGTGTCGCAGGTCTACGAGGGTCGTCGCGTCTTTGACCTCACGCTCAAGGTGGGCGACGAGAGCCGTGCTACGGCCGAGGACATACGCCGCATGGTGGTCGATGCCAAGGGCACGAAGGTGATCCTCGGGCAGATTGCCGATGTGGTGTCGTCGGTAGGTCCCAACACCATCAACCGTGAGAATGTGCAGCGCAAGGTGGTGGTGTCGGCCAATGTGGCTGGTCGCGACCTCCGTGGCGTGGTCACCGATATTCGCCGTATTGTCGAGGAACAGATTGAACTCCCCGAGGACTATCACGTGGAGTATGGCGGACAGTTTGAGAACGAGGAGGCCGCTTCGCGCACCCTGCTCATCGCCTCCCTGTTTGCCATCATGGTGGTGTATCTCCTGTTGTACAATCAGTTCCGCAGCCTCACGCAGGCGGCCGTCATCCTCATCAACTTGCCGTTGGCCTTGGTGGGTGGCGTGCTGGTGTTGTGGGCTACGGGAGGCGAGATGAGCATCCCCGCCATCATCGGCTTCATCTCGCTCTTCGGCATTGCCACGCGCAACGGTATGCTCCTCATCGAGCGCTACAATGACCTCCGTGCCGAGGGACGTCCTCTTCTCGAGTGCATCATGCACGGCTCGGCCGACCGCCTGAACCCCATCCTCATGACCGCCCTCACCACAGCCCTGGCACTCATTCCGCTCGCTCTTGGAGGCGACCTGCCAGGCAACGAGATACAGAGCCCCATGGCCAAGGTCATCCTTGGCGGCTTGGCCACCTCAACCCTGCTCAATGGCTTCATTGTGCCGGTGATGTATATGTTGACCTCCCCCAACAAGACTGCTGAAGCAGAACTCCTTCATGAAACTAAAGTTTCAGCCGTCTCAACCGACGCTCCTTCCGCGTCGGCCCGAAAAGGGGCGACGCGGAAGGTTGAGGATGAAACTCTCACCTTAAAATAATATGAAAACTATGAAATATAATCGCATCCTTTTTATACTGATACTCATTGGCTCGCTATTGAAGCATACCGCGATGTCTGCAGCTCCCTCTCCTCTTGGAGAGGGGTGGGGTGAGGCTTCCCTTTTAAGTTCGATAGAAAAGAACAACACCACCCTCATCGCCCTGCGCACCGAGGCCGAGGCGCGTAAGTTGGAAAATCGTACAGGTATCACCCTGGCCGACCCCGAGGTGGGCGTGAAGCGTATGTGGGAGGGGGCCGAGGAGACGGGCAACCTCACCGAGTTCACCGTGAGCCAAAGCTTCGACCTCGCTACCGCCCTTGGACGCCGCACCCGTGTGGCACGCGAGCAGAACCTGCTCATCGACGAGGAGTATCGCATGGCACGCATGGAGATACTTCTTGATGCCCAACTCGCTCTCATTGACATTGCCTACTACAATGCCTTGCATGCCGAACTTGAGCGTCGTCTCGGGCATGCCCGCCGTGTGGCCGAGGTCGAGCAGCGCCGCCTCCAATGTGGCGACACCGATGTCCTGTCCTACAACAATGTGCTCCTCAGCCTCTCTTCGCTCGAAGCCGAGATGTCACGCATCGAGATGGAGCGCAACGTGCTCATCGCACGCCTCACCGCCCTCAATGGCGGACAACCTCTCGATGGCTTAGAATCTCTAGGCAATATAGAGTCTCTAGATAATATAGAAAATTCCGACTTCGCCACCTGGTACGTCGAGGCCGAGGCTCATCTGCCCCAGTTGGCCCAGGCACGTCAGTTGAGCGAGGTGCGCAGTGGCGAACTTGCTCTTGCCAAGTCGATGCACCTGCCCACGCTCTCGGCCACCTATGTCAACGAACGCCACACCATCGGCACCCGCTCGCAAGGCGTGGCCGTAGGGGTGAGCATCCCCTTGTGGGCCAATAAGAACCGTGTGCACTCGGCACGCACCGCCCTCGAAGCCGCCGAGGCCCATCAGGCCGATGCCACCTTGCAGATGCGCAGTGCCTTCGAGCAGGAGTTTGCCCGCGTCAAGGGCCTGCATCACACCGCATCGCTCTATCGTCGTGCGCTCGATGAGGCCAACAATACCGCACTGCTCGAGAAAGCCATGGACGAGGGTTTCATCTCCGTGCTCGAATACCTGCAAGGCATCGAACTCTACTACGACTATCTCGACCGTAGCCTCAGTGCCGACCGCGACTATCACCGCGCCCTCGCCACCCTCGAAGCCTGGAAGTTGTAGTGAGATATTTTTGGGCAATAATATAGTTGTTGTCCAAAACATAGTTTGTCATGTTGAGCAAAGCGAACCTTTAGGTCGCTGACCGAAGGGAAAAGCAAGGGGCTGAAGTCAATGCAAATTCATTTGCAATTCTCAGCGAGTGCAGCCGAACTAAATAACAAGTTATAAAGTCCCAGCGCGAGATCCTTCGCGTTGCTCAGGATGACACATCGTGGAGGAAGGTGTTATGGATAACTGCTATATTATTTCCTATATTATTGCTTTAATCTATCATATCGATAGTTGCTGGAGGCGAACGAATAGTTCTCGTTGTTCGGAGGTGAGGGCGGTGGGGATGGTTATGTTGAAGGTGACGATAAGATCGCCTCGCTCTGCCTCCTTCTTATATATAGGCATGCCTTTGCCTCGGAGGCGTTGCTTGGTGTCGGGTTGGGTGCCGGGATGGATCTTCAGGCGTAGAGTCTCTCCCATGATGGTGGTTATGGTGGTTTCGCCTCCGAGTACTGCGGTGGTAAGGGGGAGAGAAATGGTGGTGTAGAGGTCGTCGCCTTGGCGAGTGAAGGTATTGTCGGGGGAGATGCGGAAGGTGACGTAGAGGTCGCCACGTGTGCCGCCTTGTGGGGCTTCACCGCCATGGCCGCGCAACTTGAGGCGCTGCCCATCAGCTACACCGGCAGGGATGGTGACGCGGATGTTCTTATCGCCTATGCTGAGCACTTGCTTGTGGGTAGTGGTAGCATCGCGTAAGGTGAGGTGTAATTCTGCCTCGTAGTCCTGTCCGCGCAAGGGGCGTTGTTGGCGTCGTCGGGCTCCACCAAAGAGTTGCTCGAAGAAGTCGCTGAAGCCTCCCGTGTTGCCCTCGGAACGGGTGAAGTCACCGAACCCTCCGAAATTGAATCCTCCGAAGCCTCCTCCTGAGAAATCTCCATAGGTGGATTGCTGACCATATTGTTGCTCATATTGGCGGCGTTGCGCCTCGTATTCCTCGGCGTGAGCCCAGTGCTCGCCATACTCGTCGTACTTTTTGCGTTTCTCGGGATCGCCAAGGACTTCGTTGGCCTCGTTGATTTCCTGAAAGCGTTCTTGAGCCTTCGGGTCATCTTTATTGATGTCGGGGTGGTACTGCTTGGCCAAGCGGCGGTAGGCCTTGCGTATATCGGCCTGTGTGGCGCTGCGGTCTATGCCTAATACCTTGTAATAGTCGATGAAAGCCATGGGGAATTCTGATTTATTAATGTTGAATTCTGAATTATACAAACCATTTCGTAGACGGAAAGGTTGCATGACGATGGAATATTTATTTATTTTGCAGCAAAATAGATGTGACAAGCAATGAAGCAATATAGACTCCTCTTTTTGGCCTGCGTGGCTACTTTGTTATTCGTCTCGTGTCGTGAACCTCAGCCCGTACAGATTAAAATAGTATGTACAAGCGATGTGCACGGACACCTCTTTCCGCAAGATTTTCTTACAGGTGACTCAGCGAGTGGTAGCTTGGCACGTGTGAGCAGCTATCTCAAGGAACTGCGACAGCAGGGTACGAGTGTGGTGTATGTCGACAATGGTGATATGTTACAGGGAACTCCCGCCACCTATTGCTATAACACCTCGGCGGTGGGGCATCCTCATGTGGCTGCTGAGGCTCTCAACTACTTGGCATGTGATGTCGTGGTGTTGGGCAACAATGATATCGAACCTGGTGGACCTACCTATCAGCGCTATATCAATAATTTGAATGCCCATGTTGTTGGAGGTAACATTGTGTTCCGGGATACAGAGTCGACTTTCTTGCCACCATATACCATCGTGGAGCGTGAGGGGGTGAAGATAGCAGTGCTCGGACTCACTACACCTGCCATTCCGCATTGGATACCTAAGTGCCAATGGCCAGAGCTTGAATTTAAGGATATGGAAGGCTCGGCACGTCGCTGGATGCAGCATCTGCGCGAGCATGAGCAGCCCGACTTGGTGATAGGACTTTTCCACTCGGGGTATGAAGGGGGCATAGTCACTGATAGTTATGCCGAGAATGCAACACTTGCTGTTGCCGAGCGTGTGGAGGGTTTCGATGCTATTTTTTATGGACACGACCATCAGACACGCGTAGACTACGCAATCAACACGTTGGGCGATACCGTATGGTTGCTCAACCCCGGCAAAAATGCTCATAAAGTAGCGACCTTGGATATCGTCCGAACTAAGGAGGGGGATTTTACGTTGAGTGCAGCACTTGTCGACGTGGATAATTATACACCTGATGTGGAGTATATGCAGACCTTTGCTCCTCAGATAGAGCGAATAAGCAAGTATGTGGACCGTACGATAGGCACATCGGCTCATGCGGCTACGATGGATGATGTGCTCCTTGGACCGTCGGCTCTCATAGACTTTATGCACAAGATGCAACTCGATGCATCAGGGGCTAAAGTGTCCTTTGCCGCTCCGCTCATGCCGGGTGGTGTGCTTCCCGAAGGTGAGATAAAAGTGCGTGATGTGTATCGCCTCTATCCTTATGAGAACTTCTTATACGTGTTGTGGCTCACGGGACGTGAAATCAAGGATTATTTGGAACTGTCGTATGATCGATGGATCAAACAATTGGCTATGCCCGAGGCAAGCCAGCACTTTGATTCGTCGATGGGTATCATCTATGAAGTAGATGCAGCTCGTCCCATGGGAAAGAGGGTGACAATCAAGCGTATGGCGAATGGAACCTCCTTTGATATGGACAAGCGTTATAGGGTGGCTATGAACTCTTTCCGTGCTCACGATGGAGGAGGACTGATGACTGAAGGGGCAGGCATTACGCACGAGTTGCTACAAGAACGCATAGAATATTCTACAACAGCCGACTTGAGATTCTATATGATAAACTATATAGATATGAGGAAAAATGTTGCTCCAGAAGCGCTTAATCACTGGAGATTTGTTTCTCCAAAGTAAATCTAATGGGTGTTGTTTGGGCAATGAATATTGTCGTTGTTTGAAAAGAATCTAAATAAAGTTTGTTCGGAAATAGGGATGTTTGTATCTTTGCATTGGAAAATGCAATAGGATAATCGATGAGAATATCAGAGATGCGCGCAGGCCAGAAGGGCTGCATTGTAAAGGTCAAGGGACACGGTAGTGCGCGTAAGCGTACTGTGGACGCTGGTTTCTACAAGGGAATATGTATTGAGATTCTGGAGATTGGCACAGAAGGAGTGAATGTCGATGTCGAGGGTGTGTTGCGTTACCTCACCTTGCCTGAAGCTTCAATGATTGAGGTGCTCACTACCGAAGAAGCCGCTCAAGAGATGCAGGTGGCTGAGGTGTCGACTGGTGCACTCAAGAGTTTGGCTCATCGACACCGTCACAAGATAGAGATTGCCTTGGTGGGACAACCTCTGTCGGGCAAGAACTCTTTGTTTGCCACACTCACGCAGGGCAATGCCGCTCCGCTACCCAATGCCAATGATATACTGATGGGGGAACGCGACTTCCAAGATTATCATTTGCATATCACCAATCTTCCTGATACCTATTCGCTGACTTCTCGTACGGCCGACACGTGGACAGTGCGCCGACATCTCATCGGTGATGCTCCGGATATTGTGATCAGTGTTATCGATGCTACCGACCTTGAACGCAGCATGCAGATAACGGCGCAGCTGCTCGATATGAATCTGCGTGTTATCGTTGCACTCAATAAGTTTGACGCAATGAAGGCCGAGGGGGCTATGCTCGATTATCAAACCTTGAGCCTTCTTCTCGGTACACCCATCGTGCCTACGGTGAGCTTGAATAGCGAGGGACTGGAGCATCTGCTGCATCTGGCCATTAATATATATGAAGGGGCTGACTTCCTCGATGATGAGGGTGAGGTCAACAAGGAGGTGATGCGCGAGTTGCAGGAGTGGCACCGCAATATCGTACACACCGATGACCACACCGAGCATTTGGCCGACTTTACGCGTGACCATACACTCGATACCCGATATAAGAAGCATGCTTACCGCCACATACATATCTATCATGGTGCCGAGCTGGAACAGAGCATCGAGACCTTGCGCAATGAGGTATGGAAGAGCGAGGGTACACGTTGTCGCTACTCTACGCGCTTTGTGGCTATCGGTCTGCTCGAAGGCGACGCAGACATAGAGCAGTTCGTTCGAGAACATATGCCCAATAGCAAGGCTATCTTTGCCTTGCGTGACAAGGAGCGCCGTCGATATACCCGACTGATGGGTGAGAGTCTGCCTAAAGCCATACGTACTGCCAAGAAGGGATTCATACAAGGTGCGTTGAAGGAGACTTATACGCCATCGCAGATAGTACCCAAGGCCAATCCGCGATTTACAGAGCAGCTTGATCGTCTGGTGACCCATAAGGTGTGGGGCGTGGTAATCTTTCTCTTTTCATTGTTTATCATGTTTGAGGCCACCTTCGTACTTGGTGAGTATCCGATGCAGGGTATTGAGTGGTTGGTAGAGAAGGTTGGTATGCTCATTGAACAGATACTTCCCGAAGGACCCATCAAGGATATGGTAGTCGATGGTATCATTGGCGGTGTAGGTGGTGTCATCGTCTTCCTGCCCAACATTCTTATATTATATTTCTTCATCTCTCTGATGGAAGATTCGGGCTATATGTCTCGTGCAGCCTTCATCATGGACAAGGCAATGCACAAGATGGGCTTGCATGGTAAATCATTCATCACGCTCATCATGGGCTTTGGGTGTAATGTGCCTGCTGTGTTGGCGACACGTATGATTGAGAGCCGAAAGAGCCGACTCATCACCATGCTTGTCACTCCTCTGATGTCATGCAGTGCCCGATTGCCGGTGTATATCATCTTTGTTGCAGCTTTCTTCCCCCATCATTCAGGCGTTGTACTCATGGGACTTTACCTAACAGGCATACTCCTTGCCGTCTTGGTGGCTCGCCTGTTGAGCCGTACGGTGATGCGCGGTGATGAGACACCTTATGTGATGGAGCTTACACCTTATCGTCGTCCTGCGTGGAGAGTTATCTTCAAGCATACGTGGGACAAAGGATACGAATATCTGAAGAAGATGGGTGGTGTCATCCTTATCGCTTCCATTGTGGTGTGGTTCCTTGGCTACTATCCTCGTAGCGAGCAGTACAGTACTCCTGCCGAGCAACAGGAACACTCTTACATTGGTCATATCGGTAAGGCTATCGAACCTACCATTGCACCTCTTGGATTTGATTGGAAGATGGGTATAGGTCTGGTGAGTGGAGTGGGGGCCAAGGAGCTTATCGTTAGTACCCTTGGTGTGCTCTATGCCAACCAGGAGGTTGCAGATACTGCCGAGAGCGAAGCGCAGATTGCAGCCGCGCTCAAGACCGTCACTACTCCTGCAGCAGCTTTGTCCTACATGCTCTTTGTGCTCATCTACTTCCCTTGTTTGGCGACACTCATTGCCATCAAGAAAGAAACCAAGAGTTGGGCGTGGGCTATCTTCACCGCTGTGTACACCACTGCATTGGCATGGATAGTAGCCTTCGTGGCATATAGGGTGGGGATGTTGTGGTTGTAGAGTTTCTATCTGTTTTTGTCCGCGGGGAAAGGGAGTTCCCATACCTATAATTCAAAACCAATAACTGAAGAAGGAATGCTCCAACATCTCATCGTTATCCTCATCTTTGCTTTGTGCCTCTACTTCGTGGTACGCCGTATCGTGCGCATAGTGTCGCAGGCCAAGAAGGGTGACTCTCGTTGTATCAACTGTACCGAGAAATCATGCCCACTGAGAGGGGCTTCGTCCAAGATAAAGAAATGTGATTGCGGGTGTCATTGATGCTGTATTAGGTACGCTGTAACCCGCTTCAGACATGTTATGGAGTATAAATGGGGGTAGAATAGCCTCGAAAAAATGCTAAAAAACATGTAAGGATAAATAATTCTCTAAAGATTTTGTCAAGTAAGGTAAACTTTTTACATTTGCCGTCCCTTTAGGATTATTAACTATTAAATAGTTTGAGGTATGAAGAAACATAATTTTTGTGCAGGACCTTCTATCCTGCCGCGTGAGGTGATTGAGCAGACTGCTCAAGCTGTATTGGATTTTAATGGCTCAGGCCTTTCTATATTGGAGATTAGCCACCGCTCGAAAGATTTCCAGGCGGTGCTTGATGAGGCGGTTGCACTCTTCAAGGAGATTCTCAACATTCCCGAGGGCTACTCGGTATTATTCCTTGGTGGTGGTGCCAGCATGCAGTTCTGTATGGTGCCCTACAACTTCCTCAAGAAGAAGGCTGCATACACCGATACGGGTGTGTGGGCAAAGAAGGCTATCAAGGAGGCTAAACTCTTTGGTGAGGTTGAGGTAGTGGCTTCATCGGCCGATACCACCTATACTTATATACCGAAGGATTTCACCGTACCCGAGGATGTGGACTACTTCCACTTCACCACGAACAACACCATCCATGGTACTGAGGTACGCTTCGACCCCGAGGTGAACGTGCCCATGGTGGCCGACATGTCGTCGGACATCTTCTCACGTCCCATCGACTTCAGTAAGTATATCTGTGTATATGGTGGTGCGCAGAAGAACCTCGCTCCCGCAGGTGTCACCTTTGCTATCGTGCGCAACGATGCCCTCAACCAGGTAGATCGCACCATCCCCTTGATGCTCAACTATCAGACTCATGTCGATGGTGGCTCTATGTTCAACACACCTCCCGTGTTGCCCATCTATACAGCCATGCTCACCCTTCGCTGGATTAAGGCCAATGGTGGCGTTGAAGAGATGGCGTGTCGTGCCAAGGAACGTGCAGATCTGCTTTATGGTGAAATCGACCGCAACGTACTCTTCCGTGGCACCTGCCATGTGGAGGACCGCTCATACATGAACATCTGTTTCGTATTCAACGACGAGTACAAGGAACTTGAGGCTGAGTTCCTCGAGTTTGCCAAGGCACGTGGCATCGTGAACATCAAGGGTCACCGCTCAGTAGGTGGTTTCCGTGCTTCATGTTACAATGCTATGCCCCTCGAGAGCGTGCAGGCGTTGGTAGATTGCATGAAGGAGTTTGAGAACTTGAAAAAGTAATAAAGGGGCCTTCCCTAACCCTTCGAGAGGCTGGGAAAGGCCTTTTCTAATGAATTTTATTATGAAAGTATTAGTAGCAACAGATAAACCATTTGCCAAAGTCGCGGTAGATGGTATCCGTGAAGTGATTGAAGGTGCAGGTTATGAACTTGCATTGTTGGAGAAATATGGTGACAAGGCCAACCTGCTTGCTGCCGTGGCCGATGCCGATGCTATCATCATCCGTAGCGATGTCATTGATGCTGAGGTACTCGACGCTGCCAAGCAACTCAAGATTGTGGTACGTGCCGGTGCTGGTTACGACAATGTGGACCTTGCTGCATCCACAGCACACAACGTGTGCGTGATGAACACTCCCGGACAGAACTCCAATGCCGTAGCCGAGTTGGCTCTCGGTATGATGGTGTATGCCGTGCGTAACCTCTATAACGGTACCTCAGGTGGCGAGCTCAAGGGCAAGAAACTCGGTATCCATGCCTATGGTAACGTAGGTCGTAACGTGGCACGCATCGCCAAGGGCTTTGGCATGGATATCTATGCCTACGATGCCTACTGCCCCAATGAGGTGATGGAGGCCGATGGTGTCGTCCCCGTAGCATCAGCCAAGGAGCTCTATGAGCAGTGCCAGGTGGTGTCACTCCATATTCCAGCAACTCCCGAGACCAAGGAGTCTATCAACTATGCCCTTCTGAAGGATATGCCCAAGGGAGCTGTGCTTGTGAACACGGCACGTAAGGAGGTTATCAACGAGACCGAGCTCATCCAGCTCATGCAGGAGCGTCCCGACTTCAAGTACGTGACCGACATCATGCCTGCCGCTCACAGCAAGTTCGTAGAATTCTTTGCCGAGCGTTACTTCTCTACTCCCAAGAAGATGGGCGCACAGACCGCCGAGGCCAACATCAATGCCGGCATTGCCGCCGCACATCAGATCGTAGGCTTCCTGAAGGAAGGATGTGAAAAATTCCGCGTAAACGCGTAATTTTTAATTCTGAATTCCTGTCATCGAAAGAGTTAATTCAAAATTCAGAATTCTTATCATGGCCATAATCAAACCATTCAAGGGCATCCGTCCACCCAAGGCATTGGTGGAGAAGGTGCAGAGCCGTCCTTATGACGTACTCAACTCGGACGAGGCACGTGCCGAAGCCGAAGGTAATGAAATGTCTCTCTATCATATCATCAAGCCCGAGATAGACTTTCCCGTAGGCACCGATGAGCACGACCCTCGTGTATATGATAAGGCTGCCGAGAACTTTGCCCGCTTCCAGGAGCAGGGCTGGCTCGTGCAGGACGAGAAGGAGCAGTACTATGTGTATGCACAGACGATGAACGGCAAGACCCAGTACGGCCTCGTGGTATGTGCCTATGTCGATGACTACCTGAATGGTGTCATCAAGAAGCATGAGCTCACCCGTGCCGACAAGGAGGAGGACCGCATGAAGCACGTGCGCGTTAATAATGCCAACATCGAACCCGTCTTCTTCGCCTATCCCGACAACGAACAACTCGATGCCCTCGTGGCACGCTACACGGCTGAGGCACCCGAATATGACTACGTGGCTCAAGGCGACGGTTTCCGTCACCAGTTGTGGATTATTGATGATGAGGCCGACATGGCTACCATTACCGCCGCCTTTGCCCAGATGCCCGCACTCTACATCGCCGATGGTCATCACCGCTCGGCGGCTGCGGCCCTCGTGGGTGCCGAGAAGGCGCGTCAGAATCCCAACCACGTGGGCGATGAGGAGTACAACTACTTCATGGCCGTATGCTTCCCCGCAGGCCAGCTCACCATCATCGACTACAACCGCGTGGTGAAAGACCTCAACGGCCTCAGTCCTGAGGAACTGTTGGCTAAGTTGGAAGAGAACTTCATCGTAGAGCCTAAGGGTGAAGAAATCTACAAGCCCTGTGCCTTGCACAACTTCTCGCTCTATGTCGATGGCAAGTGGTATAGCCTCACGGCCAAGGAGGGCACCTATGACGACAACGACCCCATCGGTGTGCTCGACGTCACAATCTCATCAAACCTCATCCTTCACGACATCCTCGGCTTGGGCGACCTGCGCAAGGATAAGCGTATTGACTTTGTGGGTGGTATTCGTGGCCTCGGTGAACTCAAGCGCCGTGTCGATAGCGGCGAGATGAAAATGGCCCTCGCCCTCTATCCCGTGTCGATGAAGCAACTCATGGACATTGCCGACACCGGCAACATCATGCCCCCCAAGACCACCTGGTTCGAGCCCAAGCTCCGCTCAGGCCTCGTGATACATAAACTGAGCTAAAGCAATGCTTCCCCTCTTTTATGGAGGAATTTGATGGAATATGAAAAGCACCGTTTCTGCAGAAACGGTGCTTTTTCTTGTGCTACGCCTTGGATGAGGGGGCTAATGGGCAGATGTTTACGATTTACCATCCGCTATCGCTCCACAGGTTACCCCAAGTGCCTCGTTTTGTTCTGCCCAGTTGCTCATCACGGGTGTTTATGCTAGTATCACCATTGATGATTAAGCCTGGGTTCTCCACAGATAGCGCTAACATGATGGGAGATGTAACCATATCGTGCACCTCTATGGCTGGTGCTATGTAGGGTCTTCTTTTTATCTTGTCCATACTTTCTTGCCATTTACAATATACACACCTGGTTCGGTAATCTCCTTCAGTCTGCGACCTTGCATATCATATATAACCTCTTCGTTTTCGTCGCCATCCATCACTTCTGTTATTGTGGTAGTAGAGCCATTGGGGAAGCGGAGTATAAGGCTACGGGCAAGCTGACCACTATCGTCATCCTCCTCCGTCTCCGAGGTGAGGGCAAGGTAAGCTTTGTTGGCGTTGTTGAAGAAATAGCCATCCTCCAACTCTGCTCTGTAGAGTCCCACTACACCATCTACGCGGCCAAGGGCATAGTAGGTAGTGTTCTTCTGTGCACGGATATCCTTGTCTACTACCGTTCCTCTCAGTAGGTTGTCGCTGATGGCCTCTACATCTTCGTCTGTTGAGGTGAACGTGTATGTGCCCTTAGCACCCCGCAATATCACACCCGTATTAGCAGGAATATAATCCCACACCGCCTTCAGCACAGCCACATCGCCAGACACACGACTGATGTAATAGGCCTCCACACCACGAGGACGCTCCACAGCATAGTCGAGGTAAAGCGTAGCATAGCCAGCCGAGCCAATCTTCACATCAAAGCTTTCAGTAGGCGTGACCATCGTCTTTATATAGAATTTCGACCATGGCGTAGCCTTTGCGTACGCCTGCTCACGCCCTTCAGGTACGTAGAGAGTGGCATTGTTATAAGTGTCTGTTGCGAAGATAGATTCATCGCAGGTAATGGCTTTGGTATTTAGTGCATAGATGCTTCCGATATCATTACAACCAGCGAAAGCATAATAGCCAATACTTGATACACTACTACCTATTGTAAGATCTGTTAGGGCTGTACATCCACTAAAAGCAGAACTTCCGATTTCAGTTACTCCATTACCAATAACTACAGACTCCAAATCGCTACAATTATAAAAAGCATCACCAGCTATTGATGTAACACCATCCGGAATTACGAGAGAGATTAATTTGTTACATCCTCGAAACGCAGAACTTCCAATACTCGACACTCTGCTACCAATTGTGAGATTTGTTAGAGCTGTACATCCATTGAAAGCAGAGTTTCCAATTTCATTTACACCATCACCAATAACTGCAGACTCCAAACCACTACAATTATAGAACGCAGAACCACCTATTGAAGTAATACCATCCGGAATTACAAGAGAGATTAACTTATTACATTCGTAGAAAGCAGAACCACCAATAGAAGTTACACCTTCGCCAATTGTCAAAGAAGTAAGGCCACTACAACCATAGAAGGCTGAATTACCGACAGTGGCGACATTATCGGGTATAACTACTGAAGCGATACCATTGCAATTATAAAACGAATAATCACTAATAGAAGTTGCTTTTTCCCCTATTGTTACAGACGTTAAAGTTGCCTTGTTATAAAATGGGGAATAACCATAAGATGAAGAGGTATTATAACTCAGGCTACGACCTAAATAAACATACTCCAACGGACAATCATAGACCAAGCCTTGCCCTGTCCCGTTGCTGTAATAAGTATTATAGCCCAACATTAAGGTTTCTTCACCATCTTCAAATATAACATCTTTTATACTACTACAACCATCGAAAACAGAATTACCTATACTAGTAACACTACCTGGGATGGTGATGGAAGTCAGGTTGCTGCAACCGGCAAATACTCCTTCTTGAATAGAAGTTATATTCTCTGGTATAATAAATGAAGATATATTCTCATTAGAATAAAATAAGTAAGGACTTATGGATGTCACTTTATCGCCTATAGTAAATTCAGGGAATCTACTCAATTTATAAAAAGGAGAATATCCTGATTTTGAACCGAAAGAATAACTTAAATTTCGTCCCAAATATACAGTTTCTAATGGACAATCATAGAACAAACCCTGATTGGTGGTACTGTTATAACCCTTAATGGTATTAATACCCAATGCTAAGGTTTCTTCACCATCTTCTATTACAACCTCCTTTATACCTGTACAACCTTCGAATAGCATACTACTAAGACTCTTTACGCTATCTCCTATAATCACTGTTTCCAACTTCCCTTGACTGCGAAACGGAGAGTAATAATCACCATCCCAACTTTCAAAAGTTATTGTACGACCTAAATAAACACTTACCAGTGGACAACCAGAGAAACAACTATTACCAGTTCTAATAGTACTACTAGTCCAACCACTATTGCTCCAAGATATTTCTATACTTTTAGAAAACAAAGTCTTACTTCCGTTCTCAAAAACGACATTTTTCAAAGAGGAGCAATAATTGAATGCTCCATACCCTAAAGATTCTACATTTTTAGGAATAGTTATATTAGTAATGCTATCACACTGAGAGAAGGCTTTATCACCTATTGAGATTAATCCCTGCGAAATTATTATAGATTTGAGTCCGTTCTTATAAAATAAATAATCACCAACAGTTGTTGCTTTATCACCTAAAGTAACTGCTTCCAACGATTTTATACTACAAAATGGAGAATAACCATATTTGCCATTCTCTTTATCATTAGGATAACTTAGGTTACGTCCTAAATAAAGAGTTTCCAAAGGGCAATCGTAGAATAGGCCACATCCAATACCATCATATGAATAAGTGTTATATCCCAGTGACAGAGTTTCTTCTGCATCTTTTATTATCAGTTTCTTTAGATTGGTGCATCCATTAAACGCATAGTCACCTATAGAAGTAACCCCCTTTCCAATAGTAAAAGAAAAAAGACTACTACAACCATAAAATGCTGAATTACCTATAGATATCACTCCGTCAGGTATTACCATAGAAGTTAATCCACTACATCCAGAAAAAGCAGAAGCACCTATAGAAGTAACACTATCAGGAATTACTATAGAAGTTAATCCATTACAGCCAGAAAAAGCATAATCACCTATAGAAGTAACACTATCAGGAATTATTATAGAAGTTAATTCACGACAATTGCAGAAAGCATAACTACGGATTCCATAGCTCTCTCCATCATAATTCTCGGGAAGTACAATCTCTGTTTTATCACCAATGTAACTTGCAAGATAATGTTTTCCATCAGTTGTATAGAAGACAAAATCATCTATGATATGGGCATTATTTACTAAATTCTGAGCATAGTAGGCAACATAGCCATAGTTAGAGGAGCCTGTAGAAAATGCAAGATTAGAGCGATTGATTACAGTATAAAGTTTGCTACAATTATAGAAAGCAGAATTTCCTATAGAAGTAACTCCATTAGGAATAACTATAGAGGTTATTCCACTACAGCCATAAAAAGCAGAACTACCTATAGAAGTAACTCCTTCTCCAATTTTCAATGATGCAAGACCACTGCAACCATAAAATGCAGAATTGCCTATGGATGTCACTCCATCTGGGATTATAATGGAAACTATTCCGCTACAACCAGAAAAAGCATTATTACCTATGGAAGTCACACTATCCGGTATTACTACAGATGTCAATCCACTACAACCATAAAAGGCAGAACTACCGATAGAAGTAACTCCATCACCCAGTATAACAGAAGTAAGACCGCTACAGTTATAAAATAGATAATCGCCAATATTAGTAACTTCATTCGGAATCACGACAGAGGCCAGACTATTACATTCATAGAAGGCATAACTACCAATAGAAGTAACACCATCAGGAATTATCATAGAGGTTATTCCATTACAACCATAGAATGCATTATCACCAATGGTCGTCACATTATCAGGAATCACGATAGAGCTAAGACCACTACAACCATAGAAAGCATAACTACCGATAGAAGTAACACCATCACCTATTGTAGCAGAAGTAAGTTCACTGCGACCATAGAATGCATAACTGTCTATTTGATAACTTTCACCATTATAACTTTCGGGAAGAACAATCTCCGTCCCATCACCGATATAACCAGTAAGATAATGTATTCCACCAGAAGTATAGAATAGAAAATCATCTATAAGTTCTGAGTTGTCTGCATTATTTACAACATTCTTTGCATAGTAAGCAGCATAGCCATTACTTGTTGTCCCTTTCGATAAGGTTAAACTTGAACTATTAATTACAGTATAGAGTTTACTACAATTATAAAAAGCGGAACTACCAATAGAAGAAACTCCATTGCCAATCCTCAAAGAAGTAAGACCGCTACAGTTATAAAAAGCGTTGCTACCAATAGAAGTTACATTATCAGGTATAACAACAGAGACTATCTTATTACAACCGTAGAAAGCAGAACTACCAATAGAAGTTACATTGTTCCCGATTCTCAAAGAAGTAAGACTGCTACAGTTATAAAAGGCATTGCTACCAATAGAAGTTACACTATTTGGTATAACAACTGAGACAATCTTATTACAACCAGAGAAAGCATAATCACCAATAGAAGCGACATTGTTTCCGATTCTCAAAGAAGTAAGACCGCTACAGTTATAAAAGGCGTTGCTACCAATAGAAGTAACACTATTAGGTATAATAATAGAAACTATTTTATTACAACCATAGAAAGCATAACTACCAATAGAAGTGACATTGTTACCGATTGTAACAGAAGCAATAGAGGTCTTATTATAAAATGGAGAATAGCCACAACTATAAGAAGTACTATAACCCAAGGACCGACCTAAGTAGATAGTTTCTAAAGGACAGTCATAGAATAGGCCTTGACTACTACCATTGTAACCCAAAGACAAAGACTCCTCTCCATCTTCTAAAACTACCTCCATAAGACTTGAACAGTTGTCAAAAGCATAGTTTCCAATACTAGTTACGCTTCCAGGAATGGTAATAGATGTTAGTTTATTACAACCAGAAAAGGCATAGGCTCCAATTGTATTCAGCCTATCACCCATGGTTAGAGATGTAAGACTACTACAACCGTAGAAAGCATAACTACCAATGGAGGTAACATCATTCCCTATTGTAACAGAAGTAAGTCCACTACAATTATAGAAAGCATCACTACCGATAGAAGTAACACTTTCAAGAATAACGGCAGAGGTTATCTTATTACAACCATGAAAAGCATAATCACCAATAGAAGCAACACCCTTACCTACTCCTAAAGAAGTAAGACCGCTACAATTGTAAAAGGCATGACTACCTATAGAAGTAACATCATCAGGTATAACAATAGAGGTTATCTTATTACAGCCATAGAAAGCATAATCACCTATAGAGGTGACTTTGTCACCGATTGTCACAGAAGTTATAGAAGTCTTATTGTAAAATGGAGAATAACCATAATTGTAAGAAGTGTTATAACTCAAAATACGACCCAAGTAGATAGTTTCTAAAGGACAATCATAGAATAGTCCCTGACCAGTATTACCACTACTATAGCTATTGTAACCTAAAGTTAAAGACTCGTCACCATCTTTCACAACAACCTCCTTAAGACTTGAACAATTGTCAAACGCATAGTTTTCGATACTTGTTACGCTCTCAGGAATGGTAATAGAAGTCAGTTTATTACAACCATAAAAGGCATAAGTTTCAATTGAAGTAACCCTACCACCCATGGTCAGAGAGGTAAGACTACTACACCCATAGAAAGCATTACTACCGATAGACGTAACACCATCACCGATTGTTACAATAGTAAGACTGCTACAGTTATAAAAGGCCTCGCTACCGACAGAAGCAACACCATTACCGATAATTGTAACAGAAGTAAGACTACCACAATTATAGAATGCTGAATTACCGACAGAAGCAATAGCATCACCGATTGTCACAGAAGTTAGACCATCACAATTATAGAACGCATAATCACCTATAGAAGTAACCCCATTGCCAATAGCAACAGAAGTAAGACTACTTCGATCATAAAAAGCATAGCTACTAATTTGATAGCTTTCACCATTATAGCTTTCGGGAAGTACAATCTCAGTTCTATCACCGATATAACCAGCGAGATAGTGTATTCCATCAGAAGTATAGAATAGGAAATCATCTATAAGACCTGAACTGTCAGCATTATTTACAACATTCTTTGCATAGTTAGCAGCATAGCCATTATTTGCTGTTCCTTTCGATAAGGTTAAACTCGAACTGTTAATTACGGTGTAGAGTTTATTGCAGTAATAAAACGCATAATCACCGATAGAAGTAACTCCCTTACCGATTCTCAAAGAAGTAATACCGCCACAATTATAGAAGGAATAACTACCAATAGAAGTAACATTATCAGGTATAACAACAGAAGTTAGACCACTACAATTGTAGAAAGCATAACTACCTATTGATGATACAGCATCGGGAATCATGATGGAGGTTAGTTTATTACAACCAGAAAAAGCCTCACTACCGATAGAGGTTACGCCATCACCGATTGTTACAGAAGTAAGACCACTACAATTATAAAAAGCAGAACTGCCAATAGAAGATACAGCATCGCCAATTGTTACAGAAGTTATAGAAGTTTTATTATAGAAAGCATTATCACTGATTTTATAACTTTCACCATTATAGCGTTCGGGAAGTACAATTTCTGTCTTGTCGCCTATATAACCTGCTAGATAATGGATACCATCAGTAGTATAGAATAGAAAATTATCGATAATATCTGAGCTGGCGGCATTATTAACAACATTCTTTGCATAGTAAGCTACATATCCATTATTTGAGGACCCTTTCGACAAGGTTAAATTTGAACCATTAATTACGATGTAGAGTTTACTGCAGGAATAAAAAGCCTCACTACCGATAGAGGTTACGCCATCACCGATTACCAGAGAACCAAGATTTGCGCAATTTCTGAATGAATAACTACCTATTGATGATACAGCATCGGGAATCACGATGGAAGTTAGCTTGTTACAACCATAAAAAGCATAACTGCCGATAGAAGATACACCTTCGCCTATTGTTACAGAGGTAAGACCACTACAATTATAAAATGAATAACTACCTATTGATGCTACAGCATCGGGGATCACGATGGAGATTAATTTGTCACAACCATAAAAGGCATAACTGCCAATAGAAGTTACCTTGGTGTCAATTGTCACAGAGGCCAAACTTACCTTGTTATAGAAAGGAGAATATCCATACGAAGAAGAACTACTATAACTTAAGGTACGACCTATATAAACGGTCTCCAAGGGAGAGTCGTAAAACAGACCTTGGCTACTGGCATTGTAGCCCAAAGATATAGCTTCTTCACCATCCTCAAAGATGATTTCCTTAAGACCTGTACAGTTGTCAAACGCAGCATTACCTATACTTGTTATACTACTCGGTATCGTCACAGAGGTCAAGTCTGTCTTATTAGCAAAAACAGACGAGGCTATAGAAGTTACCCTATAAGTTACACCATTTATTTCAATATGACTATCAATTACAAATTCACCGACAACATCGTCAGGAACTTGGATGAGTATTGCCGTAGCATCACTCCTCAACAAATATGTTGTCCCATTGAAGATAAAGGGTTCTGCTATAGCTATGTTAGAGACCTTAGCCTGATCAGAACCGGAACTAACACTGCCGTCTTTAGAATACTTTACAATTAAAGTATGGTCACCCTCACTTAAAGTTTTTGAATAGTGACCACTAAGACTACCACTTTTCTCCAATATCGTAGTTCCATCTAATGTTACTATCAATTTGTCGCAGTTAGCCTCACTGCTTACCGACCAATCAAACGACAAAACACTTTCAGCCGTAGCCGTAAAGGTATAGGTTTTAGAACTGGTAGTACTATGTGAGGTATTGGTCGATGTCCAATCCTCAAAAGTTTCGGCGTTTACCGCCATGCTGCTCAATAGCACTGCTATTGTAGCTAGCCAAAATCTAATTTGTTTCATATTACTTTATACTATAGTTTATAATATCCTTTACTTTAATACCTTAGACATCTTCATCATGACATCAAGCAATGGATTCCGTCCACGTAGGGACATAAAAAAGACGTGGGAGAAGCCTCCTTGCTTATCCCACTCGTCTTGGCCTTCGCATTGCCTATTTACCAGGATAAACAACTCAGCCAGCCCACGCCTAACGCGTATTATAAAGGATGTATGCCGTGTGTACCTCCATAAGAGAGAGGTACACCCACAGCATACGGGTATAATACACCCAGCATGGACGCCTCGTTGCGGTATCTTCTGGTAAATCAAAGTTGCGAAGTTTGACGAGTCGAAGATAACGTTCAGAAAACGTCCTCTTCCTACAAGGCCCGTTGCAGAGACCTAATCTGCGGTGAGCGATGCACGGAATCCAATATGTCTTGACCCACCCACTCCTTGCGGACTGGCTAAGTCAATGACAAAGGTACAATATTATTCCGATAAAGACATGCTTTGCATGTATGAAAATAAAATCGAAGATAAAAACCTGTCTTGTCCTAGAAAAAGTTGACAAAAAAGAGTCAACTAATGAGTACAGCATCACAAAAGAGCCAGTCAAGGCATCGCCCTTGCAAACAACTTCGTCTTCAGTATCACGATGAAGTTATCCGCCTTTACTATGAAGAAA
>JAZKYH010000011.1:0-63906 GCA_045612065.1 Bacteroidaceae bacterium
ACGATGAGCTACGAGGGCAACTACCTGGACGGACTGATGAGCCGCAAGGAGTCGATTCTCAATCTGCTGCGTGCCAAGTACTACGTGCAGTGCGCCCTGCTCTGCATACCACTCGTCATCATGATACTGCCCATCACCGAAGGCAAGATTTCACTGCTCTGCGCATTGGCCTGCTTCTTCCTCACCAGCGGGTTCACCTTCTGGACCCTCATGCAGCTGGCCGTGTACAACAAGCATACGCTTGACCTCAACACCAAGGTGACAGGCAAAAACAGTGGTGGCACCTTCTTCCAGTCGATGATCATCATGGCCGGTTTCTTCCTGCCCGTCATCATCCTGCAAGTGCTCACCTCGCTATGCAGCGAAAACACCGCCCTGCTCATCATCCTCGGCATAGGGCTCGTCTTCACGCTCACCCACCCGCTGTGGATGCGCAACATCTACAAGCGCTTCATGAAGCGAAGGTATGAGAATATGGAGGGATTCCGCTCGTCGATAGTGAATAATTAGGTTATTCTAGGTAGTCCTTAGCAATCCTAGGTAGTCCTAGGGTGTCCTAGGTAACCCTAAAACAAAAAAAGAAAAACAAAAAACGCAACATACAATGATAACCATCAGTAACCTCAAGAAATGCTTCGGCGAGAAAGTCGCCGTCAACGTATCGGACTATATCATCAGCCAAGGCACCATGCTCGGCCTCGTAGGCAACAACGGAGCCGGCAAGACCACCCTCTTCCGCCTTATCCTCGATCTCCTGAAAGCCGATGAAGGCGAGGTGCATATCGACCATATCAACGTATCGAAGAGCGAGGAGTGGAAACAACGCACGGGTGCCTTCATTGACGACAGCTTCCTCATCGACTACCTCACACCGGAGGAGTATTTCTACTTCCTCGGCCGCGTATATGGACTGAAGAAGGAGGAGATAGATGAGCGCCTCGCACCCTTCGCACGTTTCATGAACGGTGAGGTGCTCGCCCAAAAGAAGCTCATCCGCGACTTCTCGCGTGGCAACAAGCAGAAGATTGGCATCATCGGTGCTATGCTGCACCGCCCCTCACTGCTCATACTGGACGAGCCGTTTAACTTCCTCGACCCCTCGTCACAGTCGGTCATCAAGCACGTGCTGGCCGAGTATAACCGCGAGACAGGTGCCACCATCCTCGTATCGAGCCACAACCTGAACCACACGACCGACGTGTGTAACCGCATCGCCCTGCTGGAGAACGGCGTAGTCATCCGCGACATCGACAACAGCGCCCACACGGCCGAGCAGGAACTGGAGAGCTACTTCAACGTAGACTTTACCGAGAAGCAGCCTACAGCCGAACACACCGCGACGGCCAATGATGCCCTATGCGACACCGAAGAGGCAGCCGCCCCTGCCCCACTCTCCGACATAGAGGCTTCGGGCGAGCAAGCCACACAGGCAGAATAAGCAAATAAAATTGCCGAAACATTTTGCCATGTCGGAGAAAAGCAGTACTTTTGTGCCCGATTAGTCCGCAAGGGGTTCGAAGAAGCGGCTGCAGCGGTTGCAGCACACCTCCCGGAAAACTTTTAAAGTTTTATTTTAATGTACGCAATTGTAGAAATTAACGGACAGCAGTTCAAGGCCGAAGCTGGCAAGAAATTGTTTGTTCACCACATTCAAAACGTTGAGAATGGTGCAACGGTTGAATTCGAGAAGGTTCTTTTGGTAGAGAAGGATGGTGCTATCACCGTAGGTGCTCCCACAGTAGAGGGTGCTAAGGTAGTAGCCGAAGTGAAGAGCGAGCTCGTTAAGGGCGAGAAGGTTCTCGTATTCCACAAGAAGAGAAGAAAAGGTTACCGCAAGTTGAACGGTCACCGTCAGCAGTTCTCTGAGATTGTTATTAAAGAAGTTATTGCTTAATCCTTAAAAACATTTTGCATCATGGCACATAAAAAAGGAGTTGGTAGTTCTAAGAACGGTCGCGAATCAGCTAGTAAGCGACTCGGTGTAAAGATCTTCGGTGGTCAAGTTTGTAAGGCAGGTAACATCATCGTACGTCAGAGAGGTACAGTTCACCATCCCGGTGAGAACATGGGTATGGGTTCAGACCACACACTCTACGCACTCGTTGACGGTACCGTACAGTTCAAGAGAGGCCGTAACGACAAGAGCTTCGTTTCGGTTATCCCCGCTGAAGCATAATCGTTTCATTACGAACAATACAATAGAGGCTTACGCATCGCGTAGGCCTCTGTTTTTTGTAACAATATAGTAGTTGTCCAAGAATGATTTTTTTTGCGATAGTGTCATGCTGAGCAGAGCGAAGCATCTCGCAATGTGCCCTGGCTGAGTTTCAGCGCAGGATCCTTGACTTCGCCCCTATACTTTTACGTCCAAGGCTGATGCCCCGGGCGTGACTTAAAGGCTCACTACGTGGCCTCTGGTTCTGAGAGCGCAGAGCTTCGTGTCGAGAAAGTTAGATAACAAAAGAAGCCTACCAATCGGCAGGCTTCTTTTGTCTTTATTTGTCATTTTCGTTGGAGCTCATCGCGTCCGTCGTCCGTTGTCATTCGGTTAACGCGGCTAACGTCCGTCGTCTGTTGTCTGTTAACAACTTGTTGTTGAGCTTCGGCTGCACTCGCTGTGAGAATTCAAGTGAACTTGATTCTCGCTCATTGGCACTAACCTTGTTCGTCGTCCGTTGTCATTCGGCTAACGCGGCTAACGCCTGTTGTCTGTTGTCCTTGAGCTCACAGCTCACCGCTTACTTCTCATCGCTCACCGCTCATCGCTCATTCATAATGGAAATCGCCGAACTCGCTATGGATGTCGAGTCGCTTCTTGTCGCTGGCCTCTACACGTCCCACGATCTGTGCGTCGATGCCGAAGCTCTGGCTGATCTCGATGATGCGCTGTGCCTTGTCTGCGGGGAGATATATCTCCATGCGGTGACCCATATTGAATACCTTGTACATCTCCGCCCAGTCGGTGTGGCTCTCCTCGTGGATGGTCTTGAAGAGGGGAGGCACGGGGAACATGTTGTCCTTGATGATGTGCAGGTTGTCGATGAAGTGCAGAATCTTTGTCTGCGCGCCACCCGAGCAGTGTACCATACCATGGATGTCACCACGCATCTCGTTCAATATTTGCTTGATTACGGGCGCGTAGGTGCGGGTGGGGGAGAGCACCAGTTTACCTGCGTCGAGGGGGCTTCCCTCGATCGTGTCGTTGAGGTGCTTGGTGCCTGAGTATACCAGCTCGCTGGGTACTGCTTGGTCGTAGCTCTCGGGGTACTTCTCAGCCAAGTACTTGGCGAATACGTCGTGGCGTGCGCTGGTCAGACCATTGCTGCCCATACCGCCGTTATATTCCTTCTCATAGGTAGCCTGTCCGTACGAGGCCAGACCCACAATCACGTCTCCAGCCTGTATGTTGCCGTTGTCGATGACGTCGCTACGCTTCATGCGGCAGGTCACCGTGCTGTCCACGATAATGGTGCGCACCAGGTCGCCCACGTCAGCAGTCTCACCGCCAGTGGCATATACGCCCACGCCCATCTCTCGCAGCTCGGCAAGCAACTCGTCGGTGCCGTTGATGATGGCCGAGATCACCTCGCCGGGAATCAACAGCTTGTTACGTCCGATGGTCGATGACACGAGGATGTTATCCGTAGCGCCCACGCACAGCAGGTCGTCGATGTTCATGATGAGTGCATCCTGTGCTATGCCCTTCCATACGCCCAGGTCGCCCGTCTCCTTCCAATAGAGGTAGGCCAGTGACGACTTGGTGCCTGCGCCGTCGGCATGCATGATGTTGCAGTACTCCTCATCGCCGCCCAGCAGGTCGGGGATGATTTTGCAGAATGCTTTGGGGAAAATACCCTTGTCGATGTTCTTGATGGCGTTGTGTACGTCCTCCTTCGAAGCCGATACTCCACGCATCATGTAACGTTGGTTGCTCATATCAGTTAGTCGAGTTTTTTGAGACATTCTATTGATTAGGATTGCAAAGATAGTATAAAAAAATGACAATTAGACCAATGAGGGTGTATTTATTCCTATTAATGAAATAAAAGTAGGTTTATTTGCAGAATATTAAAATAATGCCTACTTTTGCAAAGGAGTGTAACTCCATTTTGGGGTGTGCTAAGCCAATGTTTGTACGATGGATGAAGTCGCATCAAGATTGTTGCTTTGTTGTAATTACTTGAAATTCATGTTTGTACTTGAGTTTTGAGGAGCCAAGAGAACGCACTTTTATTCGTATAGGTTGATGGTTATAGGTTATGGAACCTGATGGAGATTTGTTCTCATATCGGAGTTTAAAGGCATATCAGCAAGCCTAACGACTTGTAATCGATGTTTGTCACCTAGGATCTTGGTTATATAACCGTTTCTCAACTTACCGATATTGAAACATTGGTATGTGATATGGCCAAACTGTTCTCAGACCTTCGTGCGAAAAGAATAAGAACTTTACAGCAACAGGAAACTAAGCCATAACCTTTAATCGCTCATCGCTATTCTTGTGTAGAGTTTAGGGTTTAGTGTGTAGAGGGAAAGGCTCAAAGCTCACTTCTCATCGCTCAAAGCTCACAGCTCACCGCTATTCTTGTGTAGAGTTTAGTGTTTAGTGTGTAGAGGAAAAGGCTCAAAGCTCACAGCTCATCGCTCAAAGCTCACCGCTCATTGCTCATTGCTCACCGCCCCATAACCCATACCCATAACCTATAACCTCCATGTCCTCTTCCTGGTATGCCATGAGTGCCACGTTCGGTCGGGCGTTAAAGGCCAAGGAGTTCTTAGAGTCCCGTTCGGTGCGTTGCTTCATCCCGATGAAGCACGAGGTCGTTAGCGACGGCAAGCACGGAAAGCAGCGCAAGCTTGTTCCTGCCATCAGCAACCTGTTGTTTGTCTACACCACTCGTGAACACATACAGTCGTTGAAGTCCGAGGTTAGTTACCTTCAGTACCTCACCCGCCCCGAGGGCGCTCGTCGTGTTCCCATCGTGGTTCCCGAGCGTCAGATGGAGCAGTTCATCACCGTTTGCGACAGTTATAACGAAAAACTCATCTATCTCAACCCCGACGAGATAAACCTCGAGAAGGGCACCCCCGTGCAGATTATCGGTGGAGCATTCGATGGTGTCGAGGGCACCTTCATCAAGGTCGAAGGCATTCGTAACCGCCGTGTAGCCGTCCTTGTTCCAGGTATCGCTGCCGTCGTCATTGCCGACATCACCCGCGGCTGCCTAAAAGTGCTTGTGTAGTGTGTAGGGTTTAGAGTGTAGAGTGTAGTGTTTACTGTGTAGAGGGAAAGGCTCAAAGCTCACAGCTCACAGCTCACCGCTCACGGTGTATAGACAACAGACAACAGACAGCATCCATATAGTAGTCTTCGTCTTCGTTTTCGTTTTCGTTAATCACAGCTCAAAGCTCACTTCTCATCGCTCAAAGCTCACCGCTCAAAGCCCACAACCATGAAAGGAATCGTATTAGCCGGTGGCAGTGGTACTCGTTTGTACCCCATCACCAAAGGTATCAGCAAGCAATTGATGCCCATCTATGACAAGCCCATGGTATATTATCCCATCAGCGTGCTCATGCTTGCCGGCATCCGTGATATATTGATTATTTCCACCCCGCACGACCTCCCGGGCTTCAAGCGCCTCTTGGGCGATGGCAGCGACTATGGCGTACGTTTCGAGTATGCCGAGCAGCCCTCTCCCGATGGCTTGGCTCAGGCTTTCACCATCGGTGCCGACTTCATCGGTGATGACAGCGCTTGTCTTGTGTTGGGCGACAACATCTTCCATGGTGCAGGGTTCACCTCCATGCTCAGGGAAGCCGTTCGCACAGCCGATGAAGAGCAGAAGGCCACCGTCTTCGGCTATTGGGTGAGCGACCCCGAGCGTTACGGCGTTGCCGAGTTCGATGGCGAGGGCAACTGTCTCAGCATTGAGGAGAAGCCCCAGCATCCCAAGAGCAACTATGCCGTTGTTGGACTTTATTTCTATCCCAACAAGGTGGTTGATGTAGCCCACCATATCCAGCCCTCTGCTCGTGGCGAATACGAGATTACCACCGTTAACCAAGAGTTCTTGGCCGATGGTGAGTTGAAGGTGCAGACCCTCGGTCGCGGCTTCGCTTGGCTCGATACCGGCACCCACGATAGCCTTTCTGAGGCCTCCACCTATATCGAGGTGTTAGAGAAGCGTCAGGGCCTCAAGATAGCCTGTCTCGAAGGCATAGCCTATCGTCAGGGTTGGATTACCGAGGAGCGCATGCGCGAACTCGCCCAACCCATGCTGAAGAACCAGTATGGTCAGTACCTCTTGAAGGTTATCGATGAGGTAAAGGGCACAGGTAATCCAAATTTAGATTAATAGCTATTCTTGTGTAGAGTTTAGTGTTTAGTGTGTAGAGGGAAAGGCTCACCGCTCACCGCTCATCGCTCACAGCTCACGGTGTATAGACAACGGACAACAGACAACAGACAGCATCCATATAGTAGTCTTCGTCTTCGTTTTCGTTTTCGTTAATCACAGCTCACCGCTCATAATTATCAAAATGAAAAAGGTATTTGTATCCGGCTGCTACGATCTCCTTCACAGCGGCCATGTAGAGTTCTTCCAGCAGGCATCCCAGTTTGGCGACCTCTACGTCGGCATCGGCTCCGATGCTACCTATTTAGAATATAAGCACCGTAAGCCCATGTTTCCCCAGGAGGAACGTCTGTTTATGGTTCGCAATATCAAGGCCGTTAAGGAAGCCTATATCAACGAAGGCAGCGGCGTCATCGACTTCCTTCCTACGTTGGATATTGTCAAGCCCGACATCTTCGTCGTCAATGCCGAGGGAGGCAGCGCCGCCAAGCGTCAGTTGTGCGAGGAGCGCGGCATCCAGTATATCGAGCTGCAGCGCACCCCCCATGCAGGCTTGGAGGCCCGCAGCTCCAGCTCCCTCAAGGCCGCCCTCAGCACCCAACAGGACGACGCTGCTCATGGCTCACAGCCCACACATGGCATCCCCACTCGTCTCGACCTCGCCGGCACTTGGATCGACCAGCCCTACGTCAGCCAGTACCATCCCGGCTGGGCCCTCACCATCTCGTTGGAGCCTACCTTTGAGGTGCGCGACCGCTGTGGATTGAGTACCAGCACCCGCAAGATGATTCAGAAGATTTGGCCCCTGAAGTTGCCTAAGATGGATCCCGAGATGTTGGCCCGTCTCGTCTTCTGTTTCGAGAACAATCCCGAGCGTGAGGACGGCCATATCTCCGGTGCCCAGGACTCTATTGGTATCTGTGTTCCTGGTCTCTGCCGTCACTACTATGACAATAACTTCTGGCCCAAGAAGGTTGAGAGCACCATTGACGAGATGACCCTCCGCTTCCTCGAAGAGCACCTCGTGATGGTTCCCATGGAGCCCCGCAAGCCCGGCTGCTCCGTGGTGGAGGATAAGGACATCACCCCCGCCAAGGTCAAAGCCCTTGCTGATGCTGCTGAAGCCTGCTGGAATGCCATCCTGGCCCACGACCTCGCTGCCTTCGCAGCCGCCTATAAGGCCTCCTTCGAGGCCCAGGTAGCCATGTTCCCCGGCATGGTGGCTCCCACCTATATTGGTCACCCCGAGCAAGACAACAGCTACGTTGCCGAAGCCATTGCGCACTACAGCGCTATGGACGATGTCCTCGCCTGGAAGATGCCTGGTGCCGGTGGTGGCGGCTACCTCGCCCTCGTAGTCACCGATGCAAAGGCCTTCGTGGAGCAACATTCAGAGGCGTTTGAATTGCATATTCGCAGAGAATAATCTTTGAGTGTTAGATAAGAATTCATAATTCAAAATTCTAATATATCTCGAGTTGTTTGAATTGCATATTAAGAGCGAGTGAGTTTCTGATAAGTTTAGAGCGATACAAGGTATATAAAAGAGTATGCAAAATAATATTTCTTCTTCAGAGAATGAATTGCTTCTAAAGCAATATTATAGCCGTTATGGCGGTTTTTGGGTGTATCCAGATATGTTGGATTACTGTTATTTGGTGAACCCATATTTCAATCGTTCCAAGATTGTTGACGAGATGCAAGAAAATTTCCGCATCCTACTTTCCGAGTATCCTTCGGGAATGGGGGTGAATAGCAAGCTTGCGAGTGAATGTTGGGGTATCAAGCAAGAGTATATCATTCCAGGCAACGGCGCAGCTGAATTGATCAAAGTCTTTATGGAGAGTCTTGAAGGTAAGGTTGGTGTTGTTCGCCCCACCTTTGAAGAGTATCCTAATCGACTTCCCGATGAGCAAGTTGTTACATTTGTACCTCAGAACGAAGAGTTCCGTTATGGGGCAGATGACATGATTGAATATTTCTCTAAGAATCCAGTTGAAACTCTCTTGTTAATCAATCCAGATAATCCATCTGGTAACTTTATCCCGATGGATGGTGTGCACAAGTTGGCACAATGGTGCGAAGAGAAAGGAATCCAATTCGTTCTTGATGAAAGTTTTGTGGATTTCAGCGTTGGCTTCGAAAACAACACCTTTTTGGATAACGCCCTGTTGGAAAAGTATCCACACATGTGTGTGATGAAGTCTATCTCGAAGAGCTATGGCGTTCCTGGTCTTCGCTTGGGTATCTTTTGTAGTGCTAATACATCACTTATTGCAAGGATGAAAAAGCAAGTGAGCATTTGGAATATCAATTCATTTGCTCAGTTCTTCATGCAAATCTATCCCAAGTATAGAGAAGATTATCGTGTTGCTTGTGAACAGTTTATTCAAGCCCGTGAGGATTTTGAGGTGGAGTTGAAGAAGATTCCCTTCATTAAGGTCATGCCATCACAGGCAAATTATTTCTTCTTAGAGGTATTGCCTCCCTATCAGCCAAAAGAATTGTGTGCAATCCTTTTGAGCAAGTATAATATCTTAGCAAGTGCATGTCTTGCGAAGAAAGGTATAGAACCCAATCGTTACATGCGCATAGCTGTACGTAATCATGGTGATAATAATCGTTTTATAGAGGCACTTAAAGAATTAGCATTATGAAAATAATTCCCCAAAAACAGATACGTGAGTTGAATATCTCACCTGCTCAGTGTGTTGAGTGGGTAAAAGAGAGTTTCTCTTTGAAAGAGACAGCTCAGCTTCCCGCTAAGATTAGTTTGCATCCGCAGGGTAATGATTTCTTCAATACGATGCCTTGTTTGCTTCCTGCTCCATACAATTATTTTGGAGTCAAGGAGGTACATCGTATCAAGGGGGCTACTCCGGCTTTGGGTAGTGATTTATTACTCTATAATTCATTAACTGGCGAGTTGCTTGCTATGCTCGATGCTGATTGGATTACCACGATGCGCACTGGTGCCGTGGCAACATTGGCAATTCAGACTTTCCGCAGTGCCAAGGCTACTACCTATGGTTTCTTAGGCTTGGGCAATACTGGTCGTGCCACTATGCTTTGTTTGCTCGATTCAGAGCCCGATGTTATGCACCATGTCATCCTTTTGCGTTATAAAGATCAGGCTGAGTCTTTCATCGAGCGTTTTAAAGAGTACAGCAATGTTACTTTTACTGTTTGCGATGACCCCAAGGAACTAGTAGTCCAATCCGATGTCATAGTAAGTTGTATTACCGAGGCACAAGGACTTTTATGTGATGATGATAGTCTCTATAGAGAGGGATGTTTGGTTGTTCCCGTTCATACACGTGGATTCCAAAACTGCGACCTCTTCTTTGATAAGGTTTACGCAGACGATACGGCACACGTATGTGGATTCAAATATTTCAGTCAATTTAAGCAGTTTGCAGAGATTCAAGATGTCATTGCTGGTAAGGCCGAAGGGCGTGAATCCAACTCTGAGCGTATCTTAAGCTATAATATTGGTCTTGGATTGCACGATGTGGTGTATGCTAGCAAGATTTACGAAATCTTGAAGGACGATTCCAATGAGATAGAACTTGTACGCGAAACGGAGAAGTTCTGGATATAATGAAGTCGAATTTATACGTGGGCGGATTAGGAAAAAGAATATGGCAAAAATAAAAACATCTAAAGGATTCTTAGAATATAAAAGTCATCTTCTTCATTTTGGGAACAAGGTGATGAATAAGGAGGTAATGCTTGACAATCTTCAAGTACTATCCATCTATCTCGATAAGATAGATATCAATTGGGGGCCTGCTTTTGGTACGCTCATTGGTATCGTGCGCAATGATGATTTCCAGCCTTGGAAGCCTATCTTCGATATCTATATTTTGAAGGAAGATGAGGAACGCTTCAAGGATATTCTTTGGCTGTTGATAGAGGCCGATTTCAAACTTGTCCGTCATGAACGTAGAGGACTTTATTACCTTGAACGTAATGGAGAGTATTTCAAGGTCTTTGTGCTTCATAAGATAAGTAGCGATGTACGCCATACAGGAGGTTCAGACTTTATTCATGAGAAATACCTTCAGAATACGGTAAAATGGGATTTTAAAGGCATCATGCTCAATGTGCCTACTGAAGTCGATGAGTATCTTACCTTCCAATATGGTGAAGATTGGATAACCCCCAAGCAAACCGTGATGTATTCCGATGGCTTATTGGCTAAATATTGGCATTGGGGCATTACTAAAGTCCAGGATTTAATGCCCGACTCTGTTTATTATGCTTGGCTGCTACATCATAGACAGGAAGATTTTTCCCATTTTAAGGTACGTTGCGAGAAGGCTGGTATTCCCCTTCCCCAGAATGTACAGTTGGCCAGCATGAAACCCCGTAAATATAAAAAGGTAATGACGGTTGGAGTTTATGATTTGATACATAAGGGACATGTTGAACTTTATCGCCGTGCTAAAGGATTGGGAGACTATCTGATTGTGGCTGCTCAGGATGGAGATTTTATTCTCAAATATAAACCTACGGCTAAGGTTCTTAATTCCACGGAGGATCGTAAGTATATGATTAAGTCCATCCGTTACGTTGATGAAGTAATCACTTATACCGATGTGGATAAGATTGTTCAAGAAATAGACTTTGATGTTTTTGTGACAGGACCAGACCAATGTCATGAAGGATTCCAGCGTGCCATACGATGGTGTGAAGAACATGGGCGAGAGCATATTGTTCTTGGTCGAACCGATGGTGTTAGTTCAAGTGAGCTGAAAGCTAAAATCGCAGAGAAAACAAAAAAAGTATAGCTTATGCGTTTAGAGTCGTCTAGTTGGAGGGAGAAACGATATCTATTACGACTCTGTGTATAAAGTTTAGGTGGATGTATCTTGCTTTGAAAAGTTAGTTTATAGTACTTTATGAATTTGCTTAGAAGTATATTGATTTTTGTAAAACGATTGGTTTTAAAACTTGTTGGGAGTAAGCATAAAGATTCTCTCAAGAGGACATATGATAAAATAAAATATCGTATTATTTATCCAATATATCAATATCTATATGTTGTATATTTGAAGCATAAGAAGAAGATAAACGTTGTTTTTATTGCCTCTTCTCTTTCCATGTGGCGTTATCAGCGGATTTATGAGTTATTGGCAAAACATTCGCGCTTTAAGGTTTCAATCGTCATCAATCCCTTTTCTCCATATTCGCAAGAGCAACAGGAAAAAGATGTGGTGAAGTTGAAGTCCTATTTTGATTCATTGAGTATACCATATTATATAGGTGATGAAACTATACATGATATAAGAAAAGAACTATCTCCTGATATATTGTTTTATCCTCAACCTTATGATGGATTATATAATTCTCAGTATACCTATTATAGTTTTAGAGATAAATTGATCTGTTATATTCCTTACGGCTTTTGGATGTCAACAGGGGATTGGTCTTATAACATGTTATTTCATAATTGTGCTTGGAAACTCTTTTACTCTACAGATTTGCATCGTAAGGATGCCACAGAAGTAGCTTATAATAAAGGACGAAATGTAGCAGTTGTGGGTTATCCCAATGCGGATCTTTTCTTAATGAATAAACATCAAGATGTTTGGAAACAGCAAGCAATAATTAAAAAGCGTATTATTTGGGCCCCACATTTTACAATATTCTCTGGAGGTTATGTGAATCAATCCAATTTCCTATGGATGGCCGATTTTATGTTACACCTTACAGAGGTTTATAGGGATACCATTCAGTTTGTATTCAAGCCTCATCCTCGGTTGAAGTCGGATTTGTATAGACATGAGGACTGGGGAAAAGATAGAGCCGATCGATATTATGAAGAATGGGCAACTCGAGAAAATACCCAATTAGAGACAGGTGAGTTCATTGACTTGTTCATGACATCCGATGCTATGATACACGATAGCGGATCTTTTTGTGTAGAGTATCATTATTCAGGTAATCCGGTGCTGTATGTAGCTGAAAATTTTGAACAGCAGGTAGCTGAAAAAGGGGAGTTTGGTCAGTTGGCTATGCGGCAGCATTATGTAGGTAAGTGTAAGGAGGATATCATGCATTTTATAGAGGAGGTTGTGCTTAGGGGTAATGATCCAATGAAACGAGGTCGTGAAGATTTCTATAAACAATATCTTTTGCCACCTAACGGAAAGAGTGTTGCTGAAAATATGATGGATGTTTTCTTGAAAACTTTTTGTTGAGTTATGATTGCTTTCTATCTTTTGTTATGTTTGTTGATTGTATGGAGAATACGATTCAAACCTGAAGGATATCTTTCCGACTATTTGTCGTTTGATACCACCAATGCGATTAAGGGAATCTTCATAGCGTTGGTATTTATCAAGCATGCCACTCCTTATGTTTTGAATTCAGGCTACGTGTTTGATGATAGCTTTTTAAGTCACGCCTTTTTGTTTGTCAATTCACAGGTTGGGCAATGGATTGTAGCCATGTTCTTGTTCTATTCGGGATATGGTATCATGGAGTCTATCAAGAAGAAGGGTGCTTCATATATAGACTCAATTCCTCGTAAGCGCATATTGACCACACTCGTTAATTTTGATATAGCAGTTGCTTTGTTTGCAGTATTGGCATTGCTATTCCACAAGGATTATTCTTCGAAGGAGTATCTCTTATCTTTCACTGGTTGGGAGTCTGTGGGCAATAGCAATTGGTATATCTTTGTTATTATGCTATGCTATTTGATAGCTTACTTGTGTTTCCGTTTCCGTGTACCTATTGGCAAGGAAGGTGCTTATCCATATAAGGCAATCTTGTGTTTCTCTCTATTGGCTATATCTGTTATAGTTTTATCTTATGTGAAACCAAGTTGGTGGTACGATACTATGCTTTGCTTTGGAGCAGGAATACTTTATTCGGTATAGCGTGATTATATCGAGAGTCTCCTTAAGAAATATTATTGGTTTGTTCTGCCAGTGGTATTGGGTCTTCTCTTCCTTTTGGACAAGAGCCCTTATTACTTACGAGGATTAGTGCATAATACCTATTGTATGGTATTCTGCTTGTTGATTGTGATGCTGACGATGAAAATAAAAATTAATAATCCGGTGTTGATTTGGTCAGGAAAGAACCTATTTCCGCTTTATATCTATCAGCGTGTGCCGATGATTATCCTTTCTTCTATTTGTGGAGGAGTCTTCGTATCATCCTACCCAGTACTGTATACGTTAGCATGTTTATTGATAACTCTATTATTTGCCCATTTCTATAAATACTGGGCTGTCAAATTGTAATTGCTCATGGGAGAATTAAAAGATAAAACACTATCGGGCGTTAAGTGGAATGCGATTGGGCGTTTCTCTACGCAAGGTGTTAGTTTTGCTATCAGCGTCCTATTAGCTCGCATACTGTCACCCTCCGACTATGGAGTGGTGGGTATGATCGGTATATTCATGGCCATAGCCCAGACCTTTATTAATAGTGGTTTCGGCTCCGCATTGATACGTAAGAAAGATTGTACGGATGAGGATTATTCTACAGCTTTCTATTTCAATGTTGTTGTTGGTATTGTCTGTTATCTTATTCTTTTCTTTTCCGCTCCTCTTATTGCGGAATTTTTCAATACTCCTATACTAAAGGATATTGTTCGTGTACTCAGCATTAATCTCTTCTTGGGATCACTGACTATAGTGCAAACAGCCAAGTTGACAGCTGCAGTTGATTTTAAATCTCAGGCCAAAATTAGCTTGGTGGCAACAATTGTCTCTGGATGCATCGGCTTATTAATGGCATATAATGGTTATGGAGTTTGGAGCTTGGTTTATCAGTCAGTTTCTTCATCCTTAGTAAGTACTATTCTATTTTGGTTTGTTACAAAGTGGCGTCCCTTGCGTTCCTTCTCCAAGCAATCTTTCAAGTATCTCTTTGGCTTTGGCAGTAAAATCCTTTCAGCCAGCCTACTTCACACCATATACAGTAATCTTACCACCATATTGATAGGTAAGTTCTATACACCCAAGGATCTTGGCTACTATACTCGTGGTGAGAATCTTGCCGTTCTACCTAGTTCTAATCTTACAGGAATCTTACAGAGTGTTACTTATCCCATACTGTCAAAGATACAGGATGATGATGATCGCCTTATTCAAGTATATCGTAAGTATATACGTATCACTTCCATGGTCATCTTCTTTGGCATGTTCTTGATGGCTGCTTTGGCAAAACCATTGATTATTACTTTGTTCACCGATAAATGGATAAATTCTATTATTTATCTTCAAGTTTTCTGCTTTGCATACATGTTTGACCATATATGCCAACTCAATTTGAACATACTCTATGTTAAAGGTCGTTCCGATTTGGTGTTGCGTCTTGAGGTGATAAAGAAGACAATCTCTATATCTATGATTGTAGCAGCTATTCCGTTTGGTGTACTGGCAATTTGTATTTCGCGTGCACTCTATACACAGATAGCGGTTATTATCAATACATACTATACCGGAAAACTCTTTGGATTAGGTTATTTCGCGCAAGTAAAAGACTTTTTCAAATACTTATTGTATTCATTGATTGCTGTATTTCCTGCATTTGTACTCTCATATACCTCATTGCCTTCAATTGCTGTTCTTGCTATAGGAAGTAGTTTGGCATGTTTTGTCTATTGGTTATTTGTACGTAATGATGATGGTTTTGTTGAATTATTGCGTTTAGTTTTTAAGCGTAGTAAATAACTATAATTGTTAATAGAAATATCATGATATCTGTTATTGTTCCTGTTTATAAAGCAGAAAAGTGTCTTCAACGTTGCGTTGATAGTATATTGGCTCAGACTTATACCGACTTGGAATTGTTGCTTATTGATGATGGTAGTCCCGATAATAGTGGTACAATTTGTGATGAGTATGCAGCAAAGGATAGTCGTATTCGTGTATTTCATAAACCGAATGGTGGGGTTTCTTCTGCTCGTAATTTAGGCTTAGATCATGCAATTGGTGATTATGTGGCTTTTTGTGATTCCGATGATTACGTTGATGCTGGGTGGTTATCAGCATATGAAAAGTCAATAGATAATCATATTGACTTTATCGCTCAGGGTTATCTTCGGGTAGTTGAAAATAAATTATCAGGTTCAGTTTGTCCGCCAATGATGGATTCTGATGATTTACAGAAAATAGTGTTGGCGTTGGTTGAGTCCGCCACTTTTGGCTTTTCTCCGTTGAAAGCTTTTCGTCGAGAAATCATAGAGAAGAATAAATTACGTTTTGATGTACGTTCATCTTTTACTGAAGACGCACAGTTTATCATCTCTTATTTGGAGTGTTCGACATCGTTTAGTCTTGTTTCAGAAGCTCATTACTACTATATAATTCCCAATGAGGATAAAAAATATAAAGGTGATAATTACTATTCCATACTTCGTGTTTGTGATTCTTTTAAGAGAATATTTGGTGGAGATATTCCAACAGAAATATGTGAGAGATATTTTAGTTATATAAAGAATGGCGCTGTAGAATATATTCTCCAGCATAGAAAATTAGAGCAGTTTCACATATCTTTGTATGAGGATATGATTTATAAATTGAATTATACGAGGGGGATAAAAAATAAGATTCGTAATTTTTTGATAATAAAAAGTTCATCTATTGGAGTCTTGTCAAGGTTAGGCCTTGCTATAATGAAAAAAATAAGCGAGTAAAATATAAAGTGATATACTATGAGTTCTCTAAAAGTTTTTATAGGAAAGGTGCTACGTGTACTTGTACCACGTAGGGTTTATAAACTTATTGCAAATGGTTTTATGATAGTTCCTAGGTATTATAAAACCATATTAGAGGATGCCGAATCATATTTTGATTTGGCAGAAGAGGAGCATGTAAATAAGGATATTATGTTGATGCGTAAGTATGGACATATTTTAGATAAGGGGCTTCATCGTCGTGATATTGCTCCCGGACATAGTCGTAATTTCTATATATTGCTTAAAGAATTGGTCGATAAGTTGTCTTCGTCGGAATATGCCTTGGATCCAACTTATCTGTGGGCTTGTGAAAAATTGTCTAAATACGAAAGTTTGCAGAAAAGTCCTGAAACATTTCAACCTTTGGACTCCAGCCTACAAGATTCTAATATATCATACGATGAGTTATTTAAGTTAATTAAATCACGTCGTTCCAATCGTTTCTTTTTAGGAAAGGAAATTAGCGATGGTGTAGTAGATAAACTTAAAGAGACTGTCAATTGGGCTGCTAATAGTTGTAATAAGCAGCCTATCCGTCTTTTTGTTGCAAATAATCCTGATTTAGCTAAGGAATGTTTGACCTGCTGTAAGGGCGGTACAGGTTTCAGTGATTATATCCCCTCTTTTTGGGTCTTTGCTGCGAATGTGAGAGGTTACGTATGGCCAAGCGAAATTTATCTTCCTGCCATAGATACAAGTTTAGGCGCTCAAAATGTGTTTTTAGCAGCTCATACTTTAGGTATTTCGGGTACTATATTGTCTTGGGGACAGAAAGATGCAGCAGAAGAGGCAAAGTTGAGATCCTTACTGAATATACCACAAGATTATACAATAGTTTTTTGTGCTGTTATGGGATATCCTGAATATGGTTATGTAACTCCTGAACGTAAATTTATTAATAACTAATTATGAATATACTTCTATTTAATCAATACGCAGGTAACAAGGGGGATAGAGCGGTGCTTTATGCTACTTGTCGGATGCTTAAGGGAATACGCCCCGATGCAAATATTGTAGTATCTACATCTTCTCCGGAATTATATGATAATTACTCCTATTACAAGGAGAATGATATAACATTTGTTCCTACAGCATGGGATTATACCCGAGTAAAATCTTGTCGTGCTTATTGGAAGTTGCTTGATTATTTTAATAAATATACCTTTACCATTCTTCGTGAAGTTTACTTAAGGAAAATTCTTTACGGAATTACTAAGCCTTTCATAAATCCACTGTTTCGCAGAGCTGTAAAGCAGTCTGATGTTATCATCAGTGTCGGTGGTCATCATTATTGTACATTGCTATCTCGCGATTTGGTGTCTGATATCAATTTTGATGCGATGGCTGTTAGGTTACAAGGAAAAGATTTTACCTGTTTCTCTCAGACTTTTGGTCCCTTTGACTACCATAATCCTCGAAATTTACTACTAACACGTGATATTCTCTCCCATTCGAAATTATATCCTCGTGAAAATGATTCTCGCGAGATGTTATTAAATTTCCAAATACCGGAGAGTAATATATCAATGACTTACGAGACTGTATTGAGTCTTTGTAATGAGGTTGCGGAATATGTAGAGCCTTCTTCTCGCCCTAAGAGTGTGGGTATTGCTATTTATTGTACACAAAAACGAACTCCTGAGGTTGAGGAAAATTATCTCCAGAGCATGTCTTCTTTGTGTAATCATGCAATAAGACAAGGCTATGATGTGAAATTCTTCCCGATGGAACTGAAGGGTACTCCTCCTGATGATCGTCCCTACATACAACGTATTATGGATAGAGTGGAGTGCCCGGAAAAATGTTTTGTTTATGATAAAGATTTAGAAACAGCGGAACATCTTCGTGAGGTAGGTAAATGTCAACTTTTTGTAGGGCATAAAACCCATTCTACGATATTTGCTTTGGCTACAGGAACCCCACTTTTAGCCATAGCTTATCATCCCAAAACGATAGAATTTATGCGCCAGTTTGAGATGGGGCAATTCGCGATAGATGATAACGTGATGACAGGTGATAAGTTAATTTCAATATTCGATAACTTATCGAATCGTCTTGACGAAGTAGGAAAGGCTGCTATTACGAAATCTAAGTCTTTTTCTAAGGTGATATTGTCACAGTTGGAAGGGACAATTCGATGATTTAATGGAGTGCTATGCAGAAAAAACGTTTAGATGATATCTCTATCTTACGAGTCTTTTGTATTCTCGTAGTCGTATTTTTCCATTGCTATGGAATGATGTATGCAGAGTCTCATTTTCCAGAATCTGTATCAATATACAAGAAATTGTATTTTATCCCTAATCAATGTATATTTATCAATGTAGCAATGCCCCTATTTGTATTTATTAGTGGTACTTTATTTATGTATTTATTGCAGATGGGAAAATATCCGACGTGGAGCAATTTGTTGCGTAAGAAAGGACTACGTATTATCTTACCTTATTTCGTGTTTGGCCTGTTCTTTATGGCTACTACGGGTGATTGGCATCCGTTAAGATTATTGCAAGGGGGATATTGGCACTTATGGTTTCTCCCAATGTTGTTTTGGTGTTTTATAGCAGGATATGGTATGAATAAGATGAAATGCAATGTTTCAGCAGAGATTGCTCTATTATTGCTGACATGGATTTTCAGTTTTTTTCTATCGAAGTTTATGCCAAAGTGGTTAGGGCTGAATTCTGTGGGATCTTGGCTTTTCTGGTTCTATTTAGGAATGTTGGTCTTTAAGTATAAAGAAAGTCTGTTCCAATCTTTAAATAAGGCTAATCTTTCATGGGGTCTGTTGTTTTTGTCTTGTACTATTATATGTTTGTTTCCTGTGGAGTATGGAGAAAGTACATGGTATAGTAAATTGGTGATCATGGTTGGTGTTGTTTCAATTTTCTGTCTGATGGATAAGGTTGATTGGAATAAGATTAAAGTTACTGCTCCACTCGTGAAATTTAGTTCTTATAGTTTCGGTATTTACATCTGGCACAATTGGGTGGCATTGATGTTGATTTCCAATACCTCAAAACAACTATTTGGATTACCAGAATTAGCTGCCAATCATGTCGTGTTATTCCCCCTTTGTTTTAGTTTAATAACATTATTCATCTCTTGGGGATTGTCATGGGGAATGATGAAAACTAAGGTTGGTAAATTCTTAATTGGATGATAATAACGATTAACGTTTAACGTTTATTGATTAACGAATAATGATTAACGAATAAATATATGAAAAAGATAATGCTTGTTTTCGGTACTCGTCCCGAAGCTATCAAAATGGCTCCGTTGGTCAAGGAGTTTGAGAAATATGCCGAAGATTTTAAAACTATAGTGTGTGTTACTGGGCAGCATCGTCAGATGCTCGACCAAGTGCTGCAACTCTTCGAGATTACCCCCGATTATGATCTCAACATCATGAAGCAGGGCCAGGATCTTTATGATGTCACTTCACGTGTGCTCCTCGGCATGCGTGACGTACTACGTGAGGCGCAACCTGATGTGGTGCTCGTTCATGGCGATACTACCACTTCGACAGCTGCAGCTCTTGCAGCCTTCTATCAGCAGATACCCGTAGGTCACGTAGAGGCAGGATTGCGCACTCATAACATCTATAGCCCATGGCCTGAGGAGATGAACCGCCAGATTACCGGTCGTATCGCTACCTATAACTTTGCTCCCACACCGCTCAGCCGCCAGAACCTTTTGGAGGAGAAGGTAAGTGAGGATAGTATCTCTGTTACAGGTAATACCGTTATCGATGCTCTTTACTGGGTTGTCGATAAGATAAAACGCGATGAGGCTTTGAGCGCAGAGCTGAAGAATGTCCTCGCCACCGCAGGATACGACGTTGAACGCTTAAGCGTCAACGGTCAACAGTCAACAGACAACAGACAACGGTCAAGGCGGTTGGTGTTGATTACAGGGCATAGAAGAGAAAATTTTGGTGATGGGTTCATCCACATGTGTACAGCTATCCGTGACTTGGTACAGAAATATCCTGACGTGGATTTCGTCTATCCCATGCACCTCAATCCCAATGTGCGCAAGCCCATCCACGAGGTGTTTGGTGAGGATCTGAGCAATTTGGGTAATATGTTCTTCATCGAACCGTTGGAATACCTTAGCTTCGTATACCTCATGGAGAAGTCTACCATTGTGCTTACCGATAGTGGTGGCATACAGGAGGAGGCTCCAGGGTTGGGTAAGCCCGTATTGGTAATGCGTGACACCACCGAACGTCCCGAAGCTCTGGAGGCAGGTACGGTAAAGCTCGTGGGTACCAACTATGATAAGATTGTTGCTGAGGTGTCTGCATTGCTTGATGATGCCGAATATTATGACGCGATGAGCAAGGCTGTCAACCCTTATGGAGATGGATTGGCTTGTGGTCGTATTGTAAAAACATTAAAATAGTTCTATGAGGGCACTATTAATCGCTACGGGTTATCTTCCCTATACCTTTTCTGAGAATCTCTGCAATGCAAAGTTAGTATATGCTTTGCTGCAGAATGGTTGGGAGGTCGATGTCATCTCTCGTATTGATGAAGGGAATACGTATAGCTCCGAATGGCAAGAACCGTGGATGTGCTTGAAACCTCATGTGCATGAGGTAACCTATCCTATGGGTAATAAGATTACTCGTACATGGGATTTATTGTGTAGCACTCTGCGAATGGGAGGGTATCCCTTATCGGGAATTCGTTGGGCACGTCGTGCTTATCAAAAGGCGGTTGAGCTGCATAAAGAGAAGCATTATGATGTCATCCTCACTCGTTCTCCGAGTGATGTACCTCATATTGTAGGATACAAACTCAAGCAACGCTTTGGAGTACGGTGGATTGCTAATTGGAATGACCCCTCGGCAACCATTTGGCCTGAACCCTATACGCATCATTTCTCTGCATCCGAGACCAAGATGTTGGAGAAGTATACTGTTCAGTGCTTGAAAGGGGCTGATGTCAACACTTTTCCCTCTCAATCGCTATTGGACCATTTTGTTGAGCATTTCCCTTTCTTGCGTAATCAGCGTACAGAGGTTATTCCTCATATAGCATTATCGGAATCGTTGTATACTCCTGCTAAGCGAGTAAAGAAGGGGAATTTCTGTCTATGCCATTCGGGCAATCTCTCTGTCGAGCGCAATCCCGAACTGTTGTTCCGTGCTATGCGCGAGATGATTGATGAAGGATATAATCTCATTCAGTTGGATATCATGGGACATATCAACGATTATACGCAACAATTGATAGATAAGTATGAACTATCCAAATATGTAGGCTGTGCGGGTAGTTATCCCTATATGGAGGCTATGCAACGATTACAAGAGTATGATGTGTTGGTACTCCTCGAAGCCCGATTGAAGCGCGGTATATTCTTTGCCAGTAAGTTTACCGACTATGCGCAGAGCACTCGCCCCATATTGGCTATATCTCCGAAGGATGGCTTTGCACACGACATGATTGCTCAATATGGAGGGGGTGTTTTCGTAGATAATGAGGATTACCAAGATATCAAGCGTGGTTTGTTGGATTTGTATAAGGCATGGGAGTCAGACACCTTAGTTTCTTCATATAGTACACAACATTTATATGAGGAATTCTCTGCGAGAAAGGTTGTGGAAATATACTCAAAGATGTAATTGGAATGAAAAATATCATCCGTTCTCTTCGCATAGCCATTCTGCATCTACTTTATCGTTGCAGACCTTCGTTGCCTTTATCAGACAATACAATCATTATTGCTCCTCATCCCGATGATGAAGTGATTGGTTGTGCTGGATTGATACAAACATTGATAGAGCGTGGCGCTCCTCCACATGTGATTGTCCTTACAGGTGGTGAAGGATCTCATCGTGGGTGTTGCGACACTTCTGCAGAGGATATCCTGGCAGCGCGTCATCAGCTCACCCAGAAAGCTGCGGCTACGTTAGGCCTGCCTGTGTCGCACATCCACTGTCTCAGCTATCCCGATGGGGGAGTATCCTTGGAGCATCCCGAAACGGATAGGCTTCGTGAGTTACTCGTGCAGCTATCGCCTAAGTCGCTGTTCGTGCCTCATCGTGGCGAGGGGTGGAGCGACCATCTCCAAGCAGCGGAGATCACCAAGTACTTGCTCAAGGGGCAGAAAGTCTCCATCTACGAATATTGTGTGTGGATGTGGTACTACAATGTCTGGCATCTCGATTATCGCAATGCTTGTGTGCTCCGTATGTCTCGTACTCAGCATCAGCGTAAGTTGCAGGCGATAGACGAGTATGTCACTCCGTTGGCTCCTTGTGGCAAGCCATGGAGTGGGGTGCTGCCTAAGCCGTTCCTCAAGGCGGCAAGGTGGAACACGGAGTTGTTCTTCCTTGTGAACGTTTAAAGATTAACGATTAAAGTTTAACGAAATATTTACAAAATAGTTTTTCGTCTTCGTTTTCGTCTTCGTTTCATATCGTAAGATTGATAATGTATGTGGAAATTTGAATTAATAGAAGATTGGGAAAAGGTGTGGAGCGAGAAGCATCTTGCGGAGTGGGGTGAACTGTTGAGTCAGTCACCTACTTCTCATGTGTTCTTTCACCCTATAGTGGCAAAGATATGGGTTGAGACCTACAAGCCGTTGCGCAACCTCACTCCCATATTCGTATGGGGAGAGTCTCAGAATGGTAATAAGGCTTTCTTGCCTTTAGTGCTTTGGAAGAAGGACTGGAAGGGTGCCTTTCTACATTCTATCATCCCCGTGGGCTATTCGGATTATGATTATCACGACCCCTTGTTTGTCAACTCTCCTAATGATGCGGAGTTAACTGCTTATTGGGACGATTTGTTTGCTTTGTTACACACCTATGATGCCGATGAAATCCTGTTAAGTGGATTCCGGGATAGGTGCGTGCTTTCCGATGGTACATGGGAACAGGGAGAAATTTGCCCCTCTCTTGACCTAACAAAGATAAATTCCGAAGAGGCTCTCATGGCTTTCTTTGGCACCAAGCTCCGTGGCGATATTCGTCGTCAGATCCGTCGCTTAGGAGAGATGGGTGAGTTACGCTTTGTAGAGTATGAGTCAGTAAAGGATATACCCAGCGGTTTGTTCGAGCAGTTCATGGAGGCACATCGTCTGAAATGGCCCAATGCTTATAAGGCTCCTCATTTTCATGAACGTCTGATTGCTGCATGTGGCTTGAATGGCCCCATACACTTCTCTGCTATGATGCTTGATGATACGCCTATTGCATGGCACATGGGCTTTGAGTATCAAGGTGTGTATTACTACTATATGCCAGCTGGTAATCCAGAGTATTTGAAGCAGTCGCCCGTTAAGATTCATCTCTACCATTTGATCCTTCGTGCTATTGAGAGGGGCTACACCTTGTATGACCATCTTCGTGGTGACGAGACTTATAAGTCGGGTTGGTCTGACGGGTTTCAGTATGTGAACGATAAGTCTGTTATTAACGGAAGCATTTCATCAAAAATTAAACACGGTATAATTAGATTAAAATCATTGTTGGGTTGAAGTGTAATAACACACTATACTCTACACACTACACTCTAAACTAAAATATGAAAATCCTCATTTGCATCCCCTGCCTCCTCACGGGAGGTACAGAGATACAAACGCTCAGTACCGTGCAAGCCCTCGTGGAGGGAGGGCATGAGGTGACGGTGGCGTGTTACTTTGAGCATACACCCGACATGGTGGCTCGCTACCGCAAGGCGGGGGCGGAGGTCATCTTCTTCTCGCCCGAGGGCGTCAGGGTAGGGGGCTACAAGAGCATCCTCTTCCTTTATCGTCATCTGCGTCGTGCCGTCAAGGCTGTACGTCCCGATGTCACTCATGTGCAGTACATGGCACCAGGGGCTACGGTGATCCTGCTCCTCTGGCTCATGGGAGTGAAGAACATCATCGCTACTGCCCATACTGCAGCGGACATCTACAAGGATTTGCGACTTATACATTTCCTCCAACGTCATTGTTTGCGTGCCTTCACCTGTATCACCGAGCGTGCCGAGCGTAGCTTCTTCGGCACGTCGCAGCTCTACACGCCCGAGACGGTCTTAGGAAAGCGGAATCATTTTACGATATACAACTCACTCCCAGTGCAACTGGGGGGGAGTTGTAACGAAGACGAAAACTTTCATAGCTCATCGCTTACAGCTCACCGCTCACAGCTCATAGCTGACGGACAACAGACGACAGACGACAGACAACGGACGCCATCCGGGGTGTCAACAGAAGGCTCACAGCTCACAGCTCATAGCTCACAATCACAGTCTTCGTCTTCGTTATCGTCTTCGTCACAAAAGGAACCTTCGGCTTCTTTTGTCCTTGGTGTTGTGAGTCGCCTGGAGACCATCAAAGGTATGGATCTCGTGGTGCCGGCATTTGCAGAGGTGCTGAAGCTGCATCCTGATACGCAGTTGTTGGTAGTGGGGAATGGCTCGTTGCGTGCCTCTATGGAGCAGCAAGCTACAGAGCTGGGCTGTGCCGACCATATCATTTGGGTGGGGCGTCAGCCTCAGGAGGAGCTTCCCAAGTGGTATAGTCAGATGGATATCGTGCTTATGCCCTCGCGCAGTGAGGGGTTCGGTCTCACGGCCATCGAGGCCATGGCATGTGGTTGCGTGATGGTGGCCTCCGACACGGGTGGACTACCTGAAGTGGTGCGCGATGGTGAATGTGGACTCCTACATCGCACCGAGGATATTGCCGACATGGCGGCTAAGATATCTACACTCATCGGCGATACTGCACTATATGATAGACTTCGCGCTCAATCGCTTCAGGAGGTGGAGAAGTATTCTTTTGAGAGATATGCTGCTTTAATTCACAATTTGTATAGCAAATTGTGAATTAAACGAAAACGAATACGAAAACGAAAACTGCCTCCGGTGTGTGTGGATTAAACGAATACGAAAACGAATACGAAAACGGCAGTAATGAAAACGGTTCTTCAATAGCGACAATTAAATAGAATATTGTTACCTTTGCATTCATGGAAAAGGAGAAGCGAGCACGTAATTTTCGGGATTATCCGGTTTGGCATGATGCTGTTTCTTTATCTACTCAGGTGTATAAGCTCACAGCTGAGATGCCTTGGTTTGAAAAAAAAGGAATATGCGATCAGTTGCAACGTGCGGTAGTTTCTATTGCCTCTAACATAGCGGAAGGTTCTGCAAGACCCTCAGATGTGGAGTTTGCACACTTTTTAGATATTGCTTTAGGATCAACGTATGAGGTAGAGACTCAACTCTTGATTTCTAAAAATATAGGATATATAAGTAGCGAAGTATATGATACATTAATCCCTCTTGTACTTTCTATAGAAAGTCAATTGAGTGGGTTGATTAGAAAAGTTAGGCAATAATAATGAATACGAAAGCGTACACGGGAACAAAAAAACAGTCTTCGTTTTCGTTTAAAAAGTAAATAATAAAACACGAGAACAGTATGCACGGGAACAAAAACAGTCTTCGTTTTCGTCTAGAAAGTAAATAATAAAACACGAGAGCAGTATGCACGGGAACAAAAATAGTCTTCGTTTTCGTCTTCGTTTTCGTCTAAAAAGTTAATATGACTACTATTCTATCACTTTTAATACTTATGGCGCTGCTCTATTGGATAGGGCAGATATATTTGTCAGGTAAGAAGAAATTCCGTATCGTGGAGATTGACAAGGGGGAGTATTATCTACTTTCTCGCAATATGTACTTCGTGATCTTTACGGTGTGCACGGCTCCCATTTTTTTAGGTTCGCTTGCATTGTTGAAATATGGACTTTGGTTTGCTACCATATTATCCCTATTATTGGCAAGTAAGGTACGAATGAAGTTGGAAGCTACGATGATAGCGTATTTTGTTTTCTTCTTTTGGTTATGCTGTTCTATGACTTATACCACGGAAACGAGAGAAGGAGTCATGTTGCTTGTCAAGTATTTCTTGCCTGTACTTTTTCTATGGTTGGGCTATTCAGCAATAAAGAATGAGAAAGATTTAGTAATCTTTCTTAAGGTAGTGAATATGGTGGCCTGTGTTTATTGTCTTTTTATAGGTGGTCAGGGGTGTAAGTTGATGCCGTGGTTATATTATGGTCCCATTGGCGCTCAGTTCTTGGCTTATGCCGGATTTGCTGATTTTTTAACTTCCATATTTATTGTTCCTATACTGCTTTATTGGCTCACTGAAGAGAAGAAATACATCTATTGTGCATTATGGATGGTGCTCTCTACGGTATTGGAGTCGGTGCGAACGGGTATGGGAGGTATGATGTTGGTGTTTGTGGTGGCACTATTATTAAAAAATAAAGTAAAAGCTATTCCAGGATTATTGGTCGCGGGTACTATATTTCTTAGTATCATTTTATTTGTCCCCAGTGTAAATGAGAAATTCTTTGGTGAGGATGCAGGTACGGTATCTGCAACTGATATAGTACAAGGCGATGCGCTTTCACACGAAAATATGCAAACCAATGGCCGTGCTGAAACTTGGGAGATGATGTTAGAAAAGTATTATAAAGATCATGAAATAATGGGAAGTGGATTGGGTATGTCAACGGGATATCTGAAACATTTATATAGAACTACAGGCTCGGTTGCATTGTTGCATAATGATTATGTACAGATAATTTCCGATACGGGTATAATCGGCGTTATTCTAATAATCTTGTTCTATGTTGTATTTTTATTCAAGGGATTAAGGTTTGCTGTCCTAAAACGTAGTTCCATATATGTGAAATTCACGGGTATTATGGCGGTTTCAAGTATGGCTGGTATTGCATTCTCTATGTACTATGACAATGTCGTATCACACTCAATGTCTTCATTGGTGATGCCTTTTATCTTTCTTGGTTTCTTTCTAAAATTTATAGACCTTGATGAGAATAAGCGACTATCTAAGTGAAAAGATAAAGATTTTATCTTTTTTGTTGACTGTACTAATCGTTATATTGCATGCCAATATGGCTATGCTATGCACGGGAGGTGTCAGCTTTTTGCAAAAGGTGATGACTGGGGAAGTAACGCGTATTGCTGTGCCTCTGTTTTTTCTTATTAGCGGTTTCTTATTCTTTATAAACTACAATGGGGCATGGGATGTCTATAAACGTAAGTTGAGTGCACGTACGCGCTCTTTATTAATACCCTATATTTTGTTCCTATTGTGCGGTAGTGTTATCACGTTTATTTTAGGGCATACATATACTGTAGGAGCTTTCTGGAGTATTGTTAAGGAGGGTATACTTCATTCTCCACCGATATTCTATCCACTATGGTTTCTGCGTGATCTTTATATCATGGCATTGCTTGCTCCCTTCGTTTATTGGGTAATAAAGAGGCTGCCTATGCTCATGATTGTGCCTATTGTCGTGTGGCTATTAGGAAAGAATCCTTTCGTTTTTCCTACGACAGAGGCTATATTGTTTTTTAGTGTAGGTGCTTTTTTAACGACAAAGGTGAAATGGTTAGAGCAATTTGAACATAAAGGTGCATGGGGCTATTTCTTCCTTTGGTTGTTTCTTTGTTTCTTAAATGGTTATATTAGTGAGTATGTGATAGCATTACCTTATGTGGCTCATTGTATAATTCTTGTGATGGGTATATATGCAGTATGGATTTTATACGATAAGTTATATCCTCAATTTAGTGCGAGGGTAAAATTGGCAAGGATTTATAAATATAGCTTTTTTATCTACTTATTGCATGAACCTATATTGACAATATTTAAGAAGACAGGATTGTTCGTCTTTGGAGATTCGTCATGGGCTATAGGTATATTGTATGTTGTTGCCCCAATTTTTACCATTTTAACGGTATATGGTATGGGGATTTTTCTAAATGCTTACTTCCCTCAAGTCTTGGCCTTTATCACGGGAGGACGGACGAGACGATGAGCTGTGTGGCTAAGGGTTATAGGTTATAGGTTATGGGCTCTAAACACTGCACTCTAAACACTACACAAAAACAATGGCAAAGCGAATAATAGGCATCGATGTGATGCAGGGCATAGCGATGGTGTTGGTGGTGTTGGGGCATCATCGATTCCCCTTTATGCCGGAGTGGTATATGCGCATGTTCTACTGGATATATACCTTCCACATGCCGCTGTTTATCTTTATCTCGGGTTTCCTGGTGCGCTATTCCTACAAGGGGGTACATGGCTGGAGTGAGTATAAGGGCTACATCGGTAAGCGTGTGAGGAAGTTTGTTGTTCCTTACCTGATTGTGGGTATTATATGTACACTGCTCGCATTTGATTTTGAGAACATAGGCACAGCTCTGCTCAATCTTTTAATAGCTCCCAAGCAGAGCGAGGTTACGTTCTTGTGGTATATATATCTTCTCTTCATCTTCTATTGCATAGCACCATTGCTGTTCAATGCCAAGCGATGGGTGAGGGGAGTGGTGTTTGTCGTAGCTTTGCTACTCTCGACACATTATATCGCTGTCCCCTATCTCTGCATGGATTGGTTTACCCGTTACTTCGTCTTCTTCCTAATGGGGACGTGGGCGGCAGAGCGTTATGATCAGTTGGAGCGTATTGATGTACGTTGGTCATTGCTCGCTCTTGTGGCATTCATCGTGATGTCGGCAGCTCACTTTAGGGGTGGTTATAACTTCGCGTTGGAATATGCCATGCAATGGATGGGCATTCCTGCTTTTGTAGGGGTAGCATGGCTACTGAAACAAGTGGCTATAGTGCGTGAGGCATTGGTGTATGTCTCGGTAAACTGTTTTGGGGTGTACCTGTTGCACATGTTCTTTGTGCAAGCTGGGGCTATGGTCGTAGCACGTCTACCATGGGTAATCCCTTCGTGGGGATATATCATCTATCTACTTATATCTACTGCTATAAGCATCGGAGTTACGGCTTGGGTGTGGGAGAAAATCCAGAAAAGAAAGGTCGTAGGGCGATGAGCAGTGAGCTTTGGATTGTAAATTTAAGCGATTAACGTTTAACGATTAACGTTTAACGAAAGAAGAGGGTGTACTTGATGGTACGCCCTCTTCTTCTTTTTGTAGATAACTGCTCTTCGCTAGGTAGTGGTTATAGGCACACTAAACAGCTATGAGCTATTAAAGGTTATTGGTTAAGGGTTATAGGTTAGAGGCACGCTGTGCGTGTTCGATGATGTTGACGAAACCTTTTAGCGACAAAGTCGCTCGTCGCCTTTAACCCATAACCTATAACCTCTAACCTTTAATGGCCACCTCTCACGACTTGACACTTCAAGTCGCTCGGTACATACGAGATATGTATCCAGCGGTAGTTGTCCTCAGCGATGAGTTGGGTGAAGCGGATCTGGCCCGACTGCTGCATTTGCACGATGAGATTGAACAGGCGGCGGTGGTCGTCGCGGTTGCCGGCGATGAGGTCGGCAGCGCAGCCGATGAGGTGGTGGCTATGCTGTGCCCCGCCCACGAGGGCGTTAAGCTCCTTGCAGCGATAGCCACTGCTCACCACGATGGGTTCACCCCACGCTTCGCGGATAGGGTCCAGTAACTGGTCTACAAGCACGTGTAACAGGTGGTATGCACACTTCGATGGGCGATTGTCGATGCCCTCGCGCAGCGCGGTAGCGCTGGCACACAATTCATCTAAACTAAAATATTTCATATTTGAGAATTCTATTTGGTTAAACCACAGATTACTCGGATTTCTCTGATTTTTCAACCACTAATCTTCACCAATTTTCACTAATGGCAAGTGCGAGAGTGTCCATTCGCTTTCATTGCCTTTGGCCCCTACGGGCGGCGACCTAAAGGTTCGTGGTTTTAAAAATAAATCTGTGTAATCCGTGCCATCCGTGGTCAGTTACTCAATTTCTTTTGTTTTGAACCACAGATTACTCGGATTTCTCTGATTTTCTTTTCGGGTTACCTAATCCGTGTAATCCGTGGTTAGATTAAAAGTCAAGCGATAAGAGTTAGTGCGCCGCTGATGAGCAGCAGCGCACGGAGGAAGGTGGAGGGGCTCGCGGAGTCTTTTGCCAAGTCTTGATGCGAGATCCCTCTCTTCGCTCGGGATGACACTTTCGTTGTTTTCGTTTTCGTCATCGTTTTCGTCTTTATGCAGCACAACTGGCCAAGCCTAATGAGCCAGCAATGGCGGTGAGTACAGCGATGAGAATCTTGAGGAATTTGCCGAAATTAAATTGAGTTTTTGTGTTCATAGGTTGTTAAGTTTTTTAGAGGTTAATGGTTAGGTTGAATAAAACGAAAACGAATACGAAAACGAAGACCTTTTCTGACGAAAGAGAAAATTAATCAGATTTTTACTATCTTTGCACTTATGGAAAAGGAAAAGAAGGCACGTAATTTTAGAGAATATCCCGTATGGCAGGAAGCTGTAGCACTATCTACAAAAGTGTATGAACTGACAGGTGACATGCCTTGGTTTGAGAAGAAAGGACTATGTGATCAGTTACAGCGTGCAGTTGTCTCCATTGCGTCCAATATTGCGGAAGGTTCAGCACGGCCATCAGACACAGAGTTCGCGCATTTTTTAGATATAGCATTGGGTTCCTCCTATGAGGTTGAAACCCAATTGCTGATATGCTAAAAACATAGGTTATATGGACGAGAACATATATACCACTCTAATAGAGTATGTATTATCCATAGAACGACAACTTAGCGGACTCATAAAAACACTTAGACATTAACAGACTTTGTCCCGGAGGAGGTCTTCGTTTTCGTCTTCGTATTCGTTCACACCCCAGAGGCAGTCTTCGTTTTCGTTTTCGTCTTCGTTCACACCCCGGAGGAGGTTTTCGTTTTCGTCTTCGTATTCGTTCCAGTGAAGTTTGGCTTATGCCAAAGCTTCACTGGAGATACGCTTCAGCGAGAAATATTTTTATTCTTGCTTTCGCGCACTCGCTTCGGCTCTCGCTAAGCGAGCGCATCAGACGAGATACGCTTCAGCGAGAAGTCCAAGGCTACCTCCTTCTTGAGGGCGGCATCGGGGCGGAAGACGATCTTGTGGCCCTTGATGTAGGATGAGGGCGAGAACTCCTCGTTCTGCATGGTCTCGGCATTGTAGCATTTGCCCTGAAGGGTCACCTGGAAACGGCCGAGGTCGTCGAGCACTACCACCTGTCCTTCACAGAGGGCTTCGATGATGTGTTCCTTCATGCTCTTGAGCACGGCGTAGCAGTCGCTCTGCGTCACGGTGGTGCTGTTGTTGATGCGGCGGGCGAGCTTCTCCATGGTGAGCTCACCGGTCTTGATGGCCTGACCGTGGAAGTAGTCCACCTCAGGATACTTGGGATTGCTTACTTTCTTTACTGCGTAGGTAATGGGCATAATTTTTCTTGTTTAGAGTTTAGTGTTTAAGGTTTAACGAAAACGAAGACGAAAACGAAAACTAGGCTTCGCGACGCCTTCCCTCTGAACCGCAGGTCGACGCTACAGTCAATGGGATGTTTGGGTTTTCTTTACAGTTTTCGTTGTTGCAAGGTTCGTGCAAACGAGTGAAATGCAAGTGCACTTGCAATTTCCCAACGAGTGTAGCCGAAACTCGCACTGTCATCGATTGACAGTGCAAAGGTACAACATCGCGTTACCCTCCCTGTCCGCCAGTGCGACCTATGGTAGGCTACAGAAACAATATTTTCTCGGAATGTGAATTTTCTTATTATCCGCTGATAATAAGCGTGTTTTTGTTTGCTTATGTGCTGGTTTTTTAGTAACTTTATAGAGTGAATGCAGCGAAGCTGCAGGTTATTGGTTATAGGCTTTTAGCTTTTAGCACCTAACAACCCTAAACACTACACTATAAGGTTTGTGCCAGCGAGCAAGAGTCAAGTGTGCTTGAACTCTTACCGCGAGCGCAGTCAAAGCTCAACAATGAAATTGTTAAACACTACACTATTATGAATACTAACGATGTCTGTAAGCTCCCTCCCTATGGGGGAGGGCGGGGGGAGAGGCTTCCCCAACCTTACACCAAAAGCGAGCTGGCCACAATGTACTTTCCCATCGGGTCTACTTCGAACGCCCTGCGCCGACTCAACCGCTACATCAACCATGCTCACGGCCTGTTGCCCGCGCTACTCGCCACGGGCTACCGTGTCAACGACCGCCACTTTACCAGGCGGCAGGTGCAACTGATCTTCGAGTACTTGGGGGAACCGTGATTCTTGGGCGATGAGCTGTGAGAAGTGAGCGATGAGCAATGAGCGATGAGAAGTGAGCAGTGAGCAGTGAGCGATGAGCAGTGAGCGATGAGAAGTGAGCCTTTCCCTCTACACTCTAAACCCTACACTCTAAACCCTATACACTACACACTACACAAGAATGGCTGTGAGCGATTAAAGGTTATGGGTTAGAGGTTATAGGTTATGGGCTGTGAGCTATGAGCTTTGAGCTTTGAGCCTTTTCCTCTACACACTAAACACTACACACTACACAAGAATGGCTGTGAGCGATGAGCAATGAGAAGTGAGCAATGAGCAGTGAGCCTTCAGCGATCACCCCGGATGGCGTCCGTTGTCTGTCGTCTGTTGTCCGTTAACAACTATGTTGTTGAGCTTCGGCTGTAAAAAGAGGCCTAACACCCTAACCGCACACAAATATACGCAATCTTCTCACACCTCAGCCACCATCTCCTGTTTGTTACATTAGTTGCCTTTAATAGCCTCTGATTACCCTTAATAGCCTTTAATTCCCCTATAAAAACAGAGCCGTCTGATTTTCGCAACGGAGGGCTCTGATTTTTTTATTGCAAGGCTCTGATAATCTTAACGAAAGGCTTCGATTAGCGGAGCTGTTCCTGATTCGGGTTGCAGGTTGGTTCTTCGTCAATTTAGGGGCAGCAAATCTATCATAGTATCGTGTCATTGCCTTTCCCTGCGGCCGGCGACCTAAAGGTTCTGAGCGTTAGCGAAGAAACGTGTTCGCTGGCCGTAAGGGAAAAGCAATCTCGCAAAGTCTATTTGTTAAAGACTCCTTTGGGGAGATAAACCTCCCGTCGTCGCAACCGACGCTAATGCTCCGCGTCGGCCCAGCGCGGGATCCTTCACTGCACTCAGGATGACACAGCATGCGGATTTTAGAGGAATGATGGGCTATAACTTGTCCCTAAATTTACGAAGAACCGTCAGGTTGCCGAAGAGACATAAAAGATGTGGCAACGTATTTTGCTGATTATTAGCGCGATTGATGCGCTCTGCCACATTGCCACGCGTTTTTGAAACCCTATAGGGATAATAAATAATTAATTATAGATTTATTTTTCTTTTAATTATTTATTTAAATACACATAAGGTATGCAAAACCGAAAAAGATGTGGCAGAACGCTCATAACAGAATGTATATCTGTCCGTTGCGGTGCCACATCTTTTTTAAGATTATTGTTGCTTCGTTCTATTCCTCCACGCTGCGGTGCGCATCCATGCGCTGCTGCTCCTTTATCTGGTCGCCCGTGAGGATGACCACGTTCCACCCGCGGGTGTTCAGCACGCGCCGCTGCTCGAAGCCGAGGCGGTTCATGCAGAGGGCTACCTTCTTGGCCGAGAGGGGCCGCTTCACCGAGCCGCCGATGAGTTCGATGATGCGCGTGGCGGTGAGGAACTCGCCCACCTCGTCGCCATAGGGCACGCGCAGGTAGGTGGCGATGAGCTCTTCTTCCATACAGGGCTCCTCGAACTGGCGGTTGTGGCGCGACAGCTCGGCATTGTCGTCGGCATCGAACCAGTAGCGGAAGCCTGTGCGGTAGAGCGTGTAGGCCTGGGCATATAGCCCGGCATAGGGCAGCGGGTGCGACCATGGGGAGTCGATGTCGCGCACGAGGAAGGGGAGCCAGCGGCGGTTGTCGGTGAGGTCGGTGAGGAAGCGCGGGTTGTTGCCCGTGGCGCAGAAGGAGGCGATGTGGGCGCGGCGCTCCTTGTAGCGGGCGAAGGCGGCACGCTCGTTCACCGTGGGGTCGGTGGTGATGGCCTTGAGCTGGTTGAGCTCCGCGGGCTGCAGACTGTCGAGCTCTTCGAGCGAGATGAGGGCCATCTCGGTGAGCTCCAGGCGGTCGTCCTTGCTCATGCGTCCGGCAAAGTTCTTGGTGGAGAAGTAACCGCTGAGTTCCGTGGGCAGGAGGTGGCGCACAAAGGTGCTCTTGTAGATGCCTTGAGGACCGATGTAGGTGAGTATCTCGTGGTTGGTCTTGTCGGGCTCGAGCCACGCCGCCACCATGGCCACGAGCCACTGCTTGAAGAAGCGGTTGTGCATCTCCTGCGTGCAGCCCGTGACGTGCACCATGGATGCCACCTGGTCGATGTAGTCGATGCCGTTCCACGCGGGCAGCCCCTCCAGATACTCCCTTAAGGGATGATACTCGGGGTAGAAGTCGCTCTCGATGATGATGTAGAAGTCCGAGATCTTCGCCTGACGTCCCGTGTCGAGGCAGAAGCGGCAGTAGAGGGAGTTGACGCTCTTATCTTCCAGTTCCTTCCAGATTAACGAAAACGAAGACGATGACGAAGACTTTGGCTCCGCAATGTTACCCTCCGAATGGCAGTTATCGTTAACGTAAAACGAGATCTCTCGTTTCCTCGTTATCACATTATGCCTGATGCGTATATCATTGCTCCGTAGCCAGTCCTGGATGTCCCGTATTGAAGCATAGCGGCTCTCTTTTTCCGCTCGCGGTGCCCTCAGTGTGCCGTGCTCCTCGGTCTGCGCATAGCATGAGCGCACGATAGCCTCCACTTCGGGGGTGTTGTAGTCATCAAACCTATTCACTGCCCACTCTCGACACTCCTCTTTGGGCACTCCGTAGCGGTTCATCTCGTAGCAGGCGGCATTCACATACTTGTTATAGGTGCCTGCTTCGTACACAATGCCACGTCGCTCCAAGTTGCGGATGATGATTGCCTCCACATCTTTTACCTTACAACTCTTCACGCTGCCCTTTTCACTCTTCCCTCCCTTTGGTCTTCCTACGGGATTCTTCTCTTCCAACTTGATGACGAATGGGGTGGCATCGGGGTTATAGTACAGGTTCTCGTCATAGGCAATGGTGCTGATGCGGCCGATGTTCTTGCATTGGAGGTCCACCTCTAAATTTACCAGATTACGATAGTATTCGTTGCCCTGCTCAAACACTTGCCTATACTCCTGATTGTTTAACCACCGATTACACCGATTACTCGGATTATTATGCGATGTACTATTATCATCGGTAGACAAATCTGTGAAATCCGAGCAATCCGTGGTTTTATTAGTCAAATAGCGGAAGAGGATGCGAAGTCCTTGTCCCGAGAGCGTTGTATAGGCCAACAAGGTGTGCTCATCGCTGCGCACCTTGTCCAGTATCTCGGTCATCAGGTTGGGATCGATATGGTCGATGTCCACCAGCGACAGCCCCGTCAGTTCCACGATGTGTTTTTGCTGGCGCCCGCCCTCAAAGCGTGCAGCCACGCCGAAGCTTGTCATCATCTTCTTGTATCTGCTGGCACCCTGCTCGTCGCCCATGGCGCGGGCATAGCGGTGCTTCTCGGTAAGGTCGCGCACCGACTGGTCTGTGCGCATCATCGTCACCAACTCCTCGAGGGTGACAGGCCGCGGCTGCGTGTCGTGCACACCGCGGAAAAGGCTTAGTTGTTGCATTTTTCTTGCAAAGTAAGCATCTGAAAAATAAAGATATACTCCCATAGTGGGAGGATATGGGAAATATTTTTGTACCTTCGCAACATTAATTGTTGATGTAAATGTAAAGGATTATGAGACGTTCTACCCGTACTTACAGCCCCCTGGGGCTATTGATCACCGCTGAGCGCGAGGCGCTGGGGGTGAGAGTGAAGGATTTCTGCCGACTGGCGGGCATCAGCACACGCACATACACGAACCTGCTTTTCGGAAAGATGTGCATATGTCGTGTGCCATGAAGGTGTTGCACTGCTTGCTGGAGTACTATGACGAAGAGTCCCAACCACAATTGGCACTTCGCTTCGTGATGGCAGCGGTTGATAGCGGTGGAGCGGTAGGGTATGGGTTATAGGTTATGGGTGATAGGTTATAGGTTATGGGTAGTGAGCTATGAGATGTGAGATGCTCATCGCTCACTGCTCATCGCTTATTGCTAAAAATTTTGTATAATAAATAATTCTTCGTACCTTCGCGGCAAGCAAACGTGATGTCGGGTTGCTTCGTAAGCAAATCCCGTGTGTGGTTGAATGATGTATACGGTGATTCAAGGCTCATTTGTGTAAAAGAATGAAATAAAAAAATTAACCAAAATCTAATTGCTCATAGCTCAAGGCTCACAGCTCATAAAACTCATAGCTCAATGATTTCAGTAATCATTCCTTTGTATAACAAAGAAGCCAGCATCGCCACTGCGTTGAATGGCGTGTTGGCGCAGACCTACCAGGACTTCGAGGTCGTGGTGGTCGATGATGGTAGCACCGATGGCGGTGCCGCCGTGGTAGAGACCTTTGATGACCCGCGCATACGTCTCATCCGCCAAGCAAATGCTGGTGTGAGCGCTGCGCGCAACCGTGGCATCGCTGAGGCATGCGGCGAGCATGTGGCGTTCCTCGATGCTGATGATGAGTGGATGCCCGAGTTCTTGGAGGAGATAGCAGCACTCATCGCTGAATATCCTGAGTGTCGTGCTCGTGCTACAAACTATATCTTCAATTCCAATGGCGTGAAGTCGCCTACTATACTACGTAAGATGCCTTTCACAGAGGGGCGTGGCGTGCTCACCAACTACTTTGAGGTAGCAAGTTGTTCGCATCCGCCTATGTGGACAAGTGCGGTGTGCATAGAGCGCACTTTGCTACAGGAGGTTGGAAGTTTCCCTGTGGGCATTAAATCGGGTGAAGATTTGCTCACTTGGGCACGTGTTGCGGTGCGTACGCAGTGGGCTTATTCGATGAAATCTGCAGCACAGTATAACTTGGGAGAAGGGTATGATAAGAAAAATCTACCCCCTCGTCGGCAAGATGCCGGTGATCCCGTGGGAAGAGCTTTGAAAGAGATTTATCAGGCAAATCCTGAGCTCGTGGGATTCCGCAAGTACCTCTCTCATTGGCATAAGATGCGTGCTTCAGTGGCTGTTCGTTACGGGGAGTGTCGTGAAACATTATATGAGGTGAGACAATCCTTGAAATATAACCCATTTAATTATAAAGTGGCGATGCTCGGTGTGTTGGCGTTGTTGCCAAGTGGACTTCGTCGAATTGTTATTACACATGGATAGATCCATTCTATAAAGGTTAAGGGTTATAGTTGATGAACTGTGAGCCCTGAGCCCTGAGCTTTCTTACTACACTGCACTCTAAACACTACACGAGAATAGCTATGAGGTGGCAAGGGCGAAGCGACTTGCATAAGCATGTCTAAATTCAGTGTCATCAGTTGACAATAATAAAGCTACACGTTGTATATTTCTGTCAACGAGAATCTAAACAGAACTTTAACTGTCTTTTTACGTAGTATTTCTATATTTCACACAGACTTAACAGATTTTCGTACGCGCTGCTCACTGCTCAAAGCTCAGTGCTAAAAATTTTGTAATATCATTCTCCTTTTGTATCTTCGCAGAAAATAATATGTAGTTATAATGCTGCTGATATTCTAATCGTTTTATGGCTAAACCACGTATTCTCTTTATCGCTCCGCTGCCGCCGCCTGTGCATGGGTCGGCCATGGTGAGCCAATATATCAAAGATAGTAAACTGGTGAACGAACAGTTCGACTGCGACTTTGTGAACCTCTCTACCTCGCGACGTATGGACGAGATAGGCAAGGGAGGCATAAAGAAGCTGCTGCGCTTCATCGGTTCATACTTTGCCGTCTTCTTCAAGCTGCTGACACATCGCTACAACCTGTGCTACCTCGCCATCACATGCCATGGGGTAGGATTCCTGAAGGATGCGCCCTTCGTGCTGCTGTGCAAGCTCTTCGGACGTAAGGTCTTGATACACCAGCACAACAAGGGGATGAGTGGCTGTGTGGACCGCTGGCCCTACCGATGGTTGATACCACTCGTATATCGCAACACCAAGGTGATGCTGCTCTCGTGGTTCTTATATCCTGATATCGAAAAGGTGGTGAGGCGCGACCAGGTGGTGATATGTCCGAATGGAATACCGGATTTAAGCGATGAGCTGCGAGCGATGAGCTGTGAGCTGAGAGCGATGAGCGATGAGAAGCGAGCTTTGAGCAGTAACGAAAACGACAGCTACCACTCGGAGGGTGTTTCAGAGATGTCTGCGACTCCTTCTCCCTCTGGAGAGGGGTGGGGTGAGGCTCCTCATTTGCTCTTTCTTTCGAACCTAATCGGAAGCAAGGGGGTGTATGTGCTGCTCGATGCATGTAAGGTGTTGCGTGAGCGTGGACTGCAGTTTATGTGCGACTTCGTGGGAGGTGAGACGAAGGAAATCGATCGTGCTGTGTTTGAGGCTGAGGTGAAGGAGCGCGGACTGGAGGGTTGCGTCGCCTATCACGGACCGCAATATGGAGAGGATAAGTTGCGATTCTTTGCACAGGCCGATGTGTTTGTGCAGCCTACCTTCAACGATTGCTTCCCGCTGACACTCGTGGAGGCTATGCAATACAGACTCCCCATCGTGTCTACTGATGTGGGGGCCATCCCCGATATGGTCAAGGATGGTGAGAATGGATTCGTCTGTGAACAGCAAGATGTGGCTTCGTTAGTTATTGCCTTGGAGAAACTCATTGTCGACCCAGCACTGCGCCACCAGATGGGAGAGCAGGGCTATGCACGCTATAAGGAGAAGTATACCCTGGAGGCCTTTGAGGCTTGCTTTGTGGAGTGCCTCACCGCTCTTTTCCTCCAGAAATAATGCCACAGTTTGAAGATGGGGCTCCACAGTACCTCTGAGGGGTAGCTGCGTACGAAGCGGAAGTTACGCTTCACCTTGCGCAGCCCCCAGTGCAGGGCACTCTCCTCCCTGCTGTGCTGCAGGCGCTCATCATATTGTCCGAAGTTACCCGCCAGCATGATTTCTGAGAGCAGGAAGCGTCCCTCCCGTTCATCGGGAGCGGTGAGCAGGTAACGGTCATCCATGCCATACACCTCTTGCAGCACCCACATCACAGCGCCAGCGAAGCGCTTCATCTTCAAAGAGCGCAACACGCGCATCGTCTCCTCGCGCTCCTCCGTGGTAAGGCCTTGGCAGAGCACGAAGTAGTAGTCGAGCAGCTGGCGCAGACCAATGCCCTCGGCAAACAGGTGACGATAGATATGTACGAGGATGTATATGCGGTTGAAGGCAAGAGTAGGGATGGGAAGTTCTGTATACCTGTGATGGCTTGTCGGCTGCGGATTTCCGTTTTCGTTTTTCTTGGAAGCACCCAACTGCTGTTCACGGAAGAAACGCTGCAGCCGTCGGTTGGTCACGGGTGAATTCATCCACGAGGGGGTGAAGTGCACCTCGATGTCCAGTCCGTTGACCACGGGGAAGTCCACATGATGATACACCGGTGCACAGCCAGGCACATGCTTGCGCACATAGCTCAATATCTCCTCACGCTCACCATGAAGCCAGATGTCGATATCTCCAGGGGTACGGTATTCTCTGATTGACGATTCACCTTCCAGCTGGCCATTATCCATTGTCAGTGGTTCATTGCCTTCCCCTGCAGCCAGCGAACATCGTTTGTCCATTTGTCCAACTCGGTAGAGTAGGGCAATGCCCTGACCCTTCAATATCACATTAGGGAATCCATCTTCGAGGAACCTGTTCGCCACAACCAGTGCCTTACGGTCCAAGTCGGCATTGAGAGTCTTGATGCGACCTGTCGCCATGTACCACTGCATCAGCACCTGCTTGGGCGGTCGCTGCTCCAGAGGAAGCTGTTCCACCCCACGGAAGGTGATGCCCACCATCGCCTGCTTCTGTGCCAGCGCATAGAGCTCCCTCCACTCCTCCTCCGTAGGAGCCTGCGAGAAACAATCCCTATTGCCAATGGCGATTTGTAGAAGTTCGAAGAACATGGGGGTGAGCGGTTATGGGTTATAGGGCGATGAGCTGTGAGCTTTGAGCAATGAGCTGTGAGCTTTAGAGAACTACTCTAATAGCCCGGATTGATACTTGATAATCATTTTACGGACAGCTATCGTCTCGTCGGTCAATACACGATAGTCATTGTCGTTGATATAATGTAAGTCATAAGCCAGAAGGAGTTCATATTCAACTTCTGTGGATGACCCTATTGCTATCTGTAGGAAATGAGCAAAATCTTTGTTGGTAGCTCTTCCGCATCCTTCGGCGATATTGGTAGGTATGGAGGATACCGCCCTTCTTAGTTGAGAGGTCAAACCAAACAATTCTTCATTTGGGAACGACTTTGTCACCTGGTACACATCAAGCGTGAGCTGATGACTACGTTCCCAAATTCCTAAATTGTGAAAATCTCTCATAACGCAATATTCTTATGTGGTGTTTAGAGTGTAGTGTTTAGTGTGTAGGGTTTAGAGTTTAGAGTGTAGAGTGTAGAGTGTAGGGTTTAGAGTGTAGAGGGAAAGGCTCAAAGCTCAAAGCTCACTGCTCATCGCTCACTGCTCATCGCTCTCACTTGCCGTTCTTCCCTCAATATGCGAGGTAGGGTGCAGATGATTTGCTTGCATCGTGCCCACTGTTTTTTCGGGTCGGCATATATGCGGTATAGGAACTCCAGCTTGCCGCGTCTCATCCATGACGGAGCGCGTTTCTCCTCCAGTCCGCTATAGAACTTGAAGGCTGCTCCCACGGCAATCTGCACTCCGCGATGGAGATAGGGGGCCAGCTTGCTCATGAAGATCTCCTGCTTGGGAGCACCTAATGCTACCCAGATGATGTCGGGGTTGTCGCGGTTCACCATCTCTGCGATGGCGGGATAGTCAAAGTCCTCCACATCCATGTAGGGCAGTTCATAAAAGGTCATCCCCTCCATGGCTGGGTCTATCTTAGTGAGGTTTCCCTTCAGCGCGTTGAGCGTTCGGGTAGAGGTGCCCATGAAGAACTGTCTGTAACGCTTCTTCTCGATGATATCCATGAATATCATGCTGCCGCAGTAGTGCTCTCGCTTGATGCCATATATCCATTTCAGGAACACGGGCACCCAGCTGCTATCGCTGATGGAGAACATCGCTCCATCCACCACCTTGCGGTAGCTGAGGTCGTTATGCACCTGCTGCAGGATGTTGGCATCGGCCACACAGATGTAGCCCGTCTCCTGCTGTGTCACCTGTTGCGCGATTCTCTCTTGCACCACCTGTCGGTCAAACTCGTAACGAATATTGAAATAGCGTTCCATATTGTATTGATTTTCCTTTGAATTTGTAAAGATACACCTAATCTTTGATATAACAAAATTTTTGGGCGAAGAGCTGTGAGGCTTCTGTTTATAGGTTATGGGTTATGGGGCGATGAGCGGTGAGCGATGAGCAGTGAGCTTTGAGCTTTGAGCCTTTTCCTCTACACACTAAACTCTACACTCTAACCCCTACACCCTACACAAGAATAGCTATGAGCGATGAGTTGCAAAAACACGTTTTAATTCTGTATCATCAGTTGATTAGAAACAATGCACAGGTCTTTTATTATCAACAGATAGCAGGTTGAATATTTTTGTCAACAGAATACACAGAACTTAAACACGATGTCGCTTGTTTCACTCGCGATAGTACTGCGCATACACCCAGCATAGCCGACAACACCAGCGAAGCGCGTGAAAAAACATGTCTAATTTCAGTGTTATCAGTTGACTAAAAACAATACTATCACGTTTTGATTTTTATTTTATCAACAAGAACTTAAACTGATGACACTGTTTTTTTCTCTCACAGAGTGTCCTTCTGCTAGCAAGGGCGAAGCGACTTGCAAGAACATGTCTAAATTCATGTTTTAATTCGTGTTGATTATTTTTGTCAACAGATATCACAGAATCTATACTGTTTTGCCATTAAATCAGGCAGACTTTAATAGATGTTAGCAGCCAAACGTCTTACCTGCAATTCTTCTTTACCGAAATTTATTAACAAGCCTACTTGCAATCCCGTAGCTTTTAGATAGTTGATAACCTGAGATTCATAGGTGGAGTTTATTTCGCTTACAGCCTTAAGCTCTAAGATGATGGCATTATCAATTACAAAATCTGCAATGTAGTCACAATCCAAAATTTGTCCATGAAATTCTATTGGCAAATGCTTCTCACGTTCAAAAGGTACCCCTTCTTCCCTAAGCACTATAGCAAGGGCTTCTTGATAGACCTTTTCATAGAAACCGCATCCCAACTCGTTATGCACCGTATAGCATGCACCGATGACTTTACCTGTTAGCGTTTGGTGTAAGTACATATTTCTCCGTTTGTCTACAAAGGTACGAAAAACACGTTTAAAATCTCGTATAAATTCACGTTGATTTTGTTACAACAGCTATCACGTTACTTATTTTTGTCAACGAGAATCTAGACAGAACTTAAACACGATGTCGCTTGTTTCACTCGCGATTGTACTGCGCATACACTCGGCATAGCCGACAACACCAGCGAAGCGCGTGAAAAAACATGTCTAAATTCATGTTTTAATTCACGTTGATTATTTTTGTCAACAGAATACACAGAACTTAAACTGTTTTTCCTTACAGAATGTTACTGTTTTTCCGGATGGTTGTCAACGTTATCGTTTTCGTCAACGTTTTAACTCAGACCTCCAAACTCTTTTGTCTTCTACACCAACCATCAATAAATCAATAGCCCCACCAATGCTCCTATGCCTAATACGGAGAATGGACCCAGTTTTTTGAGGTATAGGGCAATGAAGGCGGCGAGGCAGATGACGAAGCTTTTCCAGTCGATGAAATTGTCTGGGGTAGCAAGGCTAAGGGCTGCAGTACCGATGAGTCCGAGCACGGCGGGGCGCAGGCCTGCCATCACACCACGAAAGACAGGATGCTCCTTCCAACGGTTATAGACCTTGGCAAGCAGCAATACGATGATGAACGAGGGCAGCACTACGGCAAAGGTGGCGGTGAACGAACCGAGGACACCCAGAAACTCCGATGCACCGGCCTTGGCCAGTACCTCGTAGCCGATATAGGTGGCCGAGTTTATTCCTATAGGGCCAGGGGTCATCTGCGAGATGGCCACGATGTCGGTGAAGGTGGTGTCGTCAATCCAGCCATGTATGGTGACCACCTGGTTCTGGATGAGCGAGAGCATGGCATAGCCACCACCGATGGTGAACATACCAATAAGGAAAAAGGTCAGGAACAGCTCTACGTATATCATACGGCCTTACGATTATTGTACCAACTGATAAAGGCTGCAATCACGATGACGCATATCAGGATGTATATGGGTGACACGCTGAGGAGGCATACGAGAACCATCGACGCGATCCATATACACCACGACCACCAGTGCATCTTGGTGGCCTTGAGCATATCCATCATGGGTACGCCTATCAAGGCCACGACGACGGGGCGGATGCCCTTGAAGGCCTTGATGACGTAGGGGTTGTCCTTGAAGCTGGTGAAGAAGATGGCCACCAGCAAGATGATGAGGAAGGGGGGGAGGCAACTGGCGATGGTAGCCACCACGCTGCCCTTGGTGCCACGCAACCGATGGCCGGTCAGAATGGAGATGTTGACGGCAAAGAGTCCGGGCGCTGTCTGGGCCAAGGTGATGAGGTCAACAAAGTCCTCATCGTTCAACCACTTGCGTTGTACGAGCTCGCTCTTTATCGCCGCAATCATGGGGATGCCTCCACCTATCGTGAAGGCACCTATCTTTGCAAACACCAGGAATATCTGCCAGAGACTTATCATATTAAAGGCTGTTAGCTATATAAAACGAAAACGAAAACGAAGACGAAAACGAAAACTTTGGCTTCGCAATGCATATCCATCCGGATGGCCTATAACCTTTAACCGCGCGTAGCGCATTAACCTTTAACCTATAACCCATAACCTATAACCCTTAAAATGTTTTCGTCTTCGTTATTATCACACACCCCGGAGGCAGTTTTCGATAAAGGGAGACAAGTCTCACTCCTTTGTAAAGCTAAAGCTTCAGTCGTCGCAAACAACGTTCGCCGCCCGAAGGGGCCAAAGGCAACCGACGCTTCTCTCGCGTCGGCGTCTTCGTTAAACGTTAAACGTTAATCGTTCATCGTCTTCGTCTTCGTTTTCGTCTTCGTTAAACGTTAACCATTAATCAAAACTCGCTGGTGAAATGGAAGCGGATGTTCTTGAAGTCGATTTGCGCCATCTGCAACACGTAGCCGCTGTCGGCAAGGAACACGTCGCGGCCCTCGATGTCCTTGGCCATGAACTGGTACTTGCGCTTCTTGAAGGCTTCGAGCTCGGCAGGGTCGTCGCTCTCAATCCAGCAGGCCTTGTAGAGGCTCACGGGCTCCCAACGGCACTTGGCGTTGTACTCGTTCTCCAAACGGTACTGGATAACCTCGAACTGCAACTGACCTACGGTGCCGATAATCTTGCGGCCGTTGAACTGGTTGACGAACAACTGCGCCACACCCTCGCCCATGAGCTGGTCGATACCCTTGGCCAACTGCTTGGTCTTCATGGGGTCGGCATTCTCGATGTACTTGAACATCTCGGGTGAGAATGAGGGCAGGCCCTTGAAGTGGAGCAGCTCGCCCTCGGTGAGCGTGTCGCCAATCTTGAAGTTACCCGTGTCGGGCAAACCGATGATGTCGCCGGGATAGGCTACGTCGATGGTGCTCTTGCGCTGGGCCATGAACTGGGTGGGCGATGAGAAACGCATGGTCTTGCCCGAGCGGATGTGCAGGTAGGGGGCGTTGCGCACGAACTTACCTGAGCATACCTTGCAGAAGGCTACGCATGAGCGGTGGTTGGGGTCGATGTTGGCGGTAATCTTGAAGATGAAACCGGTGAACTTCTCCTCGGCGGGCACCACCTCGCGCTCTACGGCGGGTGTGGGGCGTGGGCTGGGGGCTATCTCGACGAAGCAGTCGAGGAGTTCCTTCACGCCGAAGTTGTTCAATGCCGAGCCGAAGAAGACGGGGGCCACGGTGGCGGAGAGGTAGTCGTCGACATTGAACTCGGGATATACGCCCTCGATGAGCTCGAGGTCGGCACGCAGTTTCTCGGCCTGTGCCTCGCCGATGTTCTCCTCCAACTCGGTGCTGTTGATATTGATTTCCTTCTTCTCGGTTACCACCTGCTTGCTGGGGGTGTAGAGGTCGAACTTCTGCTCGTAGCGGTTATACACGCCCTTGAAGCGTGCACCCTGCTCGATGGGCCAGCTCAAGGGGAGCACGCTGATCTTGAGTTCGTCTTCCAACTCGTCGAGGAGTTCGAAGGGGTCGCGGCCCTCGCGGTCCATCTTGTTGACGTAGATAATCACAGGGGTGTTGCGCATGCGGCACACCTCCATGAGCTTGCGGGTCTGCGTCTCCACACCTTTGGCGCTGTCTACCACGATGATTACGCTATCCACGGCAGTGAGCGTGCGGAAGGTGTCCTCGGCAAAGTCCTGGTGACCGGGGGTGTCGAGGATGTTTACCTTGTAGTCCTTATAGTCGAACTCCATCACCGAGGTGGTCACCGAGATACCGCGCTGCTTCTCAATCTCCATCCAGTCGGAGGTGGCGCTCTTCTTGATCTTGTTTGACTTCACGGCACCGGCCACCTGAATCTGACCTCCGAAGAGGAGCAGTTTCTCGGTCAATGTGGTCTTACCAGCATCAGGGTGCGATATAATCGCAAACGTACGTCTTCTTTCTATTTCGTTCATGTTTGTTCTTGTTTATATTTATCTTCTTCTTTCGTGCATTCCTTCGGTGTCATTTCGAGCATGGCGAGAAATCCCGCGCTGGGACTATGCCCATGAGACTTTGCGAGATCCTTGCTTTTCCCTTTGGCTTTGGCCAAGGCTGCCGCCCTCGGCCAGCGACCTAAAGGTTCGCTACGCTCTGGATGACAGAGACGAAGGGATTCGTCAACCAACAGACAACAGCCAAGAGCTCGCGACTCCGTCACTCCTCCAAATCCAACTCTCCGGCGCGGTCTTTGGCGTAGTAGTCTGAGAGCAGGCCCACGAACTTCACGATGTCGGCCAGGGCCGTGGTCGTCTCCTTGCTCACCTCCTTGCGTTGCAGGCGCAGCATCCATACACCGTAGAGTGCATCGAAGCAGTTCTCCATCTCGGGCTTCTCCTGTCCGCCCTTGGCACGCAGTTCCACGATGAAGGGCAGCGCCTTGTAGTAGGCTGCCTGGTAGAAGGGGAATTTCGATGAGTGCATCAGACGGATGTGCAGGTCGGTGAGGGCGATGATGATGTTCTTGTTTATCTGCAGGTGGCCGTTCTGCTCCACCCCTTCGAGACGCATCATCTCCACGAGGTTGGCATACCATTCGGTAAGTTCCCCGTGTTGCTCTTCGGACAGGTTATATGCCGCCACTACCGTCTGCTCCAGGCGGTCGATGTCGCATCCGTTGGCACGTATCAGGTCCTCCACCTGCCACATATAGAGCAGGTATTCCGATATGCTCTGTTCTCTCAGTTTCTTTGCTATATACATCCTTTTCGCTTTGAAACTGCAAAGGTACGAATAAGTGAGCGAAACAACAAGTTTACTTGTATGTTTCTCTGCGAACGAGAGTATCTTCACGGCTTGCCGTAAAGGTACGAATAAGCGAGTAAAATACCAAGTTTCAACGAGCGAGAGCAATGTAAAATGCTTGCATTTTCTTTTGCCGAGCGAGGCCGAAACTCAATACAATTAAGTTTACTTGGGTATTTTGCAACGAGCACGATGTTAGCTTCTTGGAGTATCCAAGTGCTAAGGTGAGTCTTACTAATCGCTCAACAAAAGGAGACTTTCTCGGTTAAATGTTTGGAGGGTAGTGAAATATTATCTAATTTCGCACCCAAAATCATCGGGGTTGACTGGATTTGACAGCGGGCCGAGATGGTATGTAAGCATGCAGTGCGTTGCTTGGTTAGCACTTTAATATCAATCATGCGAAAGATTAATTGGCGAAAACAATTACGCTCTCGCTGCCTAATCGAAGCACAGTAGATTGGCTTTATTTCGGCACAAGGTGCTGAAACGAGACATCACCCGAACGCTCTGTTTCCGAAGCTCGTCGATATGGTGGTGCAGCAAACTCGGAGATAGTCTCTGGCGGCCTCGCGTCATGGGCGAAACTTTAGAGGATAAGGTGCAAGTTGGTGGCTTTGGTCTTGCTTGCGCACGAAAACCGAAGGCAAAGATAAGCATGTAGAAAGCATATGATTTCCTCGTTTGGACGAGGGTTCGATTCCCTCCAGCTCCACTCCGTAACACGCAAAAGGACAGACCGAAAGGCTGTCCTTTTTGTTGTTTAGGGGGTAGCTATAAAGGTTCTTCAATTCTCACTATGCATCTCCTGTGAGGATAGAACTGTTATATGAATCTGAGCATTGGGTATTTTCCTGCATAGCGATTACGGATTTTTTCGATAGCCATTGATGTGCCTAGCGATATGATGAATGCGCTAATGAATGTGGCAAATTTACCAAAGACTCCCATCTTTGTGAATAACGGACCTAATAAAACAATTAAGGGAAAGTGGATACACATCAAACGTAATGAATGTTTCCCAACAAATGCTAAAAAATGTGTGATCTTGTTATTGCTTAACTTAAGTATCTCGCTATACAATATAGTAAATATAATGGAAAGCATGAAGTATAGGAAGATGCTTAGAGTGCCAAGATTTCCATAGTAGCCAACGGATAGGTTTACTCTTCCGTTGTATGTGACAATGGTGATATATATGCCAAGAAGAATAAATAGTGTGGCAAAATATTTGAATCTCTTTCTGTAAACCGTTGTGGCATACGATGAAAATTTATAACCCACGATTATGAATAACGCGCACAGAAACGAAGTGTCTATACTCCATGGTAGTAATACCCCTATATCATGAAGGGCTATTGTTGCTGCAATATATAGTGCTATGCATACATTCCTGTGTGTGGCTTTTTTAAGATTAACATAGCTGTAGAACCAAGTATATGCCATAAACATGGCCGTCAAGAACCAGAGTGGAGATGTGGTACGAAGTAGAAATGTGTTGTTGGCGTGTTGTAGCGGATAGATGGCATAACGGGAATACAATAACCCTATCCACTCATTTGTGGAATTGCGAACTAATCCTGTTATGGAAAATAAAAAGGTTATCACAACGCCGTAAAAAATATAAGGAATCAGAAGGCGCATGGCCTTCTTCTTGATGGCAGGGCCAAAGGCTTCTTTCTTGGTGGTATATCCCGACAAGATAAAAAACATGGCCATATAACCTGTGGCTAATAATTTCAGTAGCTTAGGGTATGCTATGGAGAGAGGGGAATGTGTCGCAATGACTAATATTATTCCCAATCCCTTCAAAGAGTCAATCCATTGATATCTCATAGGTTGTATGCGTATCGTGTTTGACTCTTCACTCTTTACTATGATACTTGATAAGTCCTTCCATGGGGCTCTTCATGATTGTTCCCAGTTCCATGCCGAGGCTTTCGGCAGCCTCCTTGAGTTCGGCGGAGAAGGCGTTGGCGATGGAGCCCACGAAGTGGATGCGCAGCCAGGGGCGGCGGTATTGCTTGACGTTGCGCACGAAGAAGTCGGTGAAGCTCTCGACAAGCAATTTGTGCACCTCGGGCACCTCGCGGTGCTTCGAGAGGAAGGGGGTGAGGCTGGCCAGGAAACGGTTGGCCAAGGGCTGGCGGTAGACCTTCTCCAAGATAATCTCTTGCGTGAGCTGGTACTCGGCGAGGAACTCGTCGCGGATAGCCTCGGGGAGCTGGTTCTTGAGGCAGTCGCCCACGAGGTGGCGCCCCAGCACGGCGCTGCTGCCCTCGTCGCCGAGGATATAGCCGAGGGGAGGGGTGTTGGCAATGATTTCCTTGCCATCGTAGAGGCACGAGTTGGAGCCGGTGCCCAGCACGCAGGCGATGCCCTCCTCGTGTCCGCAGAGGGCGCGGGCAGCACCCAAGAGGTCGCTGTGGACGGTGATGTCTTCTGCTCCCAATACCTGGTGCAACGCCTCCTTGATGCGGTTGCAGGCGGTCTCGTTGGCACAGCCTGAACCGTAGAAGGTGATTTTGAACTGTGCGCCTTGAGCAATGAGTTGCGAACTTTGGGGGAGTAGCTCCTCGCGGAGGACGGCCTCGATGGCCTCCTCGGTTTGGTGGTAGGGGTTGATACCCTGAGTCTGTATGTTACTTAGGATGGTGCTTCCGTTGCAAAGACACCAGTCGGTCTTGGTAGATCCGCTATCGGCAATGAGGTACATATGGGGTTGTGAGTTTAGTGTGTAGTGTGTAGTGTGTAGGGTTTAACAACTGCGTTGTTGAACTTTGGCTGCGCTCGCTGAGCGATTTATAAGTGTACTTACATCGCGCTCGCTAGCACAAACCTTAGTGTTTAGGGTGTAGTGTTTAACAATTTCATTGTTGAGCTTTGGCTGCACCTCAGCATAATTCAAGTTTGCTTGATTCTGCATTCGGTTTGCACAAACCTTAGTGTTTAGAGTTTTCGTCTTCGTTTTCGTCTTCGTTAATCTTTAATCTTTAATCGTATCTTCTGTTCGCGATGCTCGAGGATGATGCGTACGCCATACTTCGCACTGAGGTGGGTGGCGAGGTGCTCGGCACTGTACACGGAGCGGTGCTGGCCTCCCGTGCAGCCGAACGATACCATCAGGTTCTTGAAGCTGCGGGAGAGGTATTTCTCCACCGAGTAGTCGACGATGCCGTAGACATGGGTGAGGAACTCCTGCATGGCCTCCTCCTTGTCGAGGAAGGCGATGACGGGCTCGTCCATGCCTGTGAGCTGTTTGTACTCGTCGTAGCGCCCGGGGTTGTGTATGGCGCGACAGTCGAAGACGAAGCCGCCTCCGTTACCGCTGGGGTCCTCGGGGATGCCCTTCCGGTAGGAGAAGCTGGTGATGCGCACCGTGAGCTCCGTGTCCTCCTGGTAGGGGGTGAAGAGGGGCAGCGTGGTCATCTCGCGCAGCATTGCGGTGAGGTAGGGGAGGTCGGAAAAGTCGTTCTCGGCGAGCAGGGCACGCAGGTTGTCGATGGCCATGGGGATGCTCTGCACGAAGTGTGTCTTGCGCTCATAGTAGCCACGGTAGCCATAGGCACCGAGCACCTGGAGTGTGCGGAAGAGCACGAAATAGTGCAGGCGGTGGCGGAACGTGGTCTCGTCGAACGAGCGGTAGCGCTGAGCTGAGCGCAGGTACTCGCCGATGAGCTCCTCGCGCATGGCGGGGGTGAAGCAGGCACGAGCTTGCCATAGGAACGATACGAGGTCGTACTCTATGGGGCCACGTCGGCCTCCCTGGAAGTCGATGAGCCAGGGCTTGCCGTCGCGTATCATCACGTTGCGCGACTGGAAGTCGCGATACATGAAGCAGCCGTCGTTCTCTTTTAGGAGTGTTGTGGCCAAGCGGTCGAAGTCGTCTTCGAGTTGCTCCTCATCGAACTCCATGCCGGTAGCCTTGAGGAAGCAGTACTTGAAGTAGTGGAGGTCCCACTGTATGCCGCGGTGGTTGAGCTCGGGCGAGGGGTGACAGGCCGTAAAGTCGAAGCCCTCGGCTGTGCCCCACTGGATGTCGGGCAGCAGGCGCATCACGCTACGCAGCAGCTCCATGTCGGACGCGTCGTATCCGCCACGTTGCTGTGCTTCCATCAGCAGACCGAAGAGCGAGGTATCGCCCAGGTCCTCCTGTAGGTAGCGCATGCGGTCGGCCGACACGGCGCACACCTCGGGGGCGGGAAGTCCCTGCTTGCGCATCTGGCGGGCAATGGCTATGAAGGCCTCGTTCTCCTGTGTCGAGGTGCCTACGGCGCCTATCAGCGAATGGCCGTCGGCGGTGAGCCTATAGTAGCGTCGGGGCGAACCGGCAGGGGTGAGCTGCTGGCACGTCGCAGCCTCGTGACCCGTATGCTGGAGAAATAGTTGTTGTAGCTTTTCCATAAAAACTAAGTTTATTGCAAAGATACGAAAAGCGAGCGAATAATTAGGGAGACCATGTGAAAAAGTTTTATTATCTTCGATAAGTCAAAAAAATGCACTATCTTCGCCTTCCGTATGACACTCGAGTTGCGTGACCTATATATAGGATATGCTGAGGATGCCAACCGCCACATCGTGGCAGAGGAACTCAGTGCTTCGCTCCCTAAGGGGACGATGGCATGCCTCGTGGGTGCCAATGGAGTGGGCAAGAGCACGCTCATGCGGACGCTCTCGGGATTCCAGCCTGCGCTGCGGGGCGAGGTGCGCATCGATGGTCGTGCATTGGAGGAGTACACGCCACGCGAACTCTCCGAAAGGGTGGGGGTGGTGCTCACCGAAAGGGAGAGCGCACCGGACCTAACCGTAGAGGAGGTGGTGGCGATAGGACGTGTGCCCTACACCAACTTCTGGGGGACGCTGACGGCTGCCGACCGTCAGGCCGTGGATGAGGCCATTGCCCTCGTGGGCATAGGGAATCTGCGTCATAAGAAGATTGGGCGCGTGAGTGATGGCGAGCGGCAGAAGGCTATGATTGCCAAGGCACTGGTACAGCAGACGGATGTCATCCTGTTGGATGAGCCTACAGCATTCCTCGACTATGGCAGCAAGGTGTCGGTGATGCGCTTGTTGCGGCAGTTGGCCCGCGAGCAGGGCAAGGCGATACTGCTCTCTACGCACGACTTGGAGATTGCCTTCCAGACAGCCGACGAGGTGTGGGTATTGCAGCACGATGGCTTGCATACGGGCACGCTCGATGCGCTGGAGGTGCATGGCGTGGTGTCGGGATTCCTGGCCAAGAGCGGACTGCACTATGAGGCGGGGAGTAGGAGGATTGTTATAGTTTAACGAAAACGATGACGAAAACGAAAACTTCCAATTATAATTTACAATTCATAAATCATAATTCATAAATCATATCATGTTTTCAGGAATAGTAGAAGAATGTGCCACTGTGGTGGGCATCGTAAGAGAGCAGGAAAACTTGCACCTGACACTCAAGTGTAGCTTTGTGGATGAGCTGAAGATTGACCAGAGCGTGGCGCACAATGGAGTGTGCCTTACCGTGGTGAGCATCGAAAATGGTTCCTATACGGTGACGGCCATGAAGGAGACGATAGATCGCTCGAACCTCGGATTGTTGCAGGTGGGCGACGCAGTGAACGTGGAACGCAGCATGGTGATGAACGGAAGACTTGACGGACACATCGTGCAGGGACACGTAGACCAGACGGCGACTTGCCTCAAGGTGGAGGATGCCGAGGGTAGCTGGTACTATACCTTTAAGTATGCTTTCGATAAGGAGATGGCGCGTCGTGGATACTTCACGGTAGACAAGGGCTCGGTGACGGTGAACGGTGTGAGCCTCACGGTGTGCAACCCCACGGCCGATACGTTCCAGGTGGCTATCATCCCCTATACCCACGACAACACGAACTTCAACGCCATCCGCGAAGGTAGCGTGGTGAATATCGAATTCGATATCATCGGTAAGTATATGGCGCGTATGGTGGCGCTGAGTGAGTAGAGATATTGACGACAGACAACGGACTACAGACAACAGACTCCATTCGGACTGATGCAATACAATCGTGTAGCAAGACTGTTGTCCGTTGTCCTTTGTCTGTTGACTATAAACTAAACATTGCTGCTGTCCACTCTTTTTCCATGCGGTGGCTGATGTAGCTTAGGCCGAGGCGTTCTGCTTCGGCCTTTATCATGGGCAGGTCGCTCTCGTAGAAACCGCTGAAATAGATCTTGCCGCCCTTGTTCATGCGTGCCACGTAGTACTGCATGTCGGCCAACAGGATGTTGCGGTTGATGTTGGCAATGATGACATCGAACGGTCCCTCAGCGGCAAGCGATGAGGCATCGCCCTGGAATACCTTGATGTTGTCGATATGGTTGAGGGCGAGGTTGTCGATGGAGTTGTTTACGCACCACTCGTCGATGTCGATGGCTGTGAGCGTTGAGGCTCCGCGCATCGAGGCCAGGATGGCGAGGATGGAGGTGCCGCAGCCCATGTCGAGCACGGTCTTGCCAGTGAGGTCTGAGTCGAGCAGATAGCTGATGATGAGGCGGGTGGTTTGGTGATGACCCGTGCCGAAGGCCATCTGCGGGTTGATGATGATATCGTAGTCGGCCTTCGGGTAGTCCTTGTGGAAGGTACTGTGGATAACGCAGCGGCTGTCCACCACGATGGGCTCAAAGAAATGTTTCTCCCACTCCTCGTTCCAGTTCTTGTCCTCCATCTCCTCGGCAGTGAAAGTGATGGTGATGTCCTCCATGGGGAAGTCGGCGAGGAGGGCTCGCAGTACCTCTTCGTCGTAGAGATGGGCGGGGACATAGCCGACGGTGCCATCGGGCGACTCGACAAAACTTTCAAAACCTTGTTCCATGGCCAAAGCGGCAATGATGTCGTTGGCGGTCTCGCTGATGGGGCTTACGGTGAAGCTGACTTCGATGTATTTCATATTGTTTTTGTTTAGTTTATGGGCCTTGAGCTCTGAGCTATGAGATTCCATCCGGATGGCAGGAGCTCACTGCTCGTTGCTCATAGCTCGCAGCTCTCTTCTGCAAAATTACGCTTTTTTAGGGATTCTCCCCATAAAAGATAGGGAAAATCCTCCGTTTAGGTCATTTTTATCTTGTATCTTCGCATCGTGAATATAAATATAATAGAATAAGGATATGAAAAGATTCGTATTAATGGCTTTGATAGCGGTCGGGATCGTGGGGACTGCATCGGCACAGCATGACGACTTGTACTTCGTGCCTAAGAAGAAAAAGGTGGAGCAGGTGGAGGAGAAGTCCGTGCCTGAGCAAGAGTCTGCAGAGAGCAAGACGCTCTCCGTGACTACTGTTCCAGTCAAGCTGCTTGAGATGGATGAGGATGCCTATAACCGCCGCGGCTCGTATCTTGTCGAGACAGGCGATGCCGTGTCGGAGTTTGCTGTGGATGATGAGGGCTTCGTGCTCATCACCGAGGAGGGCGATACGATGTGGATGAATACCGATACTCTGCGTCTCACCCGCGTGACCGATGGTGAGGGATGGGTGAACGGATTTGAAGGCAGCGACTCGGACTATGAGTATGCCATGCGCATCATCCGTTTCCGTAACCCACGCTATGCTATTCCTGTGAGCAGTCCGCTCTATTGGGATGTGGTATATGGTGGAGCCTTGTGGCCCCGTTGGGAGTGGAATATCTATGACGATGGCATGTATGCCTATGTGTTTCCCACATCGAGCAACTGGCATTATTGGGATTATATGATGAGCTATCCCTTCGGGTGGAGTGCATGGGGCAGTCCTTGGGGCAGTCCTTGGGGACACCATTACGGATACCATTGGGGACACCACTGGGGTGGTTACAGCGGTTGGCAGTTCTATGGTCATGTGTGGTATGACCCCTGGTTCAATCCCTATTTCTATGACTATCATCCCGGCTGGCATCATGGTCATCACCACGGCCATTATCCTCACTTTGGCGCAGGCAACCCTGGTTGGGGTGGAGGAGGACCTAAGGCATTCCCCAACCATCGCACATCGGCAGGTTCCTCTACACGTCGTGAGCCTTTGTCAAGTGGCGCGTCGAGTCGTGGTTCGGTGGGTTCGTCAGGTGCAGCACGTACGGGAGTCTCGTCAAGTCGTGTGGCAGGAGGAACGGAACGTAGCTCGTCGGTTCGCGTAATCACAGGTCGTGCTGGGGCTACGGTCGGTACCGGTGCGGTGCGCTCATCGAGCAGTAGTCGTACAGGAGCGAATGATGAGGTGGTGCGTCGTAGCACGGGATCGTCTTCGGTGGTTCGTAGCTCGTCGTCAAGCAGCAGCCGTTCGAGTGGGTACTCTGGTGGCTCGTCAAGCATGTCGCGCAGTAGTGGATCGACCTCGTCATACAGCCGTCCGAGCAGTACGCGCAGCTCGTCCTCATCCTCTTCCTCTTCGGTAAGTCGCAGCTCATCGTCAAGCCGTAGCTCAAGCAGCTCGTCGCGTAGTTCGTACAGCAGTGGCAGCTCATACAGCAGCGGTTCATCGCATAGCTCATACAGTAGTGGCAGTTCGTATAGCGGTGGCTCGCGCAGTGGTGGCTCGTATGGTAGTAGTAGCTCGCGCAGCAGCGGGAGCCGTAGATAATGGTTAAAGGTTATAGGTTAAAGGTTATGGGTTAAAGGTTATAGGTTATGGATCCTAAAACTCTAAAAAGAACAAAACAATATAATAATGAGACACAATAGATTTTTCCTTCTTGCAACTATGCTTTCTGCATTGACTGTGCAGGCGCAGACCTCGTATGAGGCAGCAGCGGTGCTTGATGCTGACATTAATGGTACGGCTCGTTATGTGGGTATGGGTGGTGCTATGAGTGCCCTTGGTGCCGATATGAGTACGATGAGTACAAACCCTGCAGGTACGGCGCTCTATCGTAGCTGGGATGCTGCTTTTTCATTCGGTGGAAATGGAGTGGTGCAGACCACGATTTCAAACTCGGACCGTGGACGTTCGTTTGATTCGTATGCTTCATTGGATAACATGGGTGTAGTGGTAGCCAATAAGAAGAGTAATAACGGTGTACTGCGCTTTGTCAACTTCGGCTTCAATTACCATAAAGTGAAGCGCTTTGATGGGAAGATGGGGATGGCCTCTAACCTTGATGGACAGTTCTCGCAGACCGAACAGATGGCTTGGCAGGCATGGGAGAACCAGGATGTTAGGCCTACGGACTTTAATCCCGAGGATGAGGAGGGCTTCTTTAAGAATAATTTCTATAAGGAGCCGTGGGCCGGTTGGCTTACGCTGATGGGTGCACAGAGTTTCTTGATTGATGATACTGCACTTGGTGGTCAGATTGGTGATGTGGTATATCCCAATGGAAACTTTTACCCTGCATACAGCAATCGCTATTCAGAGGTCTTGAGTGGAGGTATCAATGCTTACGACTTCAACCTTTCGGTCAACTTGGCTGATGTAGCATATATCGGTGCTACGTTTACAAAATATGATGTAGACCGTAAGTTGGAATCTACCTATTCGGAGGAGTTTTATGGGGGAAGTTATACGATGCAGAACTTCTATCGCACCGAGGGTTCAGGCTATGATCTTAAGCTGGGTGTAATCCTGCGCCCCTTCTCGGAGTCTTCGTTCCGTGTCGGAGTATCGGCTACTACGCCTACGGTGTATAATCTGCGCGATTATAATTCGGCAGTTATCAATTCTACCATCACGTTCAAAAACAATGACACGGGAGAGGAGTGGACAGAGTCGTTCCTCGTAGACACCTATGATAAGAATGCTTGGGGTGGCGATTGCTACACGGACTACACGATGATTGCTCCCAGCAAGGTTAACGTAAGCCTTGGTAGTACCGTTGGTACATCGCTCGCGCTCGGTGCGGAGTATGAGTATATGAATTATGCTGCAGCCAAACTCTACTATGATGATAGCATGGAGAATAAGGATATGAATGCGCATACCGCTGAAAACCTTACGGGGCAGCACACCCTTCGCTTGGGCGCAGAGAAGACCTTTGGTGCGTTCTACACTCGTCTCGGCTATAACTTCCAGACTGGTGGCTACAAGAAAGATGCTTGGAAGATGATTCCCATCAATTCGGTGCAGACCAATACGGCATACGCTAACGTCAAATCTACGCAAAACTTTACTTGCGGTATAGGCTTCCGTGGCGATACTTTCTATGCTGATGCGGCATTGCTCTATAGTACGAGAAAGTCGGATTTCTATCCGTTTGTAGATATCCTCAGAGAAGGAGACGAAGGTTTTGAACTACAGCCTACATCGCTCAATCGTAATCTTATCAAGGGTATGGTGACATTGGGAATGAGATTCTAAGTCAAAAAATAATAGATTATTAAAGACTGGGTGGCTCCTACTTGTTGTGGAGTTGCCCATTTTTTTTGCAATAATATGGATGTTGGCCAAGGCATGGCTTGTCGTGTTGAGCGTAGTGAACCTTTAGATCGCTTGGGGCTCAGCATGATAAAATGAACGCTTGGGTAACCTCAGTGTTATCTCCTTTTTTGTTTCTTGAATGAACAATTTTACTACACTGTTTGTAGCAATATGCAGATTATTGTGATTGGTTTGTAGCTGATTTTATGAATAGGATTTTGGTTTAGTGCGTTACTTTATAGTATGATGTTTAACTCGCTGCTTTATAGTTTGATAAATCGTTTTTATTTACTTGTTGTTATGTACAAATATACATATTTGTAACACATGAATTAATATTGAATATTGTACAAATGGAATATTAAATATTGTTCGCTTGATTAAGCGAATTGTAATTATTAGGATTGGCTGTTTGAAAGAATAAAAATCAAAACCATTTCAAAGTTTGAAATAAAAAATGTACTTTTGTATTTGCATCTATAAATAAAGGAGTAAGATGATGAACGAAACAATATATACGGCCTTTTTCACTTCCGAGGAGTGGGAACTGAAGGAATCGCTTGAAGTACGATTGCATGAGTTGGCTGGCGATTGTATGCGCGATGATGATATGTCTCGTATTGAAGCCTTGCTTGCCGAGGCTATAGAAGCGGGGCACATAGGACGCGACAGCTTCGGGCTGAATCCGCTCATAAACAATCTGCAGACAGCTATCATCGTAGTTGACGAGATGGGTATGCGTCGGGCAGCTATCGTGAGCATCTTGCTTCATGATGTAGCCAAGAGCGGTCATATCAGCATTGAAGAGATTGGTGCACGGTTTGGAACCGATGTGGCCGGTATATTAAGAGGATTGGTGCGCACGGCAAGTCTCTACGCGAAGACTCCGTCGATTGAGTCGGAGAACTTCCGTAACCTGTTGCTTTCCTTTGCGGAGGATATGCGTGTAATCCTCATTATGATTGCTGATCGTGTGAATACGATGCGCCAGATCAAGGACGCTCCTAACGAGGAGGCACGCTTGAGGGTTGCTAATGAAGCTGCCTATCTGTATGCTCCCTTGGCGCATAAGTTGGGATTGTATAAGCTGAAGTCTGAGCTCGAGGACCTCTCGCTCAAGTACACGCAGCACGATATGTACTACCATATCAAGGAGAAACTCAATGCCACGAAGGCTGCACGCGACAAGTATATCGCTTCGTTTATTGACCCGATAGACAAGAAGCTGGCTGCTGCTGGCCTCAAATACCATATCAAGGGCCGTACGAAGAGTATCCACTCCATCAGTCAGAAGATGAAGAAGCAGAAGACCAACTTCGAAGGCATCTATGACCTCTTTGCCATACGCATCATCCTTGACTCGGAGTATGAGAAGGAGAAGCAGGAGTGCTGGGCGGCTTACTCCATCGTGACTGATATGTATCAACCCAATCCCAAACGCTTGCGTGACTGGCTCTCTATCCCCAAGAGCAATGGCTATGAGTCGTTGCACACCACGGTGATGGGACCCGAGGGCAAGTGGGTGGAGGTGCAGATACGTACTGAGCGCATGGACGATATTGCCGAGCGCGGTCTGGCTGCCCACTGGCGATATAAGGGTGTGAAGAGCGAGACAGGACTGGACGAATGGCTCACGAGCATACGCGAGGCGTTGGAACATACCGATGAGGAGGGTGCTGAGCTGATGGACCAGTTCAAGATGGAACTTTATAAAGACGATGTCTTCGTGTTTACTCCCAAGGGAGACCTCTTCAAGCTGCCTCAGGGGGCCACGGTGCTCGACTTTGCCTTCCATATACATACCAACGTGGGCTGCCGATGCACGGGCGGTAAGGTCAATGGCAAGCATGCCCAGTTGCGTCATGTGCTGAGCAGTGGCGACCAGGTGGAGATACTTACCTCAAGCACGCAGACACCTAAGCAGGGATGGCTCGATATCGTGACTACCTCGAAGGCTCGCAACAAGATACGCCAGAGCCTCAATGAGATTGAGTCGCGCCAGGCGGCCTTTGCGCGCGAGACCATAGAACGCAAGTTCAAGAATCGCAAGATAGATTACGATGAGCCCACGATGATGCGCATCATCAGGCAGATGGGTTATAAGCAGGTGAAGGAGTTCTACCAGAAGATTGCCGACGGCTCGCTCGATGTGAACCAGTTCATCGACCGCTACGTGCAGGCCATCGAGCTGGTGACCGAGCCGCACGACGTGACCGTACGTAGTGCCGAGGGTTACAGTATGCAGCAGGATGACCAGCTCAAACAGCATTTCTCGGGTGACGTGCTTGTCATCGACCAAAACCTCAAGGGCATCGACTTCAAGCTGGCTCAATGCTGCAATCCCATTTATGGCGACGAGGTGTTTGGTTTTGTCACTACGGGTGGCGGTATCAAGATACACCGTTGCGACTGTCCCAATGCAGCCGACATGCATGCACGCTATGGCTACCGTATTGTGAAGGCACGTTGGGCTGGTAAGAGCAAGGGGGCGCTCTATCCCATCACGCTCACCGTCATTGGACACGATGATATTGGTATTGTCAACAATATCACCTCTATCATCTCTAAGGAGGAGAATATACAGTTACGTAACATCAGCATCAACTCGCACGACGGCCTCTTCTCGGGTACGCTCACTGTACTCATCGAGGAGAACGCCCGCCTGCAAGCTTTGGTGAAGAAGCTGCGCACGGTAAAAGGCGTGAAGCAGGTGAACCGTAATTGAGTGAAGAGGGAAAAGGGAAGAGGGAAAAGTGATGATTTGGAACTAAAAGAGATAAAAAATGAGGTCAGTGATAACCGACCTCGGGGCGGTACACGGTCACTGCCCCTGTCCCTACACATTAGATGTGCATTGCAAATATATATATATATATCCTTAAACAACATACTTGGGAGCAAGAAAAATACTTATTTGACACAAAAAGAGTGGGTTGCACAATATACTAACTCTTCACTCTTAACTCTTCACTCTTAATTCTTCACTCTTCACTCCTCAAACCTCCTCAGCCCTTCTACGGTATTGGCAAAAAGGATGGCACCGTTCGAGGCCTCAGTGGCCTTCGCCATGGATATGCTGATGTTGCGGATGTGTGCGGCGAAGCGCTCTTCATCAGCAATGGCCACTTTTTCGGGAGTGCCGCATTTCAGTATGTCAAGATAGGCCAGAACCGTCTCATAGGTGTTGAGCGTGTTCTCGGCACCGAAGTTGTACACTCCGCCGGGCAGCTGTAGGGTGTGTGGCATGTTGCGCACTACCTCGTCCACCCACGTAATGCCGCGATACTCTCTCGTGGCAAAGCGCAGTGGATTGCCTTGGTGCAGCGCCTCACGGATATTAATGACGAAGTTGTTGTGCGTGTGCATACCCTCACGTCGTGCGTCATACATCCATGTGGCACGCAGAGCCACACAATCGGGACATAGTTGCAAAGCACGCTCCTCGGCAAGTAGCTTATGCCGCCCATAGTGGTTCTCGGGAGCTACGGGAACCGACTCGCTCAGCAGTCCCAGTTCAAGATTGCCGTTATATACCTGGTCCGACGAGAAGAACACCAGCTTGCATTCCATCTCGGCTGCCACTCGGGCAAGGTTCTCCACACCCAGCACATTCACCTTATAGCTCTCCTCGGGATGCTCCTCGCAGTATCCAGTGTTGGATATCGCCGCCAAGTGCACAATGGCTTCGGGGCGATATCGTTCCATATAGCTCTTCATGGCCTCAAGTGAGGTGATGTCAAACTCCCCATGTGTAGGGGTGAGCAACTCCCACTTACCACTCATCGCTCTCGCCAAACGACTCCCCACGAATCCGCTTGCACCGGTAATCAGAACTCTTTTCATTATTCTTTTCATGTTTCTATGTTCAGTACTCAATAGCAAACAACTCAAATAATCTCAAGTAGAGTCAAGCCATTTTCTCGCCCGACCGCATAGCGCAGACTTTCCTCTGAGGTGTCATCGGCGCGTCGGAAACAATCCATGTATAGCAGTTTGCCTAATTGGAACTGTAGGCATGAAAAAGAATCCCCTACGTGTAGAGAACCATTGGTGACACTTTCTACGACAAAGCGGTAATCGCCCATATAACGCACCTCGCATATGCGGTCGGGCTGCCATCCGAGACGGATACGTGTGCCCACGTTGAGTGAAGAGACGGTCAGGATGTCCTTGGTGAAGAAGTCTGACTCACTGTTGTTTTGTTGCTTCAGATAGATGCAGTAGTTGTCCCAACTCTCTTTGTCTGCATAGCGTGCCAGCACGTCAAGTGTGCGGCGCGACACCGTGTCGTAGTGGCGGGTCGAATAGCCCCACACGCGCTCGAGTGTAGTGGGGGAGATGTGTTCGTGCAGTGCCTCTTCGATAGACTCAGTAAGGGATACAAAGTCGGCGTGCGTATGTAGGGTGATACCAAACTTGTCCTCTACCTCTCTGCGCAATGCTGCAATCTCTGGAATATTTGCCTGTATGCTCATAATGGCTGCGAAAGTAATCATTTTTTCGAAAAAATGCCGTATCTTCGTTGCGAAAAGGCAATAAAAGACAATGATCGAGAGTGAGAGTTTTCGTCCCATCAGCGCGGAGTTAGACTATAGCGGTCGGTACACCGATGTCGAACTCATTGCCACTACCTCCCATGCACGCCTCTATCGTATGCGTCGGGCAGGCCGACTCTTCATGGCCAAGACCACGATGAACGATGATGCGCGTAGCCTCGAACTCCTCCAACGCGAGTATGAACTCACCTTAGGACTCTCGCATCCCCACATCATCCACGTCTATACCTACGAGGCAACCACTCCCGTGGGCCCGGCCATCATCATGGAGTATGTCGATGGATGCACCCTGACCGAGTACCTCACCGAACACCCCAATAAGGCAGCTCGCCAGCGCGTGTTCGAGCAACTGCTCTCGGCAACCTCTTATCTGCACAAGTCCGGTGTGCTGCACAACGACCTCAAGCCCGACAATATACTCATCACCCGCACCAACCATGACGTGCGCCTCATCGACTTCGGCTTCTCCGATGACGACAGCCACGACAGGCTCCGCGCCCTGGGCGGTACACGAGGCTATGCCTCGCCCGAACTGGCAGCACAATCCCATGGCATAGACACCCGTAGCGACATCTACTCGCTGGGGCGCATCATGCAGCAGTTGTTCCCTGGCCGCTATGGGCGCATCGTAGGGCGTTGCACGCATCCCAAGTGTGAGCATCGCTATGCCGATGTCGACAGTTTGGCGCGTGCATGGAAATATCGTCGCCTCCCCCTCCAATTGGCCGGGGCACTGGCCATAGCAGTCCTAATCCTCCTGCCTACCTTATTATATATGGGCGAACGCCAGCAACGCTTGCAATACACGCAGGCCATCGAACGCGAGCAGCAATTGGTCGACTCGCTCTTCCAGGTCATCGACACCTCCTTTGAGACACATTTCCAGTTGACGCTTGACTCTATTCACGCGATTAACATCTCTTCCGTGTCAGATCCCTATCATGCAGGAATGGCTATGATGAGCAACTATTACCATCGCACCATCCTCATCAAAGACGAGGCCCTTTCCGTTGTCACCGACAAGGCTATGCAGAGCCAGCTGGAGAGTTATGCCAATCACCTCTATTCTACCTATCAAACAGAACTCGTAGAGGCAGCCTCACAGTGGCTACCGGTGCAGTTTGATTGGTAAAAAATATGTTTTCCCTTTTTTAGTTGAGGTGTCGGTGAGTCTGTGTAATGTGTTGATATAGAATAATTTGCCGACCGACACCCCAGGTGAGGGGTATCGGTCATCCCTATAGACTTTGGTTTAGCTGCTTTTTGACAAGAATTATCAAGGGCTTGACAAAAAAATATCAAAGGCTCTATCTATGCAAATTCCAATTTGGATGAAGGTAAACCCCAGTTTGGACAAAGAGAAACTCCAGTTTGGAGCCATCCAAACTGGAGCAAACTCAACGTGCACACCATCACCGACACCCCTCACTGGGGGTATCGGTCGATAAGTATCACACTTATAGTCGTTTACAAGGAATTACCGACACCTACACTAAAAACGGCAAACATAGGAATTCTTTGTTAACATGGGATAGTCAATCTAAAGAATCGCAGCAAGCAGCACGACGATGGGTACCAAGCTATCGACGGTAAACAAGATATCCGACGTGTTGGTGTAGCGACCTCTGTACAGGTGCTTCCCATCAAAGGTATAGACGATATCTGATGTGTTATCGTAGCGTCCCTTGTATACATGCTTGCCATTCCAAGTGTAAAGGATGTCCGATGTATTAGTATAGCGCCCTCTGTAGACGTGCTTGCCGTCATAGGTATACAATATATCTGAAGTGTTCGTGTAACGCCCTCGATAAAGGTGCTTGCCATCCCAAGTGTATAGGATATCCGACGTATTGGTGTAGCGGCCTCGATAGAGGTGCTTGCCATCCCATGTGGTGGTGATGTCCGACGTGTTGGTATAGCGTCCCGAATGAATATGAATGCTTGCCATAGTATAGTTACTTTTTCTTATCTGCTGCGAATGTAATCATTTTTTTTGAAAGATGTCGCACAATGATGATGTTTCTCTCCTTCGTTCAGTCATCTTAAAAAAGACAAAAAAAGACATCTCCAACCTGTCGACTTGTTTCATACCTTTGCAACACAAACACAAACAAAAGACTGGGAGTATGCCGAAAATCCTATAAAGAGTAGGCGAAAAAAGTTATAAACAGTATTATATTATGAAAAAAAATGTGTCACTTTTATTCATGGCGTTGGTAACATTGGTTACATTAGTTTCATGTGGCGGTTCCAAAACAGGACCCGCAGAAAAGGTTCTCAAGAAGAAAGTCTACGCACAGGTTGTAAACAAGTACGAGTCTGTCGGGAATTTCGTAGATGGCGTTAGTTTGGTTAGCAATGGATGGAATCAGAAAGGAGCCATTAACGCGAAGGGAGAAGAGATTATTCC
>JAZKYH010000012.1:0-23101 GCA_045612065.1 Bacteroidaceae bacterium
CTTATTATATCTTAACGAACGAACCGAGCGCATACGCTACACAGATAGTATAAGTCGTGAGCAGCAATTGCTCGACTCACTATACTGGGTAGTGGACGAGGAATATAAGGCGAATTTTCTCCTCACACACGATTCGATCAACTTTATCGACCCCTCTAAGGTAGAACAGCCCTATTACGAAGCGATGTTGATGATTGCCAATTACTTCTATCGTATGGAAGAGGTCAAGAATGAAGTCGTATCTTCGGTAACCGATAAAACTATGCAAACCCAGTTGGAAGGTTATAGTAATAGAGTCTATACTACATATCAGCTTAGGTTGGTAGAAGCCGCTAATCAATGGGCAACAACTATGCCCTTTAATTAAAAGACAAAAAAAGACATCTCCAACCTATAGGTATGTTTCGTACCTTTGCCACGAGGAAAAGATAGCCCTAAGTGTTACACCTATATAATATGTTATGAGAAACAAGTATAAAAATGAGCGTTCGCGTTGTCCTTTCATTGCTTTCGAGCAAAAAAAGAGACGTTTTCTATTGCAAATGAAATATAATTTATAAATTTAGTTTGCTGCGCAATCTGAAGATAGGCTATGGTTCGGAAAAATCTAAATAAAATTTGCTTTTTCTCTCACCTTGCACTATCTTTGCAATATCCGAGGGGAGAAATCCTTGGGTCAAGAAAGCGTTTCTTGCTTTATCCCATAAACCGAAATCGCCAATTTCAAAGCAGAGGGATGAGGACAATGCAACGCTCATTCTGTTTGTATACACCGCGTACAGCCCACGCTGTACCTCACAAGGTATATACGACAGCGTGGGGTATTTGTTTCTCAGTTCATTTCTGCAAAGGCGTTTGGCGATGCCTAGGTTTATGATGAGCGCGACAAGTCTCTACGCTTTTCTTGTATACATTAATCAAGCACAAAATTTATTAATGCTGATTTCGGGAGACTTGTAGGCAATTAAATAGGACTAATGAAGCCTATGAAAACGACTCTGTCTGAATCTTTCGAGACTCTACTGGTTGATTTCGCTCAGTACTTGACTGGTATCATAGACAACGAAAACTCTCGTAAAAGCTATATCTCTTATGTGAGAACACTGCATAGAGTCAATAATGGCTGTACGATGGATTGGCTAGGAGAAGCGGTGGTGGCAGAGCAACCCATCAAGTTCCTATCAAGTCGTTTTGACGAGTATTTTGAGAATGTCCCCGATGTGCAGCCACAAAGCCAGTGGAAGACGGGATTGTGCCGATTAGGGGAGTTCGTTTGTGGCTTTACCGATTCGTCGACCAATCTGCATTCCATCAAGAATTTCGATTCGCTTGCTTGTGAGCTGATAGCCCAGTCGGCTATCTTCTGCTCGAAGGAAGTTTTTGATAAGGTGAAAGCTGGTGAGTTGGGCTCAAAGGAGAACTTGGGCGTTGGCAATGAGTTTGGCGCTTGGTATCATTACACCTTCCAACGGGCAAGACACGATGAGAAGCGAAGAGAATATAAGGATGCCGTTGTACGCTTCGACGACAACACCTATGCCAATACGGCAATCAAGACTGCCGTACTGAAAGGATTAAGCCACTATGGCATTCATGGCGGATCAAAGCAATTGTTCCGTGGCTTCGAAGTATGTCACATCTGGCCAGAGACTTGCTACGATGCACGTTATCATACGAGTGTAGGAAATCTCGTACTCTTGCCACGCGAGATAGCTGGCCTCACTGACCATTGCTTGGCAGTGGAAGAATTACTTAAGTATGAGGCTTGGAAGCGATTTGGTTTCAAGCCTTCTGAAGCGGAAGTACCTTCTAAACCTAAGAACTACAGTAGGATTACTTGGAGAAACTAAAGAAGAAATAAACGGAAGAAACCGAGGCCGATAAGCGAACGAGCGATTCTATAATCTAATTGAGGTGTTCTATAGATTGATAAACAATAGATTAGTCATATGATGAGTCATTCGCTAATTTACGGGATAGTTAAGAGAATTATTTACAAATTAATTATTATATAGATTATGAAACAAAGAAACCTAACGAAGCAACTAATCATTATTCCTTTTGTTGCGCTATTGCTGTGCAGTTGTGTAAGCAAAGCTACTAAACAAACCCTTAAAGAATATAATCGTGTATTGGAAACAGTACAAGTTTTAGAACGTCAATTATCTGAAATCGATTTAGAGACATTCTCTGGAAAGGATATACTAGAATTCTACAATGTAAGCAAAGATTTGTACTATGACTATAATCCTATGGAATTAAAAGCAGAGCAAAAGCTCGCATGTGAAGAACTTAAGAATCGTATAGACAGATTGCGAATAGAAATTTCTAGAAAAACAACTGAATTAGCTTCTAAATACAATGTTGCGGCTTGTTCGGCTGATGATAAACTATTTGAAAAAACTGAAATATTTCCTATTCACCTTAAACGTGGAGAAAAACTTATATGGAATTTAACTGCACAGAAACCTATAACTGTAAAAATAATAAATTACAATAGCCGAACAACACTCAAAACATATACAGGGAAGTCTATTGTAAAAGATTCGCTAGCTATTGACCACGAAGCTATTTATCTCATTGAGGTTAATCCGAATGGAACACAGTACTTAGATATGAATGTTAACTATAAGGTTATTGACATAAATCGTTTAGATGGAGTAACTCCTATCAAGACAGAACGGATAGAGTGTAAGAAAGGGGATTTCGGCGCAGTGGCTATTCCTGGAGTGTCAATGCGTAAGATTTTCGAAGAACCTCGAAAATTTACACTTCGAGGACAGCTAAAGGCTACATTTTCAGGGAGTGCCATTGCTTTGGTAGCAGTACAAGTTCCTGCAGGGACTACTGACATTCTCTATTCTATGCGTATCGATACGAGCGAGAAGGGGCGTTCTGAAGACGGTAAGTTTTATGATAACTTGAATGCATCATACAGTAAAGTAAAATTTCTTGGACTACCTCTTTACGAGAAAACCAATAGTAGTGGATTGCTCAATACGCTACTTGATGATAATCGACCTTTACGTGAAGAAGATGCTTATTGCAATATGTATGTGTTCCGCAATCAAGCACAAGCCAAACAATTCCAAGATGGCGCTAAACCAGCTTCGCAACTGAATTACGATGTTGATTACTCAACGCTTGGTACACAATCGTGCAATGGACGTATCCCAGCTAATGGTTCAAAGACCATCTACCTTGGCTTCCAAAACGAACGCGTGCGTTACACTAATTATCTTTGGGTAGAGGCCGTAGCGATAGTTGCAAACACAACATACTATACTACAAAATATTCGGTAGCTAATTGATTTAACATTTTAATTGAAGTTGCTTATGAAATCAAGCATAATAGATGTACCTCGTAAACATACTCAGGATGATTTATTTGGCATTCAAGTGTATCAAAACGCATTAATCAAATATGTAAATTTGACTGACACGCCTATAACGATTGCCTTACAGGGTGAATGGGGCTCTGGAAAAACATCGCTTATGAACTTACTAAAATATCATCTGTGTGATGTGGACGGTAGTTTGTATTTTCCTATATGGATTAATACGTGGCAATACTCATTATTAAAGACATCTAATCAAGCGATTTTGAGCATTCTTGAAGGCATTGTTAATCAGATAGGAAGTCTTAATCCAAGCAAGCAGAAATGGGAGGAAAGCAAGAGAAAAATTGGTGGCATCTTTAAGAAAATTGCGGCTGCGGGAACAAAGAAGGCCCTCGGAACCATTGGCATTGATGGGAAATTTGTAGAAGAATTATTGGACGGAGATTCAAATGCTCAGTCAGATATATTTCAACTCAAAGAAGAAATAGCTTATTTGGTTGAGCAGATTCTTGAAGAGCATCCCTCCAAAAAAGGACTCACCTTCTATATTGATGACCTTGATAGAATCGATCCACCTGTAGCTGTGGAGATTCTTGAACTTTTAAAGAATATTTTTGATCTAGAACATTGTGTGTTTATCTTGGCAATTGACTATGATGTCGTAATTAAAGGACTTAAACCAAAGTTTGGTGAACTGACTGAGAAAAATGAGCGAGAATTTAGGTCCTTCTTTGACAAGATTATCCAACTCCCATTTTCTATGCCTGTGGCTTCATATAATGTTGACACTTTCTTGGTGGATGCTTTGAGTAAAATAGAATTTTTCACAAAGGAAGAACTAGAAGATGTTTCGCTTGCTGAAAAACTGTCAGAAATAACCCGATTATCTGTGGGAAGCAATCCACGTTCGTTGAAGCGACTTACCAACACCCTTGCCCTAATTTCTATCATTTACGAAGAACAGCAAGGTGGACAAGCAAACACCGCAATGGTGCTTGACAAACTAATTAACTATGCTTTGGTGTGTATCCAAATTGCCTATCCTTATATCTATAATCAACTTACCGAAGAACCGGATTTCAAGAATTGGAATGATAAGGTTGCTTCAAAACTCAAACTCAGACCTTTGACAGAGGAAGAGTTAGAACGTCTTAACTCAACCGATGAGTTTGATGAAGAATGGGAGAAGGTGGTATTCCGTATGTGTCAGAAGGAAACTCATTTAAGCAACAGAACATTCAGTATTTCTACACTCCTTAACAAAATTGCAGATATCATTGGTAGCGACGAGCATTTGGGTGAGGTTATTGGAGCAACTTTGGAGATGTCGGCTGTGACAAACCTAAAGGCATTTGATACGGCACCGAAACTCAATACTAGTACTCGAAACTATGATAAGTTTGCTGTCAATGGAGTTGGAAGATATGGTAAGGGAAAGATGGTGGAGGCAGTCGTGAATACATATGTGCAGAATAATCCAACCATAACCATCAATGCCCTGAAAGAAGTTTTCCCTCATTATCTGCTGAAGGGGTATGGAGTTATCCGCACCGAAGATGGTACCATCAAAGACTACAAGCGCTTCTATAAGTCTGCACTTCCCGATGGTACGGTTTTCTATATCTGCAGCCAGTGGGGTAAGGATAATACAGATAATTTTGTGCAATACGTCAATAAGAATGTTGTAGGAATCAAAGTGACAAACGTAGAATAATAAGAGTATAAACATATTACTCACAGGTTTCGAGCCCTTTGGCGTCCCAGATTTCAATGCGTCTTTGGGAGGCAGTGCTGCATCCCAAAGACATAAATATGGAGAAGCACTCCTGATACAGATGAAGATTTAAGATTATGGGAAATCCAACATTCAAAGTAGGACGATATGTCAATGTTTTTCGTTGTGATGAATTAGGCTCTGTTAAAGATGTCTTTATAACAGAGGCACAATTATCTTCTAAAATTACCATAGGGAAAGAACTTGTTGTAAGTCCTATTGGAGATTACTCCAAAGCAAAAGAAATAAGTTTTGGTATTGTTCATACTACTCAGAATTATAAGAAAGGAGAGTCTGTCATAGTGCTCACAGAACAAGGAACGTGGTATATCGTAAGAAATGAAAACCTTGAAACCCTTTTGGGAGGATCTCTTGAATGGGGTGATTGAAATAAACAGAGGAAGCCGAAAATCCGATAAAGAGTAGGCTACTCAACCCTTGGCACACAATCATGCAACGGGGCATCCCTGCCAAAGGTTCGAAGACAATCTACCTTGGCTTCGAGAACGAGCGTTTGCGCTATGCCAACTACCTGTGGGTAGAGGCTGAGGTACCGAACACGGTGTACTACACCACGAAGTATACAGTGGAGTGATGGCTTTTGTTGCGGCTGATGTAAGTCGGCCGTAACTTTTTTGTTCCCATAACACTATGGCTGTACTTGATCTTCAGAGAGTCGTTATCCATAGATGGTCGCCACGATGCGGCGGTTGCCGCCGTAGTTGCGGAACTCGCAGAGGTAGATGCCCTGCCAGGTGCCGAGGTTGAGACGGCCACCAGTGATGGGGATGGTGAGGCTCACTCCGAAGAGTGAGCACTTCGCGTGGGCCGGCATATCGTCGGCTCCCTCCATGGTGTGGTCATAGTAGGGTTCACGCTCCCGCACGAGGCGGTCCATGATTTGGTTCAAGTCGGTGCGCACGTCGGGGTCGGCATTCTCGTTGATAGACAGAGCACACGAGGTGTGCTGCACGAAGAGGTTGAGCAGTCCCGTCTGTGGCAGAGGGTGGGGGAGATGCTCCAGCACTTCGCGAGTAATCAAGTGGCAACCTCGGCGCTTAGCTGCGAGACTAAAGGTAGTTTGCTGTATCATACTTGTGTAGTGTTTAGTGTGTAGTGTTAATCCTACTTCGTAGGCTTTTCCTCTTCCTTGCTCGGCATAATCCAAGCCAGCTTGGTTCTGCTCTCGCTTCGTTCGTCGGTTTAGTGTGTTTCGTGAATTTTGTGTGAAACTATCTTGTACAAATCTACTAAATATATTTGATAAATCGCTCGGCTTGCAGTAATTTCGCGCCAAGTATGAGAAAAAAACGTCTATTCCTTATCCATATATGGAGTTTGTTGGTGAGTGGTGCTGCGCTTCAGGCACAGACAACGCCCGAGTTTGGTGTGCCGTTCGACTTTCCGTTGCTCTTGAGTGGTAACTTTGGTGAGTTGCGTTCTAACCACTTTCATGGAGGTCTCGACTTCAAGACACAGGGTGTGGTAGGCAAGCCGCTCTTGGCCATTGCTGATGGGTATATCTCGAAGGTGACGGTGACGCCTGGTGGCTATGGCAATGCGCTCTACATCACACACGACAACGGGTACACCTCGGTGCATGGACATCTGGACCGTTTCTTGCCTGAGATAGCTCAATTGGTGCATGAGAAGCAGTATCGGGAGCAGTCGTTTGTGGTGACGCTTGAGTTTGGCCCCGAGGAGTTCCGCGTGAAGCAGGGCGAGGTTGTCGCTTATGCCGGTAATACGGGTTATTCGTTTGGTCCGCACCTGCACATGGAGATACGCACCACCGAAACCAATGAACCCATCGACCCATTACCTTTCTACAAAGATAAGATCGTGGACAATATCGCTCCACGAGCTACGCATATCATGATATATGGGGCCTCTCCCTCCGCCCTCTCCCAAGGAGAGGGAACTTCCGAACGTATAGAGATTAAAGTTACCTCCGAGTCACCCCTCCTTGGGAGGGGAGGGGGAGGCTTCCTCACTGCTTGGGGCCGCATCGGTACCGCCATCTCGGCCAACGACTACATGGATGGTACTACCAATAACTATGGCGTGCGCTACGTGCGTCTCTACGTGGATAACAAATTGGTGAGTCATAGTGATGTGGACCGCTTTGCTTTTTCCGAGGACCGTCTCATCAATTCGTGGACCGATTATCACGTGCAGCGCAGTACGGGGCGCTGGTATATGCGCTCGACCATTGCCGAACATAACGACCTGCGTATGCTCCATGCCGACGATAGTAAGGGGTGGGTCACTATCGACGAGGAGCGCGACTACCACTTCCGCTACGAGTTGGAGGACCTCTATGGTAATACCTCGGTGTATCGTTTTGTGGTGCGTGGTCAGCGGATGGAGTTGCCTCACTATGTGCCCAACTACTTCTATCGTATGAGGGCCTCGCGCAACAATCGTTTTTGTGCCAATGGCTTCGAACTGTGGATACCTCAGGGACAGCTCTTTGAGGATGTGGACTTGGATTACAACGTGATACCTTCTGATACGGACCAAACAGACATCTATCAGTTGACCGAATCTCGTATTCCTCTGCGAAAATCGGCAGAGATTACGCTCCCTGTGATGCCCAAGGGGAATGTGGATACGAAGAAACTCTACGTGGCCCGTGTTGATGGTAATCGTCGTATTTATAGTGGAGGTACGTATAAGTGTGGACGTATCACTGCCAACATCTCTGAGCTGGCTTCGTACACCGTGTGTGTCGACACTATAGCTCCCAAGATAACGCCTATAGGCGAAACATCTTGGAAGAAGCGTGGCGTAGTCACTTTCCGTATCGCTGATACTGAGACGGGTATACGTAGCTATCGTGGCAAGATTGACGGCAAGTGGGTGCTGTTTAAGTACAGCAGCAAGAATGCACGCCTATGGTGTGACTTCAAGGCCGAAGGCATCGGCCCCGGACTGCACAAAGTCGAAATCGAAGTGGAGGACATGAGGCGAAACGTGCGTACGTTGGTGCTTGATTGCTCACTTTGATTGTCCTTAATTTCCTAAACCATCGTGAAGGAGTGATTCCTTCGGTATGTAGCTGCAGTGTACTGGGTGTTAGCAGTACATGTTGAGTATGGCCTCATACAGCTCTTGCTTGCCGCTAATCTGCTGCGGCTCGCCATGCTGTTTGGCATAAGCCACGAGTTCTTCCAATCCGAGCTTACCTTCCTCGAAAGCCTTTCCCTCGCCCGAGTCGAATGAGGCGTATCGCTGTGCCAACATGTGGCGGTAGGGCGATTCTTCAAGCATCTGTGCGGCCGCTTCGAGAGCACGTGCCATGGCATCCATGCCTGCGATGTGGGCAATGAAAATATCTTCCAGGTCAGTCGAGTTGCGTCGTGTCTTGGCATCGAAATTAGTACCACCCGTGCCAAACCCACCATTGCGGATGATGTGGATCATCGCCTGAGTGAGCTCATAGCTGTCGATGGGGAACTGGTCGGTGTCCCATCCGTTCTGATAGTCGCCACGATTGGCATCAATGGAGCCCAGCATGCCATTGTCGACAGCCACGGCCAACTCGTGCTCGAAGGTGTGTCCGGCCAAGGTGGCGTGGTTCACCTCAATGTTGACCTTGAAGTCCTTGTCTAACCCATGTGTCTTGAGGAATCCGATGACTGTCTCCGTGTCTACATCGTATTGGTGTTTGGTGGGCTCCATGGGCTTGGGCTCGATGAGGAAGGTGCCAGTGAAACCCTTGCCACGGGCATAATCGCGCGCCTTGGTGAGCATCATGGCGAGATGTTCCTTCTCTCGATGCTGGTCGGTATTGAGCAGACTCATGTAACCCTCACGGCCACCCCAGAATACATAGTTCTCACCACCCAACTCGATGGTAGCGTCAATGGCATTCTTTATCTGCACCGCAGCACGTGCCACCACGTCGAAGTTGGGGTTGGTGGCCGCACCATTCATGTAACGCTTGTGTCCGAATACGTTGGCTGTGCCCCACAACAACTTGATACCTGTCTCTTGCTGCTTTTGTTTGGCATAGGCTACGATTTTCTTGAGGTTAGTCTCGTACTCCTCGATACTGTTACCCTCGCTCACGAGGTCCACATCGTGGAAACAGTAGTAGCCGATGCCTATCTTCTGCATGAACTCGAAACCTGCATCCAATTTATCCTTGGCAGCTTGTATGGGGTCTGTTGAAGTGTTCCAGGGAAAGTCCTTAGTACCACCACCGAATTGGTCTGCTCCCTCGGCACATAGTGTGTGCCACCATGCCATGGAGAAGCGGAGCCAGTCTTTCATCTTCTTGCCCATGATAACCTTCTCGGCATCGTAGTAGCGGAATGCCATGGGGTTTCTGCTCTCTCGTCCTTCGTATTGAATCTTGCTGATTCCAGGGAAATATTCTTTTGTCATAATGATATGTGTGTTAATGTTTTATCCGGATAGTTTAGGAAATTTGTTTTTCACTTCTCCACTCTTTCTTTCCATCTCTCATAGGCCTCTGCTGTAGCTTCCATATCTACCTCATGAGGAACTATGGTCTCCACTTGCTGTAGAGATGAGAAAGCCTCATTATGATCGCGGTATAGGCCCATGCCTATTCCCGCACCTCGAGCTGCCCCCACGGATCCATCTGTGTCGTATAGGTTAATGGAAGCACCAGTGATATTGGCTAAGGTCTGACGAAAGAGAGGACTCAGATACATATTGGCATGCCCTGCATGGATGCATTTCACTGCCATACCCATTTGCTCCATCACCTCTATGCCATATTTGAAGGCGAAGGCGATACCCTCTTGGGCAGCACGCAGTATGTGGGCACGATGGTGTGTGTTGAAGTTGAGTCCGTGTAGGCTACATCCCGGCGCATGGTTTTCGAGCACGCGCTCGGCACCATTGCCGAAGGGAAGTATTGAGAGCCCCTCTGCTCCGATAGGAACCGAAGCTGCCACATCGTTCATCTCATCATAGGAAAGCGTGTCGGCTAACATGTTGTGTCTCAACCACGAGTTCAAGATACCCGTGCCATTGATGCATAAGAGTGAGCCAAGGCGGGTTTGCTTTGCTGTATGATTGACATGGGCAAAGGTGTTCACGCGTGATTGGGAGTCGTATGCAACATTATCCATCACGCCATAAACCACTCCCGAGGTTCCTGCTGTTGAAGCAATCTCTCCCGGTTCAAATACTCCCAAGGATAGCGCATTGTTGGGTTGGTCGCCCGCGCGATAGGTCACAGGAATACCCGCTGCTAATCCCAACTCGGCAGCAGCGGCAGTGGTCATCTCTCCCTGCGGAGCGAAGGTGGGGAGTAGGGTGGGGATCATTGAGGAGTCAAATCCAAAGTGTTGCATCACGTCGGCTGAAAGACTGTTCTCACAGAAGTCCCAAAAGATACCTTCCGAAAGTCCCGACACCGTAGTGCACGCCTCGCCTGTGAGGCGCAGAGCGATGTAATCACCAGGGAGCATCACCTTATCGATGTGCTCATATATTTGAGGCTCGTTCTCCTTTACCCATGCCAGTTTCGATGCGGTGAAGTTTCCTGGAGAGTTGAGCAAGTGGCTAAGACAGCGCTCCTTGCCTATAGCGGATAGGGCACGTTCGCCATAGGGAACTGCACGTGAGTCGCACCAGATAATGGCAGGACGCAATGCGTGACCCTGCTTGTCGACACAAACCAATCCGTGCATCTGATACGATATGCCAATAGCTGCCACCTCATCGCCCTTCGCTTGCGCAGTACGCATAATGTCGGCCGTGGCCTCCTTCAAATATTGCCACCAATTGTCGGGCTCCTGTTCGGCCCATCCGGGCTGCAGTGCGATGATGGGTGCCTCCTTCTTGGGGTAGAAGGCCGACGCCACGCATCGCCCGCTCTCAGCATCCACGAGACTCGCCTTGACTGACGAACTTCCTATGTCGTAACCAATTAAGTATCTTCTCATACCCTTTAATGCTACACCACACGACTATTGATGAACACCTTAGAAAATGACTTTTTTGCCATTCACGATATAGACGCCTCGTGAGAGTGTTGATAACGGAGCATTTATGCGCACTCCTTGGATTGTATGGATGGTAAGAGGAGTCTCCTGCCCGCTTTGTTCTATACACTCAATGTCGGTATCCAAATCGGTGTATGTTGCCAACTTCACCTTTGCCACGCGGAACTCCTGCGTATTAGAGCTGTTGAGCAAGTCGGCTTGCCATCCAAGAAGAATGGCTTGAGGCTCATCAAGGGTGAAACGAATCCCCCAGAACTGACCATCAGAGGTACACTCTTGGATGCGCATATAGGCAATAGCTTCGGTCGGAATGTTGCTTGTTGTGAGTGTCTCTGTAGAGGCAAATACATACGATTCACCTAAATTGTAGATGGTGTTATAGGTAGCACCAAAGAAATAGCTACCTGCGGGGAGCTCTACAAGGCGATACACACGAGTATTGGTAATATCGACTTCTGCTGAGGCATTCTGCTTGTCATCCCACACACCGAGGGTAAGGTGGTCTGTACCTGGCCATCTGTCGAGACCGCCACGTACGCCCTCCGTGTTAGAGCGAATGTTATAATTCTCTACCGTCCAATATTGGGGTGATCCGAAGCGATCGGTGCCACCTGAAACGCGGGTAAAGTTACTTTCCTCTATGAGGTACTGTTCTGTGATGTCTGTTGCATCTGTAGCGTCATAAACGCCACCTTTATTGCGGCCATTGTTGATGAGGTCATTGTAGGCTTTTGACAGCGCCTCGTAAGCTGCGGTGAGCGACTCTACAGAGCTCTTCTTGTCCAACAGCTTAGCTTCATCCATATTGTCAACCACGAGCTCATAGGCCTCAACACTATAGTATCCCGTGTTATTGTTCACTTTCAGTCGGGCTATCCCTTCGGTCACTTCGGCAATGAGGCTTTCCAGACGACTGTAGGTCATCTCACTATATTTCAAAAGTTTCACCTCGCTTACACGCAGATTAGTGGTGGCAGAGCTGGAGAGGTCGGCTTGGAAACCTAAATATACCAGCTGCTCCTCTTCGAGGCGAAAGGTAATGCCACGCATGGGCTTATCGGCTCCCGCGATAGTCACCTTCTCGTAAGCAATACTCTGAGTGGGAATATTGGCTGTGGAGGTCAGTGCCGAGGTTGCCATGATATACATGTTGTCATTGTAGTCGGCAGGATCATAGGTGGCACCAAAGTAGTAGAGTCCGGCAGTGAGTTCCACTAACTGATAGATGCGCGTGGCGGTGATGTCATAGCCATTCTCCGTAAACTGATTGGCATTCCACCATACCTCGAGGTGCAAACAATCTGTTCCCGAGTAGTTATCGAGACCCGCTTGTGTTCCGAAACCATAGTTCTCCACGGTCCAATGAAGCGGAGCACCGAAGCGACCGCTATTCTTGGTCGCCTCGGTGCGTGCAAAGTTCTTGTTTCCTTTCAGAATCTCTGTTGTGAGATCATCGGCAGGCATGTTGGCGGGAGCTCCGCCCACGACAATCGCATTGGCCAGATAAGTTTCCCATGCCTCGTTCGCTTGATTGTAAATCTCCTGCTCCTCTTCGGAAGTAAGGGTGCCCACGAGTGCGTTCCACTCGTCGCATTTCGTCTTTATCTCTTCCCAAGCCACTCGGCTATAGTATCCGGTGTTGTCGCCCACGAGGGTCTCGTAGCTTGCGAGTGTTTGTCCGATACTTTCGAGGAACCCTGCAAGTCCGTCACTGGGAAGGGCATAGAGTGCCACCTTTTCAGCGCGGAACTCCTGAGTGGCCGAGCCATTCTTTAGGTCTACTTGGAATCCGATATATACATCTTGCTCTTTCTCCAGTTCGAAGGTGAGTCCACACAATTGGAGGTCTTCTGTTACGTCTGCGATACCATAGTGGGCGATGGCTTTTGAAGGTATGTCAGCGGTGTTGTACAATGTGCTTGACACGAACATGTAGGCGTCAGCACCGATGCTATAGTGGGTGTTATACCCTGCTCCAAAATAGTATACTCCCTTGGGAAGGCGTACTTTGCGGTAGATGCGTGCATTGGCGAGATCTCCTGATTGGTTGCTTGAGGCATCGTTCCATACACCCAACATCAGTGCATCGCGTCCTGAGTACTTATCGAGTCCCTGCTTGGTGCCATCGCCGCCATTGGGGATGTTGAAGTTCTCCACCGTCCAGTTCTTGGGCTTGCCAAAGCGCTGTGTGCCTCCTGCGCTACGGGTGAAATTGCTTGCTTCGATGAGGTACTGTGTGGTGAGGTCTGCTGTGTAGTGCCCTTCGAGCTTACCACCTTTATTAATACCATTGGTCTTGAAATCTTCATAAGCGGTAAGCAATGCCTCCTTGGCTTTGTTGATGACCACGTCGGCTTCGTCTGCTGTAACTTCTTTGGCTGTTGAGATTGCCTTGTTCAGTGTGGCCAACATTGTGGGATTGGGCTTTCCTGTGTTGACTTTACTGGTCACCTCACCTGCTGTCTTGGCATAATCCTCCACGCTGGCAATCACAGCTTGTAATTCCTCATGTGCGGTGTATCCATCCTCCTCTATGGTAATGGCAAACACGGGTGCTATGGCATTGGGTTTTGTGGTGGGCAGTGTCACGGTGAGTCCCTTCACTCCCTGTGTGTAGGCTACCTTACCAGAGCCGAGGAGCTCAACGTCAGTCACCTTTCCACTATAATATTTTGACATGATGGAGAAACTCTCGAACGAGAACTCTTTGCTTGTGGGCCATGCCATGATGGTGGCATACACCTTGCCATCTTTCTGCACGTAGCGCACATCTCGTGATGAGTATGACTGTCCTTCGTTGAATCCCTGTGCATTCATGGGGTTGCTCGCCTCGGCCAAGGGACCTTCGCCGAAGGTTTTCCACACTCGAGTTCCATAGATTGACTCGCTATTGATATCCATCCATGCCTTGATGTCGGCAAGTATTTTCTCCTCTTTGTCGTCGATGGTGCCATCGCTGCGGATAGGCACTGAGAGTAGCAGATTACCATTCTTCGAAACAATGTCCACGAGCATGCGCACCACTTGGGCTGCACTCTTGTAACCATTGTTGTTGTACACACTTTGTTCGTAGTGCCAACTGCCGATGCAGGTACAGGTCTGCCAATACTTCTCTTGCATGCGGTCGGGGATACCGCGCTCCACATCCCACAGCATGTAGCCCTTCTGGGATTCGTTGAGTTGCTTACCCGTTACCAGTACCTGGGGAGTGCCACCGTTCAGTTCAGAACTGGTGTTGTAATAGTGAGCCAGGATATTTTGGCCGATATTGTCATCGCATCCGTAGAAGGGCATGGCGGTGTCGTCAAAGTAAATCATGTCGGGCTGATAGTCATTGATGCACTGCAACGTTCTGTTGAGGAACTTCTGCTTGTATGCCTGCGAGGGTAGTGATGCTCCGTTACCCCAGTCCCATTGGCTATGTATGGTACCCGACTCGGCCCATCCTGTACTGTGTGCATGGTTCTGTGCATACAGCTCCTGTGGGTCGTAGCCCTTCCACCACTTCTCTGTGCCATCGGCATTGAGTTTGTAACCATCCTCTTTGGTGAGATTGCCATCGTAGCTTTGCGAAGGTTCCAGCCATGTCCATGCATGGCTGGCATGTATGCTGACACCGAGAGGGAGGTCATACTTCTTGCAAGCCTCGCTCCACTCGCCCAGCAGGTCGCGCTTGGGTCCCATGTTTACCGAGTTCCACTCCTGATAGGGACTATCCCACAGGTCGAAGTTGTCGTGGTGGTTACCCAATGCCATGAAGTAGCGTGCCCCCACGCTCTTGTATAGTGCGATGAGCTTCTCGGGATTCCAGTTCTGTGCCTTCCAATCGTTACATAACTCCTTAAGTCCAAATTCTGAGGGGTTTCCAAAGTGTTGCAGGTGCCAGTTGTAAGCTCCTGTGCCAGCATAGTACATAAATCGGGCATACCAGTCGCCCGCTTCGGCATGGCATTGGGGACCCCAGTGTGCCCAAATGCCAAACTTGGCATCCATAAACCATTCAGGGCATTCCCACTGACTCAGTGATTCCCATTCGGGCTTGTAGGCGCCTGTCTTCACCTCTACATCACTCTGCTGTGCCGATACGGCAAGATACGTCGTCGCTAATAACGAAAGCAAAAAGTGTCTCTTCATGTGTATGATTGTTTAAGTTGGTTTCGTATGGGCAAAGTAAGAAAAAAAGACTCATTTCTACAAATTGAGGAGAGTTTTTTTGTGGAATTGGGAATGTTTTGTCATATCTGTACAAAAAGTTTGGAGGAATGGCACTTTCTACACAAAGATTTTATTATCTTTACATCGTTAATCATTGACAATAAATATAAACAATAAAAAACAAAGAGAATGAAAAAGTTATTTATGACCACAGTGACATTGTTTGCCGCTATCACCAGCAGCTTGGCGTGCACGAACCTCATCGTAGGTAAGGCCGCATCGGCAGATGGGTCTGTGATTGTGAGTTATTCGGCCGACTCTTACGGCATGTATGGTTACCTTTGCCATTATCCCGCGGCAACACATCCCGAGGGTGCCATGCGCGAGGTGTATGACTGGGATTCGGGCAAGTTCCTCGGACGCATTGCCGAGGCAAGACAGACCTACAACGTGGTGGGTAACATCAATGAGCATCAGCTGACCATTGCCGAGACAACCTTCGGCGGTCGCGAGGAGCTGGTCAACGAAGAGGGTATCATCGACTATGGTAGCCTCATCTACATCGCCTTGCAGCGTGCGAAGACTGCTCGTGAGGCCATCGACGTGATGACCTCGCTCGTGGAGGAGTATGGCTACTATAGCAGTGGCGAGAGCTTCACCATTGCCGACCCCAACGAGGTGTGGATCATGGAGATGATTGGTAAGGGCCCCGGACGCAAGGGTGCCGTGTGGGTGGCCATCCGCGTACCCGATGACTGCATCTCGGCTCAAGCCAACCAGGCACGCATACGCCAGTTTCCCTTGAAGGACAAGAAGAACTGCATCTACTCGAAGGATGTCATCAAGTTTGCTCGCGAGATGGGCTACTTTGATGGAAAGGACAAGGACTTCGATTTTGCTGCTGCCTACTGCCCTGCCGACTTCAGCGGCCTCCGCTATTGCGATGCACGCGTGTGGAGCTACTTCAACATGTATGCCGACCTCGACATGAACGCCTACCTTCCCTGGGCTATGGGTGACGCTTCGGCTACTCCCATGCCACTCTTCGTGAAACCCAAGCAGAAGGTGTCGGTGCGCGACGTGCAGAATGCCATGCGCGACCACTATGAGGGCACTCCGCTCGATATCACCCAGGACCTCGGTGCTGGCCCTTGGTCGATGCCCTATCGCCCCTCGCCCCTAAGTTTCAAGGTCGATGGCGTGGAGTATTTCAACGAGCGCCCCATCTCGACACAGCAAACGGCCTTCACCTTCGTGTCGCAGATGCGTAGCTGGCTTCCCAATGCGGTGGGTGGCGTGCTGTGGTTCGGTACCGATGATGCCAATATGGCTGTGTTCACTCCCGTATATTGCTGCACCAACGAGGTGCCCGAGTGCTATGATGTGGCAACGGCCGATGCAGTGACCTTCTCGGAGAAGTCTTCGTTCTGGCTCTTCAACATGGTGTCAAACATGGTATATCCCCGCTACTCGGCCCTCATCGGCGACCTCAAGAAGGCACAGAAGGATGCTGAGGATGCTTTCGAGAAGAATCAGCCCTCTGTTGAAGCCAAGGCGCTCAAGCTTTATGAGGAAGAGCCCGCCAAAGCGGTGGCCATGCTCACGAAGTATACAGGCCAAATGGCCATGTCTACCATGGAGGCTTGGGGCCACCTTGCGAAGTTCCTCATCGTGAAGCACAATGACCTCGTGGTGAAGCCTACGGAAGAGGATGGCACATTCAAGCGTACCGAGACAGGATATGGCGCATCACCCGTGCGTCCCGGTTATCCCGAGCATTTCAACCGCAGAGTAGTGAAGGAGACGGGCGACCGCTACCTGATAAAGTAAGCTTTTCAGTCTTATTATATTACACAAGAGCAAAGCCGTAGCAGTTGCTACGGCTTTGCTTTTTTTTACAATATTCTTTGTCGCTCGGTAGTTTTCTCACAGATTCTTATTACTTTTGCTTTCTGAAAACTATTTCGTGTAACGAATCCGCCATGAAGCAAATTATCAATCATTTTACCGACAACGATCTCTACACCTTCACCTGCATGTACTACGTGCTGCAGAAATACCCCCGTGCTGAGACCGAGTATGTTTTCTTCGACCGTAACCGCACCTGTTACCCAAAGGGCTTCGATGTCCTCCTGCGCGAACAGATGGAACACTTGGCAGAGCTGACCATCACCGATGAGGAACGAGAGTATATGACCCGCAGCTTTCCCTTCCTTCCTTACTGGTTTGTCAATGTCTTCCTGCACGGTTTCCGTTTCAATCCGGCAGAACTCTCCATCAGTCAGGATGAGGAGGGTCACCTCGACATCCGCGTCAAGGGCAAGTGGTGGTCTACCATTATCTGGGAGATGCCCATCCTGGCTACCATATCGGAACTCATGCACATCTTGAACGGCGACGCCGAGAAGTACGATGCTGATGTCGAGTATGCCAGAAGCCTCGACAAAGGACGTCAGATATGGCATGGTGGTCTCACCTTAGGTGATATGGGCACCCGCCGCCGCTTCTCCTTTGCTCATCAGGAGCGTGTGATAGATGCCTTGATACAATCCTACCGCGAGGTGTGTAACGAGACCGAGGGGCGCTGCGGACGGTTTACCGGTACGTCGAACGTCTACTTTGCCATGAAGAAAGGCATCCCCTGCCTCGGCACCATGTCTCACCAGTGCATCTCGTTCGAGGAGATTGTGAGCGGTGTCATCGAGTGCAACTACAACGTGATGAACAAGTGGTCCGAGGTCTACGACGGCAACGTTGGTATCTTCCTCTACGACTGTTTTGGCGACCGTGTGTTCTTCAACAACCTCTCCAAGCGCATGGCCATGACCTTCTCAGGACTGCGCATCGACAGTGGAGTAGAGGAGGAGCAGGTAGACCTCATCGTGGCCAAGTATAAGCAGCTGGGCATAGACCCTATGACCAAGCAGGCCGTCTTCAGTAATGGACTTGACATAGCCCGCGCTGTGGAGATACACCGCTACTGCGAGGGCAAGATTATGGATAGCTATGGTGTAGGTACCTTCCTTACCTGCGATGTGACGGGCTGCTCGCCCATGAACATCGTCCTCAAGCTCGTTCGTGGCCGCATCACCGAGTCGCGCGAATGGCACCCCTGCGTGAAACTCTCCTGCGACAAAGGCAAGACCCTGGGCGACAAGCAGAAGTGTGACTATCTGGTGTCGGTGCTGAATGGGTAGGTGTATGATGTCAAACTATGTTTTGGATAATATGAATAATTGCTAATAAAAATAGCGTGTAACTCAGTGAGCTACACGCTATTTTTTAGTGCTGAATATCTTTATCTATTCGCCTTATTTAACTTCCTCGAAGGTAAACACTATTGTGTATCAATTATATAAGTTTCATATGGTACAAATATGGTTTCTAAAATTCATCAAAAGCATCTTGGATGTCATCTTTTGACCTAAATAGGGAGGTGTCCATATGATATTCTTCCATTTCATAACCCGACTATCTTTCTTGCACTTATTAGGCACTTCTTTAATAATTTCGTTGCTGGTGTCGGTATAATATCAAGATAGGCTTCCGTCTCATCCCAGGATCTATCGAAAAAATCTTGAGGGAGTGGTTTCATAGCCATAGCTAGCATATTGGTTATAGTTACGGTTATTTGAGTTGTTATGAGCGGAGTCTGGGCTAATTCTAATGAAGCGTTCACTGCTACAGAGAACATGAATGGGTTAACAGACATGGTTTCTAATACATTCAGATATACATTCGGTTTCTTATCTTGATATTTCCGATATTGTTCAATTACAAAATCCTTATCAATTGTAACTCCAATATGTCTTGATTCAGCAAGGAATCGAGATAATCTGATACGTTCATTCGAATTTGTTGAACTTTGGATAAAAGCTTCAACAGTCATAATCGGAAGATGCAACTGGGGAAGAGCTCCTAAAAAGACGTCTTCAGTAATAAGAATAGTATTTCCGTTTGTAAGAAGACAAAGGGTATCCAACATTATTCTAGAAGATTGTAGTTGATTCCCATCGTCAATACTAAGTGAAGCATCTACCATTACAACTTCGCAATTTGTGTCTATCCACAATAACAAATTTTGTAGTCTTTGTTTTGCGTCTTCTATTGGATCATCAGCATATCGCTTAATCGATTTATTTTCATAGATGTTGTAGATGTTTGTATATCCCAAACTTCCATATTGGCAGATGTTATTGTTTACAAGTTCACGTACGCTTTTTGCTAACAAGAATTTTTGTCTTTGGTTAAATTTGATGTTATATTTAGTGGAATATTCAAATAGCGTAAGCAGTGAGGTGATTTCTAACACAAAACGAGAGTTGCCGTAGTTCACCCTACGTAGATGAATTAATAGTTGTGTACACGAAGGTACGTATATCTTAAAAGAACCGAATAGTTTGGAATAATAATCTCCCAACAGATCATTTTCACTTACCAATTGACATAAGCCCATTGTTCCATTTTCATATGCGGCAACCGAATCTATATAACGTTGATGTCGGTTCTTTGCATCTGGATCAATTTTCTCTAACTCTTTTATAAGACTTTCCCATGGATGTTCCATGTCTATCTGAATAGGTCGAAAGACAGAATTGCCACCAGATAACATAATCTCCTTGAATATCTCTGAAGATAATGCGAAATACTTGTTCCAAACATGTTCAATTATATAAGTATCAAAACCATCATCTTGTTTTATACTAAATTCAGAACCTTTCTTAAATCCCAAAAGATGACTAAATTCATTGTCATGATTTATAATTGCCCTAGTTTTTTCACCATTTTTGATAAAATCCACGCAACAACCATCCGATACAACATCGCACTCAATGTGAGATATCTGTTTGATAAACCCTTGAGTCGCTTCTATTTGGTAGAAATTACGCAAGAACTCTGTGTTTCGACTGATTGTTTGCTGATATAAAAATTCTATTGCAAATTCTATTGAACCAGCTGACGCATAGGCTTGATAAATAAGACGTACTGACGTGTCATTAGAATAGGTAAAACCGAATACTTTGTCTTTCTGTACATCTAACAGTGGACTCTTGACATGCTGCAAAGATAGCGTATAGTTTACGAAAACACTTTCATTATCAGGATACTGCTCATATAAGATAGAGATTACCTGAAATGCATTATCATAGTCCAACAATCTATTGGCTAGTTCATATTCCTTCGTAAGCAAATCGAAATCGTTGATTTCTCGAGCGGCACGATTGTCTTTTAAGATTTTATAAAGTTCCCTATAATGAAGAGGATTTTCTGAAAGAATTTTCAAAAACGTATAACGTCTAAAATCATTTATACCATTGTCGACCCGTGCATTCAATATCTCAAAAGCATATTCTTTTTCATTATTTTTAGAGAGCGCAATTGCTGCAAATGGAATTAATTCATCAGGTATGTCTGTTGTCTGATTTTTAATACGTGAAAGAATATCACAGTTTCCTATGCCAAGTAACAAAAGAGTAATATCTTTTGCTATTTCATGTTCAAACATCACATTTTGGAGCAAAGCCTTGATGTCTGAAGACACTTTGTTGTTCAGTACTTGCGCCAAAAAACTACAGCATGTATCATTAATTTTTGTGGATCTTGATGTAAAGTCCTCAAGTATCCATTTTACATACTCCATGTTTGACGATTTCATGCTCATAACGCACATAAAACAGCAAACAGAGGAAGGATCATCATATGCAGTAGCTAATGCAGCCGTAAAAGCTTCTTCAAATCGATTTTCCATTTGGAGCATGTTTGCCTCAAATAAGGAAAATACATATCCTTCTTTCGTTTGTTTTTCTCGTAAAATTTGTTGATAAAGATCTATCCATTTCTTACCTCCTTCAAGCATGTATTTCCAGTAATAATATAACAAGAAAACAATCTGGAAGTTTTCTTGAATTTCAGTCTTCTCTAAGTGATTAATAAATTGTTCTGCCACTTTAACACCCTTGGTGTCAAGGTCAGAGTACAGCTCTCTATAAAACTTTATCCCCTTTTGGGCATCCAATGTACGATAAAATCCCATTATGAAGGACCAGATAGATAAATTCGAGTATGTAAGATTTAAAGGCAATGACTGAGTATAGTCGACAGAATCGTCAAATAAGAAATCAATGGTATCTATCTTATTAATAATTCTCTCTGCTACAAGGTACCTGAATCCAAGATCTGAACGCAATACCTCAGGAGCATTTAGATATGACTCTTTAATATTATCCGAAATAATAATGTCGGCAAGAATCCGATATTTATTATCAACGGATAACTTTTGTGAAATTGTTTTAACTTCTTTAACCTCAGCTTTTGCTAACAAGGAAATGATCTTAGCCTCTGTTATTTCTTTATTGCCGGGGTTCAATTTATAGGCTTTTTCATAACAATTACAAGCCTCTTTTAAATTGGAGAATTGAAGACAGCGACCTTTATACAATAGAAGTTTAGAATAGACATTTTTGTTATGCTCTAGCAGGTCAGAACTACTATTCTCAATTTCGCTAATAATTCTTAGAGCAGATTTAACTTTAAGTTCCTCTAATAAAGGTGCAATCCCCTGTGAAGTAAGATTATCAATAAGTTCAGCAGAAACATTATGACCACCAATGGCTACATTGAGTAACTGAAGCATATTGTTATATCTTGCTTCCGCCTTTAGTTCAACGATGTATGAAAATGCATGTGGTGAAGATTCTGATAAATATTGCATGAACAATGTGTATATTTGATTATGCTCATTGTTTTCGGTCGATTGCCAAGTGTTGGGACTAACAATCATTTTTTCAAGATCCCTCTTGAAGTCCTCAGTAACAACTGTTCTATAGTCTTTGTCTGGGAATACTTTTTTCAAACTCTTGTTAAATGCGTTATTTACAGCCTTCTCTATATCATTCCCTGGAGTGATTTTTGCCCAAATAACGTCCAGTATTTTAGTGAAAGCATATTCCTTAACTGTATTGACTGCAAAAGAGCCAATAGAAGTAGCTATAGTTTCAATCATACCATTCACTCTTATTTTGATGAATAAAGTAGTTCCTTAATGTCCACGTCAAGCAAATCTGCCACTTGACGTAATGTGTCAAGTGTTGGTTGTACTGTATTTGTACACCACTTAGATACGGTGGCAGGATCACGATTTACTTGCTCTGCTAACCACTTTGCTGTACGTTTCTTCTCTACCAAAACTACTTTCAATCTGTTTATATCTTCCTTGCTCATGATGCAACTTCTTTGCGTTTAGTGCAAAAATACAAATATTATCTGTAAATCGTAAATATTTATAGATACTAATAATAAGTACTCTGTAAAAGTACCCATATCCACCATTGATTTGCTATGAATAGTTGAGCTATAACCCATATTTTTTTACCACTTATAGCTAAACTTCTTTGTACTTTGCCAACGCTGTTTATATAATACAAATCCATTAAAAAGTCACAAAAAACATTGTGATTTGAGCCAAAAATTTCTAGTTTTCAATATTTAACAAACTTTAACTTGTGCTGAATTTTGTTTGATTTCTTTTCAGTTGTTATCATTTTCTTATGATTTCTTTTTCACTTGTTTTCTTTCTTTTCCTTTGGCTTCCCATACTCCTGATTAACAAGACTGTTAGCCTATTTTTGTCTTTCGTTATTTACGAAAATTATCTATACCTTTGCATGTGAAATAAACAAAAATAGGTATGAGTAAGAAACAATATACACTGCAAAAGTTGACAATAGAATTAGTCTCGGTGCTATTGGCATCGTTGGTTGCTTTTCGAATTTGTGAGATGCTATCTATAAAATTGGCATATCTTCCAATAGTGTTGGTTGGCTGCTATATTGTACTCAAACTAC
>JAZKYH010000013.1:0-7264 GCA_045612065.1 Bacteroidaceae bacterium
AAACACATTGATCCACGTCACGAATAATAATAAGGAGGAAAGAACTATGATTAGAGAAGTAAAATTCGAGAGCCAAGACCGTCGTATCAATCAGATTCTCGCTGCATTGAACGAGTACGGTATCAAGTCAATTGAGGAGGCCAACGAGATTTGCGACCAATATGGTCTTGATCCTTATTTGGCATGTGAGGAGACACAGCCCATCTGCTTTGAGAACGCTAAGTGGGCCTACGTTGTAGGTTGCGCTATCGCTATCAAGAAGGGCGTAAAGACAGCTGCTGAGGCTGCTGAGGCTATCGGCATCGGTCTCCAGGCATTCTGTATCCCCGGTTCAGTAGCTGACGACCGTAAGGTAGGTATCGGCCACGGTAACCTCGCTGCAATGTTGCTCCGTGAGGAGACAAAGTGCTTCGCATTCCTCGCTGGTCACGAGTCATTCGCAGCTGCTGAGGGTGCTATCAAGATCGCTGCTAAGGCCGACAAGGTACGTAAGGAGCCCCTCCGCGTAATCCTCAACGGTCTCGGTAAGGACGCTGCACAGATCATCGCACGTATCAACGGTTTTACCTACGTACAGACCGAGTTCGACTACTACACTGGCGAGCTCAAGGAAGTACAGCGCATCGCTTACTCTGACGGTCCCCGTGCAAAGGTTAACTGCTATGGTGCCGACGACGTACGCGAAGGCGTAGCTATCATGTGGAAGGAAGGCGTAGACGTATCAATCACTGGTAACTCTACCAACCCCACACGTTTCCAGCACCCCACTGCAGGTACATATAAGAAGGAGCGCGTGCTCGCAGGCAAGCCCTACTTCTCAGTAGCTTCAGGTGGTGGTACCGGTCGTACCCTCCACCCCGACAACATGGCTGCAGGTCCCGCTTCATACGGTATGACCGACACCATGGGTCGTATGCACTCTGACGCTCAGTTCGCAGGTTCATCTTCAGTGCCCGCTCACGTAGAGATGATGGGCTTCCTCGGTATCGGTAACAACCCGATGGTAGGTTGCACAGTAGCTTGCGCCGTTGACGTAGCTCAGGCACTCAACAAGTAATTGGTTAATAGCTAATGCTTTATATAGAGACATCCTTTCGGGGGTGTCTCTTTTTTGTTTGACTACCTCTCGCAAAAGCATTCAACCATGTTACTCACATCATGTCATTAATGTTGGTTCGAACTGACCAAGCTGCGTTGGAACTACCATTACAGATCGATGAGCACTCCGTGTAGCTGCTGCCTTTGCCGTGGAGAAAAGTATAATCGTAGGGAATATAAAAAGGATTCCTTGCGGATTATGAAGGAATGTATGGAGTGATTAAATGTGAGAGGAACCGCACGTGGCTCCTCTCTGTCTTCGATGTTTTTTTGTGAATGGGCTAAAAGCCGGGAGGCTTCTAACTCCGTTGACAAACGGTACGAAATTCTTTTGGAAGGAGGAAATGAAATCTGTATTATTGAAACAAATTCTTATGTTCTTGTATGAATCTCTTTTCCCCTGTATTTGATATGCAGTCCAGACCTCTCCAACTGTCTCTTCTACCACTTTGCGATGTGTTTTCCGATCATATATGTTTTTTTATTCCTCCCCCTCTTACACTCCTTAAGTTTTCCTTTGCGTTTGATGCACCGAACATAAGGGGCAGAAGTTGGACGCCAACCTCCACACGCCTTACGAAAGTAGCTGCGCACAGGCCCCTTCTTTCCCTTTTGTTTCGTCTCTTCTACATTAAAGCGAATGAAGTTATTAACCTTCTCCTCAGAGGGGAAAAACATTTTGTTGAATTTGTAATAGGGGCAGAATATCCGATTCTTCTTTGGCTTCAGTCATTGGATATTGCTATTATTCGCTAGTCATGGGACGAGGTGGAAATTTACTTAACAAAACTTCTATATCATTTATTGATTTTACTTGAATCTTATGACTTCGAGCAGTTTCAACTATATAGTCAATAAAAATGGCATATTCTCTTGGTATTTTATAACTATTATCAGCATACCATTGTCCATAAATACAATAATGTATATATGCACCTAAATAATACACTTCTGTTATACCATAGATTTTAGATTGAGCACAATCAGAACGAAATTTAAAGTAATCAAGTATTTCATCATCAGATAATAATTCAAAGATTAAATCTAAGTCGTAAATGGACATTGCTAATAATGGAATGCCACATTTTTCAATTTCAAAAGATTTGTATAGACTTATGGATGATATGGTCGGATATTGATCTAATGTCACACATATATTTATGAAAACAGTTTTGTCATTTGTTTCAATATTCTTTTTCTTAAGCGAATAATAGTGTTGTGCATTTTTAAGACAATTAATACAAAGGCATCCTTGGTTATATGCGTTAAAAACAGCTTCGTTAAAATCTTTTTTTATGGCCTCCCAATCGCCTTGCCTAGATAATTCTGTCAATCGCTTACTTTTTACTTGAAAAACCAAATAGATGTTTTTAGAGATGACAAGAATATCTATATCAGTTATCGTATTAGAAGATTTCGTTTTCCTAATTAGAACATTTTTGAATATCTGTTTTTCTGTAAATTTCTTACAGGTAATGTTATAGACGATATTTTCAGCTGTTGCGCCTCGTATACTTCCTACTATTTTCTTGTTAAATAATTTTGAATCCATAATCCAATAAAAAGGCGTTTCGTTCATTGCCATGGATAATGTCAAAGGCTCGACAATGAAATAACCTTTATTATGTGGTAACTCTATTATTGGATATTGAACAAAGATGTTTCTATCTGCAATATCTGTAATGGTATTTTCTTGTTTTTCACCTAGTTTTATGGAAAGAGAACGAATAATATTTTGTTCTGATTCATTAAAAATTCTCTGCACAACTTTAGGTGAAATCGTATGCGCATTAATATAAGAGAAGTATTCATGTCTTTTTTGTTTCTTTGCAATCCTTTCATGGATTTGCTTGCTCATCTGATTTCCTATCTTTTCAAAGGTGCTTCGTAGAAAATTAACATCATAATGGTGGTTTTCCAATAAATATATTCGAAACTGTTCGTTATCATATTTCTTTGGAGCAAAATCCAAGAATTGCCAAAAATATCCAGAATCACCTTCGTAAAAAGTAATTTCTTTTAACTGTTCATGAAAAGGGCTCTCTAAGGTAGGCTTATAACATTGATGTAAATCTCCAATCAATATACACACTTCTTCGATATACAAATAATCATCTTCAACAGGCCAGTTTTTAGATATATCAACATTGCTAATCCACATTCCTGCAAGAAATGCAAATTCTGTGCTAATTAATCTTTCGGAATCTGGCAATAGACTTCTTTCTTGATGTTCTAAAGGACTCCCATATTCTCGAAATTTAAGATATCCTAAAATTCTCCCAAAAGAATAGTAAGAACTTATTACCTGTAAACGAGTTATGATTTTCTTCTTGTCTATCATAATCTATACTATGAAGTATCTATCGCAAATATAACTTCGTTACAGCGAATTTGTTAATGCATAAGGCCTTGGTGAGGGAAAAATTAATCAATACGCCACAATCAACACTTCTTGAGATTCCTTGGTACTCAACACATACTTCATATTGTTGCTTTGATGTATTCTGACCTTTTTGCCCAATCGTTCTAAGATACAAACTAATTCATCAATTGTTGGAATACCATTCGAACGATAAGATATTGCCATTGTAGAATGACGAAATTGGGCGAATAGTTTCTCGAACGCTTGATGTATGGTTTCTGAGTCATTCCATACATTCGGTTGTCGAAGTAATCTGAAGTGCTTGCTTTTGTAATCAATACGATCATTCCAATTGTCGTAATCAACAAGGCCATTAAGAAAATGATAGAAGTCTGCATAATCCACACCTATGCCTTTTTCATTCAAATAAGGTGTGTCAATATAGACGAAATCATAATTAGGTTCAACATCAAAGACATTTTGATTGATGGAACGACATATTTCTCCATTGTCAAAAATAGAGTTGTTCGCTTCTTCTACAAATTTGCGAAAATGAACTTCAAATGGAGTGTCCCAGGTTTTTTTATTACCAAAACTACGTTCGACTTCTTGTAGTCGTACGTAGAGATTCTTGCGATGGAAAAGATTGTATGGACGTTTTATTATACAAGATTGAAACAAAGCAAAATAGGCTATAGATTGTTTGTAGCAATCATCCATGCGACGAATATTGGTAGAAACAATGTCTAACCAACGATTTTCTTCATCCGTAAAATATATATCTTTGAATGTACGCTCTATGAAATCGGGATATGTTATACTTTCATCTTTTCTCAATAATACGTCAACCTCGGAATCATCTAAATATATTTTTCTATTTTCAATTAAAGCTTTGCCAATAATATGATTAAATGGAAGAATATCATTGTAAGTGACTTGCTTCCCTTCTTCTTTCAGACGAAAAGAAACACTTCCTGTACCTCCAAAAGCATCTAATGCGGAATGGAAAGAAATGTCTTTTACGCACTCCCATATCCAATCCACAAATTTCTGCTTACTACCTTGATAACGAGTCGTAGGAAACTTAGCTACTGTAGGGATATATTCAGCAAAAAGTGATAATTGTGATGCCATTAGTCAATATGCTTAAATTGTTTGTATTCTGATAAGTTTGTATAATATGGCTTGGGCAATTCGGCTTTCTTTGCCATATCTGCAGTAAGATAATACATCCAATAATCATTAAACATATCTTCACCTAAGGCTGAAAAAGTTCCATTGCCATTTACCAAATCGTCAATTTTACTTACAGAACCTATATTCTTAGTATTACCACTTCCTGGTCGATCAATAGCTATTTTCCATTTTTCTTGTACAAAGAATTGAAAGTTTTTGATAACAGAAACGATTTTATCAATTTGGTCTAATGTATATGATTTTCTTTCGTCTATATTAGGAACAGTGTCATAAATAACTCCTAATACAATATGAGCTTTATAACTATTATATGGATGGGTTATATTCTTTAGACTGTTTCTCTCACGGAAATATCCAGTGAATGCGCCTAATGTCATTCCATTTATGTGAGTAGCATCTTTTCGGTAACTACTTTTTAAATCTACAGCAAAGAGATTGCCCTCTTTGTCTTTGAATGTAATGTCGGGATAGTAATTTTGTGCTTTTGTCAATTCAATTTCCAAATCATTCTTTGTTGCAAATTCCAAAATTTTTGGGAATATATACAGTTCGATGATTTTAGATATGACTTTCGTGTCCGAGGATATTGTATATATATTCTTATACACATCAATGAAGCCTTTTACAACCCAATCCCCATCTTCGGTACTGATTGCTTTGTCAAAACCACTAACAGCATCTCTCAATAATTCGATAAATGTTTTTTTATCCATAACAGTATAATCCATATTTTCCCAACAAAGATAGGCAAAACTTATGAAAAAATCTCTGTATGAAATTTTATTCATATAATTTTATTACTTTTGCCTTCGAAACATCCAGAGCAGTGTAGCGCTGCACCAACCGAGCAGGGATGCCACGGTGGTCAAGTTACGATGTGGACAGATTTATTAACGTCAAAAAACATCCGATTATGACAAAGACAAATGCTTACGCCAATGAGCGTATCGGCTTCTATGAAGCACGTTTCGCAAGCGAAACAATCCATCAACTAGTAACTAACTTTAACAGTCTTGCCTCCTCACGGGGATGGACGGCAGAGCGATCATGCTACTCCGCTGCTCTCATCCGTGAATTGGGACGGCGAGGAATAGACCTCACGGCTATCGTGAGCAATGACACGGGAGCACAGACTATACGCTACGTCCAAGTGGCCTACGATAAGGATTCCCATGCCCTGCTACCGATAGCATAAGCATCGTGAATAATCGCCCCTCACCATCCTGCTGCTCGGATGATGAGGGGCTTCCTTTTTGCGTTCTCTTCAAAAATAAGTTTTCCCTTTTTTAGCTTAGGTATCGGTAGAAGAAAAGCTAGGCTTTTCAACGCCGATGCGGTATGAAAGTGTCGGTTGCGACGACGGGAGGTTTATCTCCCTAAAGGAGTTATCGTAATAACGATAACGAAAACTAGTTTTTCCTTTTTTGACCTAGGTATCGGTAATTGCTTGTAACTATCTGTAAACAAGCGAACTGACGACCGATACCCCCGTTGCGGGGTGTCGGTCACCCTAAACTCTAAACCCTAAACTCTAAACCGGTATATACTGTCTCTGGTTCTTGGGCCCTATGGCGATGAGTTTGCCTGCCTTGACGAGTTCCTTGAGTTTGAGGAGTGCGGTGTGGCGGCTACATTCGCAGATGCGCTCGAAGGTGGAGCGGCTCATGCTGTCGTTGGTGGCGAAGTACTCCGTGAGGCGCTTCTCGATGAGGGCATCGGTGAGCTTCTTGGTGCCTGTGGGGCCTCCGCTAACGACCTTGGCTGAGCGCATGGCATGCTGCAACTTGGCACAAGGAGTGAAGGAGATGCGGCTCACGCTGATGTCCTTGGAGGTGATGTGGTCTTCCTTGCGCTTGTTGCCACAGGTGAGGGTGAGGCTGAAGGTACCCAGGTGATCCAGCTCCACGCGATTGCCGTCGAGGAGGGCATCGGTGAGATGTTGCCCCAAGGCTTGCAGCACGGCCAGCACGTCGGCTTGGGTGATGCTGCTGGCGTGGTTGATGGCATCGGCCAGCTTACTGGTGGTGATGACTTCGCTTCCCACGATGGTGACGCCCATGGCGGGGTTCTTCTTGGTGGCACGGCCGGTGAGGTCGTTGCGCTCGTAGAGTTGGTAGGCAATGGTGCCTGACTTCTTGGTGGTTGCTTTTTTCATAAAGAGAGAGCCTCTCCCCCCGCCCTCTCCCGAAAAGAGGGAGCTGGCAGGCATCGCGGCGTTTATTTAATTAGTAATTATAATCGTTTAGAGTTTAGGGTTTAGAGTTTAGGGTGTAGTGTTTAGTGTTTAGAGTTTAGTGTTCGCGTTCATCTTTAACCCATACCCCATAACCTATACCCCATAACCTATAACCTTTAACCCATAACCGTGGCAAAGCCACATTAACCGTTAAAATTGCAATCTCTGAAGTAGCAAAATTGGGGTTGTTTTTCTGGTTAATTACCTTTTTTTATCAAAATAGCATATTTAACAGGGAAAACGCATTATAAACTAGCAGTATTTTAGAACGAAATATTAGCAAGAAAATTTGCTTATGCCGCTGATTATTAGTATATTTACATAGTGAATAATATTATGTAAATATGAAAAAGCTCAACGCCGAATCTTCT